>NZ_SJXI01000068.1:0-60966 GCF_004337455.1 Parafrankia sp. BMG5.11 | reverse complement strand
CGACGGCCCGCACCCGACGGCCAGACGTCCGTCCACGCCGGTCGGGACGGATCGCTCAGTCCGGCAGGAAGCTGTAGAGGTACAGGCCGGCCGAGCCGGCGACGGCCAGGCCCGTGGAGTCCGGCAGCCAGCAGCAGCCGCGGGCCGCGCCTTCGAACCGGATCATCGTGCGGCACTGCCAGGTCAGCGGGTCCCAGACCCGCACCGACCCGTCCCCGCCGACCGTCGCGAGCCAGGCGCCGTCCGGGGAGAAGCTCGCCTCCCGCACCGTGTGCGCGTGACCGTGCAGGACGGCCAGCGCCCGCCCGGTCACGACTTCCCAGACCCGCACGGTGTGGTCCGCGCCGGTCGAGACCAGGACGCGGCCCGCCGGGTCGGTGGTCAGCCCGAGCACCGGGTCGGTGTGGCCGGGCAGCGAGGCGCGCTGCTCGAGGGTCGCCACGTCCCAGATCCGCACGGTGGCGTCGTCCCCGCCGGAGGCGAGCCAGATGCCGTCCGGACCGGCGACGCAGGCCTGCACCCCCTCGGCGTGGCCGGCGAAGGTGGCCATCCACTCCCCGGACTCGGTGTCCCACAGCCGCACCGAGCCGTCCTCGCAGCCGCCGGCCGCCCAGGAGCCGTCCGCGGAGACGGTGAAGCCGAGGATCGCCACGTCGGCGGTCAGCACGGCGCGGACGACGCCGGTGGCGGGCTCCCACAGCCGCAGCGCGGTCGGCTGCGCCGACACCACGACCCAGCGCCCGCCGGGGCCGGCCCGGCAGCCGCGGGCCGGGCCGGGCAGGCCCGCCATCGCCGCGCCCGGCTCGCCGGTGACCGGGTCCCAGGCCGTGACGGTGCCGTCGTCGCTGGAGGAGACCACCAGGCCGCCGGCCACGACGGCGCAGCCGCGGGCCCCCTCGTTGCGCCCCGCGGTCGACGGGCGCGGCAGGTCGCTGCCGGTGCTCCAGACCCGGATCGTGCCGTAGCGCCCGGCGGAGGCGATCCAGGAGCCGTCCGGGGCGACGACACAGGCCCGCGTCCCGGTGGCCCCGGTGAGCTCGGCCCGCTGGCCGCCGGTGGGGAGATCCCGGACGGAGATCGCGTCCCCGGCCGGCGCCACCAGGTAGGAGCCGTCCGGGGCGACCGCGCAGGCCCGTACGGGGCGGCTGCCGTCGCTGAGCACCCCGGTCTGGCGGCCGGCGGCGGTGTCCCAGCGACGCAACGTGCCGTCCTCGCCCGCCGAGACCAGCCAGGAGCCGTCCGGGCCGAACGCCAGCGCAAGCACCGGACCGGCGTGACCGGCCAGCCGCCGGAGGATCTCGCCGGTCAGCGGGTCGTGCAGCCGGATGGTCCCGTCCTCGCCGCCGGTCGCGACGACGGCTCCGCCCGGCCCGGTGGCGCAGCAGCGCAGCCGCCCGCCGGTGACCGGCACCGCGAGCCTCGGCGTGCCGGTGGTGGCGTCCCAGGTCCGCAACGAGCCGTCGTCGCCGACGGTGATCACACCGGTGCCGTCGGCGGTCACCGCGCAGCCGTTCACCGGGCCGTCGTGCCCGCGCAGGACGAGTCGCGCCACCGGGTCGGCCCCCTCGGGATCCCGGCCCCGCCGCTCCCGCTCCCCGGTGTCGCCGGGATCACCCGGCTCGGGGTCGTCCAGGTCGCCGCGGACGTCGTCGCCACGGACGTCGTCACCACGGACATCGTCGCCGGGGACGTCCCAGATCCGGGCGGTGCCGTCCTCGCCGGCCGAGACGAGCCAGCCGCTGCCGGGCGCGGCCGCGACGCCGAACACCTGGCCGACGTGGCCGGTGAGCACCGAGCGCGCCGTGCCCGCGCCGACCGTCCAGGTGCGGACGGTGCCGTCCATGCCTGCGGAGGCCAGCCACGACCCGTCCGGGGCGACGGCCAGCGCGAGGACCTGGCGGTGGTGGCCGGCCAGCACCCGGCGCAGCGCGGGGTGCGGCTGGTCGGGCAGCGTCCACCGGTTGACCAGCCGTGGCCCGCTCAGCCGCCGGGCCAGCGCGGCGCGGGCCGGTTCGAGCGCGCGGATGCCGTCGAGCCGGCTCAGCAGGGTCGTGCCCAGCGCCTCTGCGGGCTCGGTGGGGCCGAGCAGGTGCGCGTTCTGCCCGAGCGCCCGGCTCAGCGCGGGCAGCACCGGGTCGTCCGGCCGCACCCTGCCGGCGACGGCCAGGTCGGCCTCGACCGCCACCGGCCCGAGCCGGGCGACGGAGAGCTTCCCGATTGTCCAGCGCAGGTCCCCGAGCAGCGCGGCGAGCTCGTCGTGCCGGCCGGCGCCGGCCAGGTGCCGGGCGAGATGCTCCCAGAGGTAGCCGGCCCGCTCCGGCGCCGTCCACCACGGGGCACGCACCCCGCCGGCCGGCTCGGACCCGCCGGCCGGGCTGGCGGGGCCGTCAGGGCCGCCGCGGCCGCCCGGGTCGTCAGCACCGGCCGGGTCGTCAGCACCGCCAGCGCCGCCGGTGATCATGCCGGCGAGCGCGTCGCACAGGACGCCGTCCAGCTCGCGCAGGCGCTCCGCCCCGACCCGGGCCCGCAGGTAGGTCCGCAGGACGTCCTGCAGCACCAGCGACGGCGGGTCCCGCCGGTAGGCCACAACGAGGGAAAGGTCGGCGAACTCCTGGCACAGGTCGTCGACCTCGTCGGGGTCGAGATCGCCGGTCGCCGCCCAGTAGGCCTCCAGGACGTCCCGCGGGATCTCCACGTCCTCGCCGAAGACGGCCAGCTCGAGGTACTGGTCGAGCCGGTCGCCGGTGAGCAGGCCCAGGCTCGCCGACAGCGTCGCCTCGACGGCGAGCGTCCGTTCCTCGACCCGGCTGACGTCCAGTGCGGTCGGGCCGCGCCGCTCCAGCCGGCGCAGCACCCGCTCGGCCGCGCGGGGCACCGACATGCCGTCCCGGGTCTGGCGGACGACCGCCCGGTTGACCAGCGCGAGCAGCACCGGCCAGCGGCCGGTGACCACCAGCAGCCGGCGCAGGACGGCGTCGGGCAGCGGCGCGGGGACATCCCTGGTCAGCAGGCTGACCGCCTCGCCGTCGGCCATCGCGGGCACCTGGACGACGTCGGCGTCCGGCGGCAGGCCGCGCATCCGCGTGGTGATCAGGCGGACGCAGCCCGGCCCGCCCTGCAGGAACGGGCGCAGCTGGGCGCGCCGCCACACGTCGTCCAGGACGAGCAGCCGGGGCTCGGCGCCGAGCAGCTCACCGAGGCGGAACCCGGCCTGCTCGGGGTCCGACAGCGTCGGGCGGACCCCGGACAGCGCCTCGCTCAGGTCGTTGATCCGGTCGGCCAGGTGCGCCCCGGCCAGCGACTCGCCGAGGGTCACCCACAGCACCCCGCCGCCGAACCGGCGGGCGATCCGCGTGCTGCCGCACACGGCCGCGGCCAGCGTCGTCTTTCCGAAGCCGCCGGCGCCCGCGAGCACGACGGGGCGCGGGACGACCTCGGCGCCGACCGGGGGGTCCGAGGGGGCCGCGGCGTCCGGGGCGCTCGCGGGCGGCAGCAGCCGGCGCAGCACGGCCTCGGTGAGCTCCGGGCGCTCCACCAGCCCCCGGACGGCCGGCACCATCCAGGGGCGGCGCAGCCATCCACCGCCAGGGCCCAGACCCGGGACGAGGACGGGCCGCGGGCCCGGGGGGGCCGGGGGGACGTCGCCGAACCCGGGCAGCGTGCGGGTCGCCCGCCGCTCGCTGTCCCGCAGCTTGACCAGGGCGTCGAGCACGGCGGTCTCCAGCCGGCCGTCCCGGAACCCGGCGACGATGGTGCCGCCGTCCCGCAGCCGCGCCCGGAAGGCCTCCTGCCGCTCGCCGTAGGCGGGGTCGACGAACTCGCGGAAGGGGACCTCCGCGTCGTCCTCGAGGAGGAACACCAGGCGGGGCATGCCCGCCTCGGTGGCCGCCTGGAACTCGAGCTCGGTGTAGGAAAGGTGCGGCAGCTCCCGGACGGGCGACCCGTAGCGGAACCCGATGAGACCGATGTAGACGTCGCTCTCCTGGACCTGCCGGACGCAGAACTCGGCCGGGTTGTCGGCGCGCGCGCCGAAGTACTCCATGTCGACGACACGGTCACCGGCCAGCGCGACGGCGCGCTCGGCGGCGGCCACGAACGACCGGTCCCGCGGGAAACGCCGCAGCTCGGCGGTGTGGCTGAGGAAGATCACCCGGCGACGGTCCGGGCCGCGCGGGTCGCCCGCCCACGGGGCGACCACCCCCGCGGGCCACATCCCGGACTCGCCCCGCAGCTCGACCCGACCCCCCGCCACCACGTCCGGCGCGGCGGGCACGGCGAGGCTGCCGGGCGGTTCGGACGGCAGCCCCTCCGGCACAGACACATCCGGCAAATTACCGGATCACCTCCGGCAGGGCGCGCAGACGCTTCGCCGACGCCGCCCAGGTCGGCGCCGGTCGTCACCCGAAACCACGCGGGTGCCGGAAGAACTCCGTCGATCAGGTAATAAGGACCAGTGGACATCACCCCGGCCGCCGAACCCGCCGCCGCGCCCGCGCTCGCGCCGGACGCCGTACCGGTCGTCCCCGACCTCGACCACGAGGCCATGACGGCCGCGCGCCACCGGCAGGGCCTGCTCACCAAACCGCCGGGCGCCCTGGGCCGCCTCGAGGACCTGTCGGTCTGGATCGCCGGCGCGCAGGGCACCTGCCCGCCGCGGCCGTTGCGCCGGGTCCGGGTGGTGGTCATCGCCGGGGACCACGGCATCGCCACGGCCGGCGTGTCCGCGTTCCCGTCCGAGGTGACCGCGCAGATGGTCGCGAACTTCGCCGCCGGCGGCGCGGCCGTCAACGTGCTGGCCCGCCAGGTCGGCGCGTCGGTGCGGGTGGTGGACGTCGCCGTCGACACCCCCGTGCCCACCACGGCGGGCGGGGCGGACGGCAGCGCGTCTCCCGAGCGGTACCGGGTCCGGCGCGGGAGCGGGCGGATCGACCGGACCGACGCACTCACCGCCGCCGAGGTCGACGCCGCCTTCGCCGTCGGCCGGCTGATCGCCGACGAGGAGATCGACGCCGGCGCCGACCTGCTCGTCCCCGGCGAGATGGGCATCGGCAACACCACGCCCGCCGCCGCCGTGGTGGGCACGCTGCTCGACCGCGAGCCGATCGAGGTCGTCGGCCGCGGCACCGGCATCGACGACGAGCGCTGGATGCTCAAGACGGCCGCGATCCGGGACGCGATGCGCCGCGCCCGGCCGTACGCCGGCAACGCGCGCTCCGTTCTGCGGGTCGCCGGTGGGGCGGATCTCGCCGCGCTCGCCGGCCTCCTCGTCCAGGCCGGGGTGCGGCGCACGCCCGTCGTGCTCGACGGCGTGATCGTCTGCGCGGCGGCGCTGGCCGCCGAGATGATCGCGCCCGGGGCGAAGCGGTGGTGGGTGGCGGGGACCCGTTCCACCGAGCCGGCGCAGCGCCTCGTCCTCGACCACCTCGGGCTGGAGCCGCTCCTGGACGCCGGCCTGCGGCTCGGGGAGGGCACCGGCGCGCTGCTGGCCGTCCCGATGCTGACGGCCGCGCAGGCCACGCTGGCCGAGATGGCGACGTTCGACCAGGCCGGGGTGAGCGCCAAAGAGCCGGCCGCGCCCGACACCGCCGACACCACAGACACCGAGCCGGGTGACCCCGAGCCAGGGGCCCCCGCCAGCTACGAGCCGCCCGCGGTCGACCCGGCCGCCCCCGGGCCGACCGGTTCCGGCATGCCCGGACTCGACCTGGGGATGCTCGGCCTGATCACGCCGGACTCCACCCAGACCGGGCCCACACCTGCCGAACCGGCCGCTGACAGGCCGGGCGCCGATGGGCCGGGCGCGGGCGGCACTGCCGGCAGCGCGCCGTGACCGTCTGATGATCGAGGCGCGCGCGGCCTTCACCCTGCTCACCGTGTTGCCCGTCCGCGGCCCGGAACGCCTGGACCGGACGGTCGCCGGGCGCGCCATGGCCCTCGCCCCGCTGGTCGGCCTGGTGCTCGGATTCGTCAGCGCGCTGCTGGTGGTGACGACGCGCATCGTCACGAAGGTCCCGCACGAGCGCCCCCAGACCATGCTGCCCGCCGTGCTCGGGGTGGCGCTGCTGGCCCTGCTCACCCGCGGCCTGCACCTCGACGGCCTGGCCGACGTGGGGGACGCGTTCGGCGTCCGCGGCGGGCGGGAGCGGGCGCTGGCCGTGATGCGGGAGTCGACGATCGGCGCGTTCGGGGCGATCACCGTCCTGTTCGTCGTCCTCGTCCAGGTGAGCGCGCTCAGCGTCGCGATCACCGCCCACCGGGGGACCGTCTCGATCCTCGTCGCGGCGATGGCCGGCCGCCTCGCGGCCACGCTGTCCTGCGTCGAGGGCATCCCCTCCGCCCGACCGGACGGGCTCGGCGCCCTGGTCGCCGGCTCCGTGCGGCGCCGGGACGCGGTGCTGGCCACGGTGGGCGTCCTCGTCGTCGCGGGACTGGCCGGCCGGCTCGACTACGACGGCGGCGACACCGGCCGGGCCGTCCGCGCGATCATCGCCGTCGCCGTGGGGGTCGCCGTCTCCACCGCGCTACGGCGCTGGCTGGTGCGCCGCTTCGGCGGCATCACGGGGGACACCCTCGGCGCCACGATCGAGATCACGTCCATGGTGACCCTGCTGACGATGGCGTCGACTATCCCGAATCCGGTCCTGCGCTCCCTCGGCCTCGACTAGTACCAAGTCGGACGTAGCTCAGCATCACGGCCGGGTGGAGTTCCGCGGACTTGTGCCGCGGCCCGCAGCTGGTCGGCACCTTGGTGCCAGTGCGACGAAAGCCCGTAGCGATCATCCGGATCGGGCGGCCGCGGAACCGGACCCGAAGTTACCCACCGGTAGATATCGGTGCCCTGACTCCCGGAGGACCTTTCGGGGCCCGCCCAGCAGGATTCGCGCCTCGCGGTACCACTCGCGAAGCGTTGTCCGCCGTGGCCCCTGCGTGACTCACTGGTCGCCACCACCGACGCACAGTCGGCGAGCATCGCCGCGCAGAGTACCGGGCGCGGGCCGAGGAGGACCTGTGAGACTCCGTCCCAGCCATGTTCGGGAACCGATCCCCAACGCAGTCGGGGCCGGGAGCGGGCCGCCCTCCCGGCGGCGCGCGGCGCGCGCGCCGATGGCGGTGGTGCTCACGGGCCTCGCGCTGCTGGCGTTACCGGCCTGCTGGACCGTGCCGGGCGGCGGCCCGGGCGGACCTCCGCCTGACATCGCGGCCGACCTGTCGCAGGAGCTGACCGGTGGGAACGGCCCGTTCATCGGCGCCGCCGTCACGGTGGACCTGGCCCAGGCCGGCTACGTCGAGCACGAGTACGCGGCGGCCGGGACGGCGTCGTCCTACCGCGCCGTGGGCGGGCTCCCCCAGGACGGCCGATGGACGTTCGAACCCGACGGGAGCGCCTCGTACCGCACCCGGGTCCTCGTACGCCGGCCGGCTCAGGCCGCGGAGTTCAGCGGCACTGTGATCGTCGAATGGCTGAACGTCAGCGGCGGGGTGGACGCCGACCCCGAGTGGGCCAACCTGCACGAGGAGATCACCCGGCAGGGCCATGTCTGGGTCGGCGTGTCCGCGCAGCAGATCGGCGTGATCGGCGGCCAGGTTCTCGTGCAGGCCCCCGGCCCCGGCTCGGAGCTCGCCGGCAAGGGACTGAAGGCGATCGATCCGGCCCGGTACGGCTCGCTGGCGCACCCCGGCGACGGGTTCTCGTTCGACATCCTGTCCCAGGTCGCCCGCGGCCTCCGGGCCGGCGCCGCGCTCGACGGCCTGCAGCCGCGGCGGCTGGTCGCCGCGGGCGAGTCCCAGTCGGCGTTCGCGATGGTCACGTACTACAACGGCGTCCAGCCGATCACCGCCGCCTTCGACGGCTTCTACGTGCACAGCCGGGGCGCCTCCGCGCTGCCCCTGGTCGGGCCCGGCCAGGGGGCGGACCTCACCGGCGCGCTGCTCAGCTCCCCGACGACGTTCCGCACCGACCAGACGGCACCCGTGTTCGACGTGCAGACCGAGTCGGACCTGACCGGCATCCTCAACTCCAGCAAGGCCCGGCAGCCCGACAGCGACCGCTTCCGGCTGTGGGAGGTCGCCGGCACCTCACACGCCGACGCGCACCTGCTCGGCGCCAACGCGGCCTCGATCGACTGCGGCGTCCCGATCAACAACGGTCCCCTGCACCTGGTCGCGAAGGCTGCCCTGCGGGGGCTCACCGACTGGCTGGAGACCGGCCGGGCACCGGTCACCGGGCCGCGCGTCGAGCTGACGGAAGGCCTGCTGCCGGGCGTGCGCCGTGACGCGGACGGCATCGCCCTCGGTGGTGTCCGCACACCGCCCGTCGACGTTCCCATCGACGTGCTCTCGGGTGATCCCGGGCCGAAGCTGTCGACGATCTGCCTGCTGCTCGGCTCGACCACGCCACTTCCCGCCGACCGCGTCGCCGAGCTGTACCCGACCCGCGCGGCCTACCAGCAGCGTTACGGCACCAGCGCCGACAAGACCGTCGAGGCCGGATTCGTCCTGCGCGAGGACCGCGCCGCCCTGCTGGACTTCGCCGAGCCGGAACGCGTGACCGGCTGACACCGCTCGTCACCCGCTGAGGCGGGCCGCCGGGCGCCCGGGAGTCCGGCCGCCCGGCGGCTCGCGTCGGCGCGGCCCGCCGGCGTCATCGGGGAGAGGCGGAGACGAACGGCGGGCGGACGACCGTCATCGTCGAGACGCGGCCGCGCACGTCCACGGCCACCTCGTCGCCGGCGGTCACGGAGCGGTCGAGCAGGGCAAGGCCGATGCCCTGCCGCAGGGTCGGGGAGAACGTGC
This sequence comes from Parafrankia sp. BMG5.11, assembly GCF_004337455.1. Classification (NCBI taxonomy): domain Bacteria; kingdom Bacillati; phylum Actinomycetota; class Actinomycetes; order Frankiales; family Frankiaceae; genus Parafrankia; species Parafrankia sp. BMG5.11. The sequence continues at coordinate 52,173 of NZ_SJXI01000068.1, read as the reverse complement.
CGCTGGTGACCTCGCCGAGCTCGGCACCGTCCGGGCCGCTCACCCGCATGTGCGGGCGCGGGATGCCGCGGTCGTTCGAGCGCAGCCCCCACAGTGACCGCGCCGGGCCCGCCGCGCGCTCGGCGAGCAGCGCCTCGCGGCCCCAGAACGCCGGCTTGTCCCAGCCGACGGCCCACCCCGACCGGGCCTGCACCGGGCTGATGGACAGGGAGAGATCCTGGCCGTGCAGCGGGTAGCCCATCTCGGTGCGCAGGGTGTCCCGGGCGCCGAGGCCACACGGCAGGCCACCGAGGCCGGTCACCACCGTCAGCAGCTCGTCCCAGAACGGCACCGCGTCCGCCCAGCGCGGCAGGAGCTCGAAGCCCGCCTCGCCGGTGTAGCCGGAGCGGCAGACGATGACGGGCCGCCCCTTCCACTCGGCGTCGGCGAAGCTCATGTAGGCACCGTCGGCGGGCAGGCCGAGCTTGCGCAGCACCTCCGGCGCGGCGGGGCCCTGCACCGCGAGCACCGCGAACTCGGTGTGCAGGTCGGTGACGGCGACGCCGGCGGGCGCCTGCGCGGCGAGCCGCCGGACGACCTCGGCGGTGTTGGCCGCGTTGGGCACGAGGAACACGTTGTCGGCGGCGTAGTAGTAAGCGATCAGGTCGTCGACGACGCCGCCGGTCTCGTCGCAGCACAGCGTGTACTGCGCCTGGCCGGGGCCGACCCGCCTCAGGTCGTTGGTCAGGCAGGTGTTGACGAACTCGGCCGCGCCGGGGCCGGCGACCCGGGCCTTGCCCAGGTGGCTGACGTCGAAGATCCCCACCGCGCCGCGGACGGCCGCGTGCTCGGCGAGCACGCCCCGGCCGGCGTACTCGATCGGCATCTCCCACCCGCCGAAGGCGGCCGTCTTGGCGCCCAGCTCGACGTGCCGTTCGTGCAGCGGGGACCGACGCAGCTCTCCCATACCGGCAGCGTAGCCGCCCGGGACGTCACTTCGGCACGCCGGCGGCGGCCCGGACGGGACCACGTGGCCACGGGCCGGCGGGATGACGGCGCGGTGACGGGGCGATTTCCCGCTGTCCCCTCCGGCCACCGGCAGCCCACCGCCTCGGTGCCACACCAGGCCACAGGTCCCGGGGCCCAATACGCTCGAAGCATGACCGTCACCTCTGCCGCCTCCGCAGCCCTCACCGACCTCGACGTCGACGCCGTCGTGATCGGAATGGCCAAGGGCGACGACGGTCCGGTGCCCCTCGGCGGGACCGGCGCCCTCGACGCGGCGCTCGGCGGCCGGCTGGCCCGGATCCTCTCCGACCTCGGCGCGACCGGAGCCACCGGCGACATCGTCCGCTTCGCCACGCTCGGGACGCTGAAGGCCCCGACCGTGCTCGCGGTCGGCGTCGGGGAGCACGCCGCGTTCACCGCCGGTACCGCCGGAGCGGGTGAGGAAGCGGGCGGTGCCAGCGCCGACACCGACACCGAGACGCTGCGCCGCGCGGCCGGCGCCGCCGTCCGCGCGCTCGCCGGCACCGCCCGGGTCGCCTCGACGCTCGCGCTCGCCACCGGGCGGCCCACCGCGTCCACGCTGCGCGCGGCGGCCGAGGGCTCGCTGCTGGGCGCCTACGCGTTCGACAGCCTGCGCACCTCGCCGAACGGGCCTGCACCCGTGCGCGAGCTGGTCCTGACGGTCGAGGACCCGTCCGACCTGGCGGCGGCCGAGGCCGCACTGGAGCGTGCGACGATCATCGGTGAGGCCGTCACGCTGGTGCGGGACCTGGTGAACACCCCGCCGAGCCACCTCTCGCCGGCCCGGCTGGCCGAGATCGCGGTGGAGCGTGGCGACGCGGCCGGCGTCGAGGTGACGGTGCTCGACGAGGAGGCGCTCGCCGAGGGCGGCTACGGAGGCCTGCTCGGTGTCGGCCAGGGCTCGGCCAACCCGCCGCGGCTGATCCGGCTGCGCTACCAGGGTGCCGCCGGCACCGGGGCGGCCAGGGGCGAGCCGGCCGGCACCGACCTCGCCCTGGTGGGCAAGGGCATCACGTTCGACTCCGGCGGCCTGTCGCTGAAGCCGCCGGTGTCCATGGAGTGGATGAAGAGCGACATGGCCGGCGCGGCCTCCGTGCTCGCGGCCGTCGTCGCGGCCGCACGGCTGGGCCTGGCGCTCAACGTGACCGGCTGGATGCCGTGCGCGGAGAACATGCCCTCCGGCGACGCCATCCGGCCCTCCGACGTGATCACGCTGCGCGGCGGCAAGCGGGTCGAGGTGCTCAACACCGACGCCGAGGGGCGGCTCGTGCTCGGCGACGCGCTGGCCCGCGCGTCCGAGGACACTCCGGCGCTCGTCGTTGACGTCGCCACCCTCACCGGCGCGCAGATCGTCGCGCTGGGCACCCGCACGAGCGGGGTGATGGGCCGCTCCGAGGCGACCGACGCGGTGGTCGCCGCCGCCGGGCGCGCCGGCGAGACGGTATGGCCGATGCCGATGCCGCCGGAGCTGCGCAAGAGCCTCGACTCGGTGGTCGCCGACCTGGCGAACGTGGCGCCGGGCGGGAACCGCGACGCGGGCATGCTGCTCGCCGCCCACTTCCTCGCCGCCTTCGTGCCCGAGGAGATCCCCTGGGCGCACGTCGACATCGCCGGCCCGTCCTGGAACGGCGGCGAGCCCTACGGCTACACGCCCAGAGGCGGTACCGGGGCCATCGTGCGCACCCTCGTCCAGCTCGCCGAGGACAGGGCCGCCACCACCCCGTGACGTGCGGCGCCACCGCCGCGCGCCGCCGCGCGAGAGGCCGGGTGAGAGGCCGGGTGACACGAACGGACGTCGCGTGATGCGGCACAGTCGGCGCAGTCTGTCCAGTCCAACCGCCTCGTCGTGAAAGACTGGGCGGGCCGGAGCGTGTCACCCGGCGGGACGCCCGTCCCGCGGTCGGGTGCCGCCCCGGCGGGGCTCACCGGCCTGGACGACGACCACGCTCCTCCCCGCCGCCAGGCCGTGACCCCACCCGTCCGCAAGTCGACGAAGAAGGGACCCCTCGCGTGGCGGACACAGCGGCCGGTCCCGTCGACCTGGTCGTCCTCGGGGGTGGCAGCGGCGGGTACGCCGCCGCGCTGCGCGCCGCCGAGCTCGGCCTGCGGGTCGTCCTGATCGAGAAGGACAAGCTCGGCGGCACCTGCCTGCACCGCGGCTGCATCCCGACGAAGGCGCTGCTGCACGCGGCGGAGGTCGTCGACACCGTCGCCGCCAGCGAGACCTTCGGCATCCGGGCCACCCTGGACGGCATCGACATGGCCGGGGTCGGCGCATACCGCGACTCGGTGGTCGACGGCCTGTACAAGGGCCTGAGCGGACTGGTCCGGGCCCGGGGCATCGAGGTCGTCACGGGCACCGGCCGGCTGGTGTCCCCGACCGCGGTGACCGTCGGCGACCGGGTGGTCGAGGCCCGGCACGTGCTGCTCGCCACCGGCTCGGCCGCGCGAACGCTGCCCGGCCTCGACCTCGACCACCGGACGGTCATCGACAGCGGGGACGCGCTGGCGCTGGAGCACGTCCCGGGGTCGGTGGTGGTGCTCGGCGGCGGGGCGATCGGCTGCGAGTTCGCGTCGGTCTGGCGTTCGTTCGGCGCCGAGGTGACCATCGTCGAGGCGCTGGGCCATCTCGTCCCGGCCGAGGACGAGGCCAGCTCGAAGCTGCTCGAACGCGCGTTCCGCGCCCGGGGCATCGCCCTGCGCCTCGGGGTGCCTCTCGCGGGCGCGAAGACCACCGACCAGGGCGTGACCGTCGTCCTGGAGGACGGGTCCACCGTCGACGCCGAGCTCCTGCTCGTCGCGGTCGGGCGCGGCCCGGTTTCCGCCGGCCTCGGCCTGGACGAGGTCGGCGTCTCGACGGACCGCGGCCATGTCCTCGTCGACACGCACCTGCGGACGAACATCCCCACGGTCTCGGCCCTCGGGGACGTCCGGCCCGGGCCACAACTGGCCCACGTCGCGTTCGCCGAGGGCATCCTCGCGGCCGAGCTGCTCGCCGGGCTCGACCCGGTACCGGTCGACTACGACAACGTCCCGCGGGTCACCTACTCCCATCCCGAGGTGGCGTCCGTGGGTCTGACCGCGGCCGCCGCCCGGGAACGCCACGGGGAGATCAACACCGCCACGTACCACCTGGCGGGCAACGGAAAGGCACGGATCCTGCGCTCCGCGGGCGCGGTGACCGTGGTCTCGGCTGCGGACGGCCCGGTCGTCGGCGTCCACATGGTGGGCGACCGGGTCGGCGAGCTCATCGCCGAGGCCCAGCTCATCACCAACTGGGAGGCATACCCCGCCGACGTGGCCCAGCTCCTCCACCCGCACCCGACCCTCTCCGAGGCGCTCGGCGAGGCGCACCTCGCTCTCGCCGGCAAGCCACTGCACGTCCACAGCTAGGCACGTCCACAGCTAGCCCGCGGTGCCCGCGTCCGCCCCGCCCGGCCCGACCGGGTGTGGTGGGGAGGGCGCCGGGCGCGACGAAGGAGTCGTTGTCAGCATGTCAGTATCCGTCACGATGCCCCGCCTCGGGGAGAGCGTCTCCGAGGGGACGGTCACCCGCTGGCTGAAGAAGGAAGGCGAGCGGGTCGAGGCCGACGAGCCGCTCCTCGAGGTCAGCACCGACAAGGTCGACACCGAGATCCCCGCGCCGGCCTCCGGCGTGCTCGGCTCGATCAAGGTCGCCGAGGACGAGACCGTCGAGGTCGGCGTCGAGCTGGCTGTCATCGAGGACGGCGCCGCGGGTGCCGGCGCGGCGGCCGCGCCCGCCGAGGCCCCCGCCGCGGCCCCGGAGCCTCCGCCGGCACCCGCCGCCGCCGCGCCGCCCCCGCCGCCTGCTCCCCCCGCTCCGCCGGCGCCGGCGCCGGCGCCCGCTCCCGCGGCGGCACCGCCTCCGCCGCCGGCTCCCGTCACGCCGGTGCCCGCGCAGGCCCCGGTCGCCGCCCCGGACGCCGCCGCCGACGGTCTCGGCCGGTACGTGACGCCGCTGGTCCGCAAGATGGCCGCGGAGCTGGGCGTCGACCTCGGCTCGGTCACCGGCAGCGGCCCGGGTGGACGCATCACCAAGCAGGACATCCAGGACGCGGCGAAGTCCCGCGGCTCCGCGCCGGCCGCGGCTCCCAGCGCCCCCGCCGCTCCGGCTGTGCCGGCCGCTCCCGCCCCGGCGCAGGCGCCCACGGCGCCCGCGGCCGCCCGGCCGGCTCCCGCCGCCGCGCCGACCGCGTCCACCGCGCCCCGTGGCCGCACCGAGAAGCTGACCCGGCTGCGCTCGCTGGTCGCCCGTCGGATGGTCGAGTCGCTGCAGGTCAGCGCGCAGCTCACCACCGTCGTGGAGGCCGACGTCACGCGGATCGCGAAGCTGCGCGAGCGGGCCAAGGCGAACTTCCAGGCCCGCGAGGGCGTGAAGCTGTCGTTCCTGCCGTTCTTCGCGGTGGCCGCGTGCGAGGCACTGCGCGAGCACCCGGGGATCAACTCCAGCATCGACCTGGAGGCGGGCACGGTCACCTACCACGACTCGGAGAACCTCGGCATCGCCGTCGACACCGACCGTGGCCTGGTCGTCCCGGTGATCCACAACGCCAGCGACCTGAACCTCAGCGGGATGGCCCGCAAGATCGACGAGCTGGCCGCGCGGACCCGCGCCAACCAGGTGTCCCCGGACGACCTGGGCGGCGGCACTTTCACGCTGACCAACACCGGCAGCCGCGGCGCCCTGTTCGACACCCCGATCATCAACCAGCCGCAGGTGGCGATCCTGGGCACCGGGTCGGTCGTGAAGCGCCCGGCCGTCGTCACCGATCCCGAGCTCGGCGAGGTGATCGCCATCCGGTCGAAGGTCTACCTGGCCCTCACCTACGACCACCGGATCGTGGATGGCGCCGACGCGGCCCGGTTCCTCACCGCGATCGCCAGCCGTCTCGAGGAAGGCGCCTTCGAGGCCGAGCTCGGGCTGTAGCCACGAGTTCGGCGCTGTAGGCACCAGCAAGGCAGGCAGGCAGGGCCGGCGGCGGTCGGGCGGGTCCACGGGCCCACCCGGCCGCCGCTGTCGTTCGCGGGGAGACACGCCGGGCCTGGTGCGGGAGAACGTGCCGCGCCGGCGCCCGAAACCCGGCCGACCCGTCCGCCCCGCCTGCCCGGTCCGGCGGCCGGCGCGGTCCGGCGGCGCAGGTGGCCGCGGCCGGCTAGGGTGACGTCCGGGCCCCGGGGTCGCCGTGCCACGGACTCCAGGTCCAGGAGGGTCGGATGGGGGTCCCGGACGCATGAAGGTCGCCGTCACCGGCTCGTCCGGGCTGATCGGTTCGGCGTTGCTGCCCGCGCTGCGCGGGGACGGCCACGAGGTCGTCACCCTCGTCCGGCGCCCGCCGCGCGACCCGTCCGAGATCCGCTGGGACCCGGCGGCCGGCACGCTGGACGCCGCCGCCCTGGCCGGCGTGGACGGCGTCGTGAACCTGGCCGGCGCCGGCATCGGCGACCACCGGTGGACCGCCGCCTACAAGCAGACCCTTCGGAGCAGCCGCATCGACGGCACCCGCCTGCTCGCCGAGGCCCTCGCCGGCCTCGACCCGCGCCCGCGGGTCCTGCTCTCCGGCAGCGCCATCGGCTGGTACGGCACGAACGCCGGCTCGGCCGGCGCCGCGCTGGACGAGACGGCCCCGCCCGGCACCGGCTTCCTCGCCGAGCTCGCCCGTGACTGGGAGAACGCGACCACAGCGGCGCAGGAGGCCGGCATCCGGGTCGTCCGGGTGCGCACCGGCATCGTCCTCTCCGGGCGCGGTGGGACCCTCCAACGGCTGCTCCCGATCTTCCGGCGCGGAGCCGGCGGCCGGCTGGGCTCGGGGCGCCAGTGGCTCAGCTGGATCAGCCTGGCCGACACCGTCGACGCGCTGTGCTTCCTCCTGGAGGCCGACGGAGTACGCGGGCCGGTCAACCTGGTGGCGCCCACCCCGGTGACGAACGCGGAGTTCACGTCGGCGCTGGCGCGGACGCTACAGCGCCCGGCCTTCGCCCAGGTACCGCGCTTCGCACTACGCCTGGCCCTGGGCGAGTTCGCCGACGAGGGACCACTCGCCTCCCAGCGGCTCGCGCCGGCCACGCTGGTCGACGCCGGGTTCCGGTTCAACCACTCCGACCTCGCCACGGCACTGGCCGATGCCGTGCACCGCGACGCCTGAACCGGGCCGCCGGGTCCGGCCGCTCGCTCAGCTGGGGGCCGTCTTGACGCTCTCGGCCTGCCGCCAGCCCGCCTCGGTCCGCCACAGGGTGAGATCCTTCGTCTCCGGCGGGCTGGCCGGCTGTTGGGCCAGCACATCGCCCGCCTCGCCGACGAAGTCGTAGGCCCCCACGATCTCGGTGACCCGTAGGACCACCCGGTCGGCTTCCTCCTCACGAACCACGACGTCGACGATCTCGATCCGCACCGGCGTGGAGCGCCCGCGTCGCCGGACCATTTCCCGGATCGATGCCCGGTCCGACTCCAGGACGGCGCTGCCGGGCGCGTCCGCGAGGTCGAGGGCGGTCTCGTCCGCCCGCTCGAAGGCCTTGCTGCGGGCGGCGTTGAGCTCGTCGAGCACGGCTCGCCACACCTGTTCCGGGGTCTGCCCGCTGACGGGGCTCGCGGTCGGGTCCGCGCGGGCGGTGCTCCCGGTGGGCACGGGTTGACGGGTGGCGTCCGACCCGGAGTCATGGGCCAGCAGGAGCGCGGCGATGGCGACGATCACCAGACCGACGCCCGCGAGCACCGGGAACAACACGGGGTGCCGCCGCCGGCCGCCGGCCCGCTCCCCCGCTGCCCGGCGTGCCCTGGCCTCGCGCGGTGCCGGGGAGTGGGTGGTGCCCCGGGCGCGGGCGGGCGCCGCGGCCCGGCCGGCGCGGCGGCGGGTGCCGGCCCGGTCGTGGTTCACCGGTCGCAGCGAGCCCACCAGGTCGGCTGGTTCGGCCGGTGCGGTCCGCCCGTCATGCGGCGGCCGGATGCCCTCGGCGTCGGCCTCCCTGGGCGCCGGGCCGCCCGCGCCGGGCGGCGGTGGCTCCTCGTCCTCGTCCGGGATCACCTGACCGGTCGCGAGGTACAGACCGTAGGGATCATCCCGACCGGCGGGCCGCGGGGTTTCCGGTGGGCCGGCCGCGGAGCCCGGGTCGCCCTCTAAGCCCCGGTCGCCCGTGGCCGGGTCGCCCGGCCATGCCACGTCCTCGGCTGCCGACCACGGGTCCGGGTCGCCGCTGTCGCCGGCCTCGCCCCGGAGACTCTCGTCGGGATCCAGCAGGTCGCCCTGGTCGACCGGAGCGGCGTTCCCGCCGTCCGCGGGCCGGCCGGGCTCCGGGTCGACCTCGACAACCCCTGCTGCCCCGGGTGGCACGTCCGTCATCCGGACGGGAAGCGGCGTGGCGCTGCGGGCCAGCCCGGCCGCGAGCTCGGCGGCCGAGGGGCGGCGACGCGGGTCGTCCACCAGGGCCATCGCGACCGCGACGGCGACCGCGGCGGCGTCGGGCCCCGTCGCCTGGCGCATCGCGCCGAGCAGGAGGTCTGCGAGGTCGTGCACGTCCTCCGAGGCGGACACGCCCGGGTCGGTGAGGGCCGCGATGCCGGCGCCGGTGAGAACCGGCCGCCCGTTCGGCTCGAGGAGAATGTCCAGGGCGGTCAGCCCGCCGTGGTGCAGACCGGCCGCGTGCACCTCGGCCAGCGCCTGCGCCGCGGGTAGGCCGATGGTGACGACCTCGCCCGGGTCGAGCCGACCCCGCGCGCCGAGCAGCCGGGACAGGCTGACCGCCTCGTGCACCGGCTCGGTGGCGACGGCCAGGCCGTCGGGTGTGCGGATCACGTCCACCACGGAGGCCAGGTGCGGATGGCGGATGCCGAGCAGCAGCTGGGCCTCGTCGAAGGCCTCGGCGCGCAGCAGCGAGTCGGCCGGTAACCGAACGTAGCGGATGGTCACGTCCATGCCGAGCCGCTCGATCCGGCCGGCCCAGACCTCGCCGGCGCCGGCGTCGTATCGGCGGCCGTGCAGGAGGATTCCCGGCACGACGGGCTCGCCGCCGTGCCGCCCCAGCCGATCGCCGGAATCGTCGGTGAAGGTCACGAACGTCGACGCTAGGCGGATCCGACCACCTCTGCAGGACTCTTTCCCCTGCTGTGGATAACTTCCTCTCGAGCGGCGGCGGCGCGCCGCCGGGCGCGGACGGGCGCCCCGGGACGCCCCCGGGGCCGGTCAACCAGGAGTCATCTGTGCAGATCCTCGCGACGAGCGGCGGCTTCCGGCCCGACGGGCGGTGGGGCGCCCGGGTCGGACCACTGCTGGATCACGCGATCGAGCTCGCCGCCCCCGCCGGACGTCCCAGGCTGTGCCTGTTGCAGACCGCCCTGGGCGACGACCAGGCCGCCTACGCCCGCGGGTACGCGGCGCTGAGCCGGGACCGGCCGGACGTCGTGGTCTCCCACCTCGCGCTGTTCCCGATGCCCAACGTCGCCGACATCCGGGCCCACCTGCTCGCGCAGGACGTCGTCTGGGTCGGCGGCGGCAGCGTGGCCAACCTGCTGGCCGTGTGGCGGGCGCACGGCCTGGACCGGATCATGCGCGAGGTGTGGGAGGCCGGGGTCGTGCTGGGTGGGGTCTCCGCCGGCTCGCTGTGCTGGCACACCGGCGGCACCACCGACTCGTTCGGCCCCGACCTGTGCCCGGTGACGAACGGGCTGGGCCTGTTGCCGCACAGCAACACCCCGCACTACGACTCCGAGCCTGCGCGCCGGCCGCTCTACCAGCGCCTCGTCGCCGAGGGGACGCTGCCCGCCGGGTGGGCGACCGACGACGGCGCCGGCCTGCACTTCCGCGGCACCGAGCTCGTCGAGGCGGTGGCGGACCGGCCGGACGCCCACGCCTGGCGGGTCAAGCCGGGCCCGGCCGGGACGGCCGTCGAGACCCGGGTCCCGGCCAGGCTCCTCCCCGATCCGCGGACCGCGGCGGACCGGGCGCCGTAGCCGCGGCGATCCGGCTCCTGACAGCTCCCGACGGATCCCCATGTGGCCCTGCTGCCCCGGCCCGCGGGCGTACGCTCGGGACGTGGATGTCCTCCGGTTGGGTGTCGTTCCCTATCGCGAGGCCTGGGAGATGCAGCGGACCCTGGCCGATGACCGCCGCCACGGACGCGGCTCCGACACGCTGATCCTGCTGGAACACCCCGACGTCTACACGGCGGGCCGGCGGACGGGCGCGGGTGACCGCCCGGTCGACGGGACGGAGGTCGTCGACGTCGACCGCGGCGGCGGCATCACCTGGCACGGCCCGGGGCAGCTGGTCGGCTACCCGATCGTGCGGCTCCCGATGCCGCTGGACGTCGTGGCCTACGTACGGGCACTGGAGGCCGGCCTGATGGCGGCCTGCGCCGAGTTCGGTCTCGAGACCCGGCGGGTCGAGGGGCGCACGGGCGTGTGGACATCCGACGGCCTGCGCAAGCTCGCCGCCATCGGGGTCCGGGTGAGCTGGAAGGTCACCAACCACGGTTTCGCGCTGAACTGCGATCCCGCGCTCGCCGCGTTCGGTCGGATCGTCCCGTGCGGGATCTCGGACGCCGGCGTGACCAGCCTGAGCAGGGAGCTGGGCCGGCCGCTGCCGGTGGCCGAGGCCCGCCCGGTGGTCGAACGGCACATGCTCACCGCGCTCGCCGACTACCTGGCCACGGGCCTGGCCGCCGAGGCCGGCCGCCGGCCGGCAGGCGCGGAGGACAGCACGGGCAAGGTGGCCGGCACGGACACGGCGGGCACCGCGGGCAGGGCAGCCACGGCGGGAACGTCCGACACGGATCTGATCGGCGCGGGGCTCGCCGGCGGGAAGGTTCACCGATGACCGCGGTCGCTCCCGAAGGCCGGCCGCTGCTGCGGCTGGAGGCGCGCAACGCGCAGACGCCGATCGAGCGCAAGCCACCGTGGATCCGCACCCGGATGCGCACCGGTCCGGAGTACACCGACGTGCGCAACCTGGTCCGCGGGGCCGGCCTGCACACGGTGTGCGAGGAGGCCGGCTGCCCGAACATCTACGAGTGCTGGGAGGACCGCGAGGCCACCTTCCTGATCGGCGGGGACGTCTGCACCCGCCGCTGCGACTTCTGCCAGATCGACACCGGCCGCCCGGCCCCGCTGGACGTCGACGAGCCGCGCCGGGTGGCCGAGTCGGTCTCGACCATGGGCCTGCGCTACGCCACGGTGACCGGTGTCGCCCGCGACGACCTGCCCGACGGCGGGGCGTGGCTGTACGCCGAGACCGTCCGGCAGATCCACGCCGGGTCGCCGGGCACCGGGGTCGAGGTGCTGATCCCGGACTTCGGCGGCCGTCCCGAGCAGCTCGGCGAGGTCTTCGCCGCCGAGCCGGAGGTGCTCGCGCACAACGTGGAGACGGTTCCGCGGATCTTCCGCCGGATCCGGCCGGGGTTCCGCTACGAGCGCTCGCTGGACGTCCTGACCCAGGCCAGGGCGGCCGGCCTGGTGACCAAGTCGAACCTGATCCTCGGGCTCGGCGAGACCGACGACGAGGTCTCCGAGGCTATGACCGCGCTGCACGAGGCCGGCTGCGACCTGCTCACCGTCACGCAGTACCTGCGGCCGACCCCCCGACATCACCCGGTGGAGCGCTGGGTGCGACCCGAGGAGTTCGTGGAGTGGGAGCGGCGCGCCACCGGCATCGGCTTCGCCGGTGTGCTGTCCGGTCCGCTCGTCCGGTCGTCGTACCGCGCCGGACGCCTGTACCGCCAGGCAGTCACCGTACGTAGTAATACTGCCACTGTAGAGGCTGATCTGCCCGAAAGTGTGTCCGACGACTCTCACGCCAGGTGATGACTCGACTGGTGGCGACTACCGCGAGCGACTAAGCTCGGCTCTGCGTCACACGGCGGTCACGAGATTCGCCGTTGCGCAGGGGTCGTCGCCACCTTGCGGACATCGCGGCGACATCTGCGCCCTTCACACTCGGTGCTGTTCCGGCGGGAGCTCCTCCCGCCTCGGGCGCCACGACCGCGTCGGGAGGTCGTCGACACCGTGTTCCGCTCACTCCTCAGCGCACTCGAGGAACTGACTCTTCTCGTCCTGCCCCATGGCGGGCAGCGCACCGCGCGCCACAACGCCTGGCGCGCCGCCACCGACCTGCACGTCACCACCGGCTACCGCTGGGTCGACCAGATCTCCGTGTCCGCACTCGAACCCTCCCCCGCCCCGCCGCCCGCGCCGCCGGCCCGGGCCACGTTCCCCGTCCCCCGGATCTCGGCGCCACGGGTCTCGCCGGTGCGCTCACGGGCGGCGGCCGCCGCCCGTTCCTGACCTCCGTTACCGGAGCAGTCGCCAGGCACCCCGTTCGAGGCCGTAGGCTCGCGTCTATGGCGCTGCGGAAGAAGCCGGCCGGAGCCGGCGGGGAGCCGGTGCTCGCGGCCGCGGGTGGAAGCGGAACGACGGGTGGCGGGGCCGCCCGCCGGCCGGGTGGAACGGGTGCGGCCGAGTCACGCGCGGGCGCGCGCGGGGGTGCCCAGAAGGCTGGGGACCCGAAGGCGGGCGGGCCGACCGGCGGCGCCCCCAAGGGTGGATCCCCGAAGGCCGGTGGCAAGGCCCGCCGGGCCGGTAGGTCCGACCAGGCTGGCCAGAGCGGTCCGTCCGACCCGCCGGCCAAGGCCGGCCGGAACGCGCGGGCCGCTACACCGCCGCCGCCCGCTGGTGGTGGTGGTGGCGGCCAGCCTGGTGGGGCGCGCGCCAGGCTCGCGCAGATCCGCCTCGTATACAAGATCACCAAGCAGCGTGACCCGCGGGTGCTGTGGCTGAGCCTGCTCGGGCTCGCCGGCCCGATCGCGGTCGGCGTCATCCTCGGGGTCTTCGTCGGCCCGCTGTACGTGTGGCTGCCGATCGCGGTGCTGCTCGGGCTGGTCGTCGCGCTGAACGTGTTCAGCCGGCGCGTCCAGAAGACCGCGTACGCCGAGATGGAGGGCAAGCCGGGCGCCGCCGCCGGCGTCGTCGAGCGGATGCGCGGCGACTGGCGGCTCACCCCCGCCGTCGGCGTGAACCGGCATCAGGATGTGGTCCACCGCGTGGTCTGTCGGGCAGGCGTGATCCTGATCGCGGAGGGTCGCGGGCGCGGCCCGCGCGAGCTGCTCGTCGCGGAGAAGCGCCGCATCCGCAAGATCGTCGGCGAGGCGCCGCTGCTCGACTACGTCGTCGGGAACGGCGAGGGCGAGATCCCACTGCCGAAGCTGCAGAGCACGCTCATGCGGCTGCGCCGCGAGCTGCGCAAGCGCGATGTGGACGCCCTCGATCGCAGGCTGAAGGCCGTCAGCGCCCCGGCGCTGCCGATCCCCAAGGGCCCCATCCCGCGGAACATCCCCCGCGGCGGCCGGCTCCGCTGAGCCCGCACCCCGACTGACCGGGCCCCGACCGTCCGGGGCCCGGTTCGCCGGCCCCGGTGCTGCCGGGGTGCCGTCCCGCCGCCGGCACCGTCCCGCCACGGGGCGGCTGAACCGGCACGGCCGGCACCCCCCGGGCCTACCGGGCCGTCCGGTGGTGCGGCTCGGGGCTCCGCGCGGGCTCAGGTCGTCGGTGAGGTGACCGGGTCGCGCACGACCACCGTTCCGGCGGCGCGGTCGTGGGTGCCACGCAGGTCGCGGTCCCAGATGAAGATCGGGATGAACAGCGCCAGCAGCAGTGTCCGCACGACGATCCAGGGCCAGCTCTGGCGCGCCCCGTCGCGCACCCGGATGACCCGGATGCCCGCCAGCCGCATGCCGATGGTCTGCCCGACGACGGCGACCAGCAGGAGCTCCTCGAGCAGGAACGCTCCGTACACGGCCAAGCCGCGCGCATCCCCCGCGGCGCTGACGCCGACGAGGAACAGGACTCCCACCAGCAGGTTCGCTATCACCGCGTCGACGGCATAGGCGACAAGGCGGGGACCGAACCCCACCACCGAACCGGGGCCCTCCGCCGGGAGCCCGAGTCGGGCTCCGGGTGGTGTGTCCCGAGGCAGCCCGGGCCCTTCCAGCCAACCTCCGAGTGCGCGTCCCACGGCGCAAGCCTATGCGGCGATCCCGCGCCAACCGGGCGATGACGTACCGTCACGAACGCCGTTACGGTAACATCTCGGAAACAACCCGGTGATATCCCCGGTACGCCATGCGGTCACATCACGCAACCGACCGGAGCGTACCCTGTCAGTCCATGGATACCTGACAAACGCTGGAGGGTGGATGTTCACAAACGCCGACGACGTGCTCCGTTATATCCGGGACGAAGGCGTTCAGTTCATTGACGTACGATTCTGTGACCTTCCCGGGGTGATGCAGCACTTCACAATCCCCACGGAGGTTTTCTCCGAGTCGGTCTTCAGCGATGGGCTCATGTTCGACGGATCGTCGATCCGCGGATTCCAGGCGATTCATGAATCTGACATGCTGCTCCTTCCGGACCCTCGGACGGCGTTTGTCGACCCGTTCCGCGAGCACCCCACCCTCGCAATGACGTTCTTCATCCACGACCCGATCACCAAGGAGCAGTACTCGCGCGACCCGCGCAACATCGCCAAGAAGGCCGAGGCCTACCTGCGCGGCACGGGGATCGCCGACACCGCCTACTTCGGCCCCGAGGCCGAGTTCTACATCTTCGACGACGTCCGCTACGACTACAACCCCTACGGGTCGATGCACGCGGTCGACTCGGTGGAGGCCGCGTGGAACACCGCGCGGAAGGAGGAGGGCGGCAACCTCGGATACAAGCCCCGGTTCAAGGGCGGCTACTTCCCCGTGCCGCCGACGGACCACTTCACCGACCTGCGCTCGGAGATGACCCGGGTGCTCTTCGAGGTCGGCATCACCGTCGAGATGCAGCACCACGAGGTCGGCACCGCCGGCCAGGCCGAGATCGACATCAGGTACGACACGCTGCTCAAGACGGCCGACAACCTGATGCTCTACAAGTACGTGATCCGCAACGTGGCGCGCAGCCGCGGCAAGACCGTGACCTTCATGCCCAAGCCCCTCTTCGAGGACAACGGGTCCGGCATGCACACCCACCAGAGCCTGTGGAAGGACGGCGAGCCGCTCTTCTACAGCCCGAACGGGTACGGCGGCCTGTCCGACACCGCGCGCTACTACATCGGCGGACTGCTGCACCACGCGCCGGCCCTGCTCGCGTTCACCAACCCGACCACGAACTCCTACCGGCGGCTCGTGCCCGGCTACGAGGCCCCGGTGAACCTCGTCTACTCGGCGCGCAACCGCTCGGCGTGCTGCCGGATTCCGCTCGGCGGCGACTCGCCGAAGGCGAAGCGGGTCGAGTTCCGGGTGCCGGACCCGAGCTGCAACCCGTACCTGGCGTTCGCAGCGATGCTGATGGCCGGCCTGGACGGCGTGAAGAACAAGATCGACCCGCCGGACCCGATCGACAAGGACCTCTACGAGCTCCCGCCGGACGAGCTCGCCGCCGTTCCGCAGGTGCCCGGCTCACTCGAGAAGGTCCTCGACGCCCTCGAGGCCGACAACGAGTTCCTCCGTGAAGGAAACGTCTTCACCCCCGACCTCATCGAGACCTGGATCGACTACAAGCGGATGAACGAGGTCGACGCCATCCGGCTACGCCCGCACCCGTACGAGTTCAGCCTCTACTACGACATCTAGACCGCGATATCCCTCCCGGTCCGGAGCGGCGCCACCAACGGGGCGGGCGGACTCCCGCCACACCTGGCGAGAGCGGCGCCGGGGGCTTCTCGTATGACCTACGGCCCACCCCCGGCGCCACCCACCCGACAGCCGCTGCGACCTGCGGCTGACCCTTCCCCGAACACCGCCGGCGACGGTGGGCGGATATCAGCTGATGACGGACGGCCCGTGTCCACGAACCCGTGGGCACGGGCCGTCCGTCGTTACGGCAGCTTTTCCGGGGTGGTTCCCGCGAACCGGCGGGTATTCGCTTCCGCGCCGCGACTATGGCCGTGCAGCAACACCCCGGTGACCGAGAATTAACACCCCGGGAACTGATTGGAAACGAGGCCCGACGAAGCTCCGGACGAACCCTGCGTCAGTCGCGGCCGGGGTCGGCCCTCCCCCGGCCGATCACACAGTCGCTCCGTCACGTGCCACGTCAACCACGGGGAGTACGAGTGAGCTCCAAGTCGAAGAGCTATCAGGCCGAGTACATCTGGATCGACGGCACCGAGCCTGAGCCGTTGATGCGGAGCAAGACCCGCATCGTCAAGGGCGGCAAGGAGCCGGAGATCTGGGGCTTCGACGGCTCGAGCACGAACCAGGCCCCGGGTTCGAACTCCGACTGCGTCCTGCAGCCTGTCTTCACCTGCCCGGACCCGCTGCGCGGCGGCGACAACGTGCTCGTGCTGTGTGAGGTCCAGCTGACCGACTTCACCCCGCACCCGACGAACACCCGCGCCGCCGCCCGGGCGGTGGCCGAGAAGTACGCCGACATGTCACCGATGTTCGGCATCGAGCAGGAGTACACGTTCTTCCAGAACGGGCGTCCCCTCGGCTGGCCGGCGGCCGGGTACCCCGAGGCACAGGGCCCGTACTACTGCGGCGTCGGCGGCGAGAAGATGCCCGGCCGGGACATCGTCGAGAAGCACACCCAGGCGTGCCTGGACGCCGGCCTCGCGATCGAGGGCACCAACGCCGAGGTCATGATGGGCCAGTGGGAGTTCCAGATCGGCGTGCTGCCGACCCCCGCGATCGGCGACCACATCTGGGTCGGCCGCTGGCTGCTGCACCGGATCGCCGAGGACTTCGGCGCGTCGGTGTCGTTCGCCGCCAAGCCGATGGCCGGTGACTGGAACGGCGCCGGAGCGCACACCAACTTCTCCACCAAGCAGACCATGGAGAGCTGGGACGCCATCGTCGCCGTCTGCGAGGCGCTGGGCACCCGGGTGATGGAGCACGTCACCCACTACGGTGACGGCATCGAGCTGCGGCTGACCGGCAAGCACGAGACCGCCCCCTGGAACAAGTTCTCCTGGGGCGCCTCGGACCGCGGTGCGTCGATCCGGATCCCGTGGGCCGTCGAGAAGGCCAAGAAGGGCTGGATCGAGGACCGCCGGCCGAACGCCAACATGGACCCGTACGTGGTCTCCTCGCTGATCGTCGACACCTGCTGCAGCGCGCTGGCCGGCGACAAGCCGACCCTGTTCGTGCCGTCGCAGACCGCCGACGCGACCGCCAAGGTCTGACCGCCAGGCCGCGTGCGGCCTGGCGTCACACGACAGGTCCGTGGCCTCCGGCGACCCGCCGGGGGCTACGGACCTGATTGCCGAGATCAGCGCAGCCCGCTGACCGCGCCCACATCGCCCGCCGGCTGAAACGGAGCGATACGGACGACCGCCTCGTTGAAATCGAGGGTGGCACCGCAACCGGTGGGCACCGCGGGGGTGTCGACGATGAGTTCGATGGTTCTGCTTGGCACAAAGGACTTCCACTTGATCAGATCCCGGCTTCGGGCCGCGTCCAGATCAAGATCGTCCTCTGTCACGAGGCCAGCGGCGCCCGCGAAGACTGCGTAGTGGACCTGTAGGCCGCCGCAGCGCCCCTGGTCCCCGGTCAGCTCTGGTAGAGCGCTGAACGCATGGGCGACAGCCCCGTCAGAGACAGTGAAGATCGTCTCGGCGCGGATGCGCCCAGGAGTCAGGTCGTAGGCCAAGTCGTACGAGACGCCTTCGAACAGCCCCACAACGGCCGAGGCTCGAAGGCGATCCACACGGTCTCCCGTTCGGGCCATCGCCTGCAGGTGCTCCTGCGGAGTACGCGGACCGACCGTCTCGAAGGCGATCATTCTCGCCATAGCGATGATCAGGACGGCGGCCCGCAGGCCCGCTCTGGCTCGCCAGCCGAGACGCGGTGGGCGGGCAGGCCCCGGTCCGGGCACGGCCGTCGACGGCTGCATAACCCCGCGACCTGTCGGCGGTGGCGCTGACGATTGCCGCGCGGCCGAGACCACGTTGGCCGCGGCCGTTCGCCGGGCCAGTTCCCGGGTGAGCATTTCAACCTGATGGCGCAGGACTTCTTTCTGTCCGTACGCCTCTCGGGCGCGACTCTCAGCGGTTTCGGCCCGGCGGGTGGCCTCGACCTGGCGGGTGAGAGCCGTGACGATCTCGCCCCGCTGACGCTCGACGACGGCTTCCAGCTCGATGAGGCGATGACGTAGTCCGTCTGCGATCGCCTCCGCAGCCGCCTCAAGGGCCTGTGCCGGCGCCCCGGCAGTGTCCTCGGGTAACCGGGTGGGTGCGTCTGCCCTCGGCGCTGGCAGCAACCCGCTTACGGCCCCCGGCCGGCGGCGAGCCGGGTCCGGTCGGAGATCCGCCTCGGTACTGCCCGCATCCCCGGTGCCCGCCAGGTCGTAATGCCCCTGTCGCAGCTGGTCGACCGCGCGCCGTACGGCGGCGAGCTGACGGGCGAACCCACCGGCCGCCAGCACCTCCTCGACAAGTTTTTCCTCGTCCGGTCTCAGCGGCCATCTTCGTCTCGCCCGTGAACCTACAGACCAGTGGACGTATTCGACACGCGCAATCCACAGGACCTTCTCTCGGACCGGTTCCGGCTGAAGGAGAAGATAACGCTCGGCATCTTCCCAGCGAAGCGGAACCTCTCCTCTGAATTGCCTGTTCGCCCGGGTCCTGCCGGCCGGCGTCTGGTCCAGCGAACATTTGTACAGCGGCGTCCCAAAACATTTTTTGAGCAGGTGGAAGAAATCCAGAAGCTCCCTGTGGTCCGGCTCGACGCCCACGGCGACCCGCGGAACACGACCGCCCTTGGAGGCCCTGCCGTCACGCACGTTCCGACTCCTTGACCATCTCGTTGCAACAGGTCAGAAGCACTGCAGGGCAGCCGGTCTCCGGGTTCCTCCGCATCGCTGACACCGCGGTAACAACCCCTTGCAACATCGTCGCAACTCCCGTCTCAATTCGAGTTTCGTCGCCACAGAAACGCATCTTCACGTCCGCTAGTTGTTTCTATTGCCAGGAGCGTTCCCGGACAGTCTTATGGATGCCGGCATACCGACGGTACGCGGGTACCTAAGAGAGGGAACAGCATGCCCCATCCCAACCGTGACTACACGCAGCTGAGCGCGCCGCTCGCTCCAATGGCACTCACGGCGCTCGCCACGCATTTCCTCGGAGTCAGCCCCGAGACGGCGGCGATCGCCAGCTACGCCCTTTGTCTGTGCGTGTCCGCTTCCTGCGTCCCTGGTCGCCCGACCAGTTCCTCAAGACGTCCCCGCCGCCGGAACGCGCCGCGGGCCCGCGGCGGCCGCCACCGGCTCCGTCGCCGTCGCCGTCGCCGCCCCCGCGGAGCCAGTCAGCCGTGAGCGATGTGCTGCTCGCGGGCGAAGACGTCCTCCACCACCGAGCGGGCGCGGGCAGCGGCGCGGCGGTAGTCACCGGGCAGTTCGCCCACCGCCTCCGCCGGGTAGCCCAGCGCGCGGGCGACCCGCTCGAGACCGGGCGGGCCAGCCGGGAGCAGGTCCCCGGCCTGGCCGGAGGTGAGCATGATCCCGTTGCGGACCCGGGACGCGAGCGTCCAGGCGGCGTCCAGGGCGGCGAGCTCGCCCGCGGTGACCAGGCCCGCGCGGGCCGCGGCGCGCAGGGCGTCCCGGGTGGCGGTGGTACGCAGGTCCGGCAGCCGCCAGGCGTGGCCGAGCTGGAGGATCTGCACCGTCCACTCGACGTCGGTCAGCCCGCCCGGGCCGAACTTCACGTGCAGGGCGCGGTCGGCGCCGCGGGGGATGCGTTCCCGTTCCATCCGCCCGCGCAGCCGCACGGTCTCGGCGATCGTGCCGGCGGGCAGCCCGCGCGGATGGCGGACCCGGTCGACGAGCCGGCAGAAGCGGCCCGCGAGCTCCGCGTCGCCGGCCAGCGGCTGGGCGCGCAGCAGGGCCTGAGCCTCCCACGCCAGCGACCACCGGTCGTAGTACGACGCGTAGCCCTCCAGCGTGCGGGACAGCGGCCCGCTGCGTCCCTCCGGGCGCAGCGCGGCGTCGAGCGTGAGCCGCGGGTCCGGCCCTGGCAGCGCGAGCAGGCGGTGCAGCTCACCGATGATCTCGGCGGCGAGCCGGGCCGCGCGCGCCTCGCCGACCCCGGGCTCCGCCTCGTGGACGAAGAGCACGTCGGCGTCGCTGCCGTAGGACAGCTCCCCACCGCCGAGCCGGCCCATCGCGACGACGGCCAGCCGGACGGGCAGCCCGTCCGAGCCACCGCTGACGCCGGCGACCTGGCGGCGCGCGGTCAGCAGGGCGGCCTCGATCGTGGCCGCGGCGGCGTCCGAGAGGGCCCGGCCGACCGCGCCGACGTCGAGCAGGCCCAGCAGGTCCGCGCAGGCCACCCGGACCAGTTCCACCCGGCGCACCGCCCGGGCCCGACCGACCGCGTCCTCGGCGTCGGGGTTGCGGTGCGCGACCGCGAGCAGAGTGCGTACCAGCGCCTCCCGCGGCACCGGGCGCAGCTCCTCCTCGGTGCGCAGCAGCCGCACCGACTCCGGCGCCCGGGCCATCAGGTCGGCGACGTAGCGGCTGGTGGCCAGCACCCGGGCGAGTCGGTCGGCGGCGCCGGCGGAGTCCCGCAGCAGCCGCAGGTACCAGGGGGTGCGCCCGAGCGCCTCGCTGACCTGCCGGTACGCCAGCAGCCCGGCGTCGGGCTCAGGGGCGTCGGCGAACGCGGGCAGCATCGCCGGCAGCAGGTGCCGCTGGATGGCCGCCGTGCGGCTCACGCCGTTCGTCAGCGCCTCGATGTGACGCAGGGAGCGGGCCGGGTTGGCGAAGCCGAGCGCGGCCAGCCGGTCGGCGGCCTCCTGCGGGGTCAGCCGCATCTCCTCCGCGGACAGCCGGGCCACGGCCTCCAGCAGCGGCTGGTAGAAGAGCTTCTCGTGCAGGGAACGGACGAAGCGGGCCACCCGGCGGTGCTCCGCCTCCAGCTCGGTGGCGCCCGGCAGGCCCATGCACCGGGCCAGCCAGCGCAGCTCCCCGGGATCGCGCGGCAGCGTGTGCAGCCGGCGCAGCCGCTGTAGTTGCAGCCGGTGCTCGGCCGCGCGCAGGAACCGGTAGGCGTCGGCGAGCCCGGCGGCGTCGCGGCGGCCGACGTACCCGCCGCGCGCCAGCCCGTCGAGGGCGTCCAGGGTGGACGCGACCTGGAGCTTGGCGTCCGCCCGGCCGTGCACCAGTTGCAGCAGCTGCACCGCGAACTCGACGTCGCGCAGCCCGCCGGGGCCGAGCTTGAGGTTGCGGTCGGCCTCGGAGCGTGACAGCGAACGCTCCACCCGCCGCCGCATGGCCCGGATGTCGGCGACGAACCCGGGGCGGGAGGCCGCCGTCCACACCATCGGGGCGACCATCGCGGCGAACCGCCGGCCGAGCTCGGTGTCACCGGCGATCGGGCGGGCCTTGAGCAGGGCCTGGAACTCCCAGGTCCGGGCCCAGCGCCGGTAGTAGGCCCGATGGCTGTCGAGGGTGCGCACCAGCGCGCCGTGCCGCCCCTCCGGGCGGAGGTTGACGTCCACCTGGAACAGCTCGCCGGCCGCGGTCGGCGTGCCGCAGACCCGGACGACCCCCTCGGCGAGCCGCGTCGCGGTGCGCAGCACCGCCTCCAGACCCGGCGCCGCCTCCGGCATCCGCGCCTGCACAGTCTCAGTCCCAGCCGCCGTCTCAGTCCCAGCCGCCGCCTTCGGCGTCAGTACCGGCTCGGCCACGAACAGGACGTCGACGTCGCTGACGTAGTTCAACTCGCACCCGCCGCACTTGCCCATCCCGATCACGGCGAGGCGGACGGGGACGTCGCCAGGCCCGAGCCCGGCGCGGGCCACGGCGAGGGCGGCGTCGAGGGCGGCCCCGGCGAGGGCGGCGAGCTCGGCGGTGGCGTCGTCGAGGGTCACCGCCCCGGTGAGGTCCCGCGCGGCCAGGACGAGCAGGGCGCGCCGGTAGGCCAGGCGCAGCGCGTCCAGCACGTCCGGGCCGGCGCCGCGGGCGCGGGGCTCGACGGCGCCCGGGTCCGCGCCGACGGCCCGCAGCAGCCTGCCGCGGGCCGCCACCGGATCGACCGGGCCGGTCATCGCCTCGTCGGAGTCCAGGATCGCCCAGTCCCCGGGGTGCGCGACGAGATGATCACCCAGTGCGGAGCTCGCGCCCAGCACCGCGACCAGCCGGCGGCGCAGGCCCGCCCGGCTGGCGAGCGCGGTCAGCAGCCGCGCGCCCGCCAGCGTGTCCTGGGCGTCCGGCGTGTCCTGGGCGTTCAATGCGTCCAGCAGCCGGTCGAGGCAACGCAGCGCCCGGTCGGGATCGGCGGCGGCAGCGAGCTCGCCGACGACGGCGCTCACCGCGAACCCGCCCGCGCCGTCATCCACCGGCAGCAGCCCGATCCGCCGCATGGTCGCGGCGACCCGCTCGACGTCGGAGAAGCCGAGCCGGGCAAGCTGCGCGGCGGCCGTGTGGCGCCGCCGGTCAGCGGCCGGGACGGTCATCTGACGGGAACGGTCAGCCGGCCGGGCGCGGTCACCCGGTGGGGTACGGACGTCTGGTGGGGCATGGGCGCGTCTTCCGGAGGAGCGGCGGCCCGCGGCCGCCGGCTCCTCACAGGGTCGGGAGGTACCGGTCGATCTCGAACGGCGTGACCTGCCTGCGGTACTCGATCCACTCCGAGCGCTTGTTGCGCAGGAAGAAGTCGAACAGCTCGTCACCGAGGGTCTCCCGGACGAGCGAGGACGTCTCCATGGTCGCGATCGCCTCGGCGAGGGACCCGGGCAGCGCGGTGATGCCGCGCTCCCGGCGCTGCGCGTCCGTCAGCGTCCACACGTCGTCGGCCGCCGGTGCCGGGAGGTCGTACCCGCCCTGTACCCCGCGCAGGCCGGCGGCGAGCATCAGCGCGAAGGTCAGGTACGGGTTGCAGGCGCTGTCCGGTGACCGGAACTCGACCCGGGCCGCGTTGGACTTGTTGAGCTTGTACAGCGGCACCCGGATGAGCGCCGAGCGGTTGTTGTGGCCCCAGCAGACGTAGGCGGGCGCCTCCATCAGCTCACCGGCACGCTGGTCGCCGACCAGCCGCTTGTAGGAGTTCACCCACTGGTTGGTGACCGCGGTGATCTCGGCCGCGTGCACCAGCAGCCCGGCGATGAACGCCTTGGCCACCTTGGAGAGCTGGTACTCGTCGGTCGGGTCGTGGAAGGCGTTGCGGTCGCCCTCGAACAGGCTCATGTGGGTGTGCATGCCGGACCCGGCCTGGTCGCTGAACGGCTTGGGCATGAACGTCGCGTAGATGCCCTGGCGCAGCGCCACCTCCTTCATCACCTGCCGGAAGGTCATGATGTTGTCGGCGATGGTGAGCGCGTCGGCGTAGCGCAGGTCGATCTCCTGCTGGCCCGGCGCGACCTCGTGGTGGCTGAACTCCACCGAGATCCCGAGCCGCTCCAGCACGCCGATGGCCTGCTGGCGGAAGTCGTGGCTGATGTCGTTCGGGGTCAGGTCGAAGTAGCCCGACTCGTCCACCGGCGGCGGCATCGGGCCACCGCGCGTCGGCGGGTGCTTGAGCAGGAAGAACTCGATCTCGGGGTGGGTGTAGAAGGTGAACCCGGCGTCGGCCGCCCTCGCCAGCGTGCGGCGCAGCACCCAGCGGGAGTCCGCGACCGCGGGCGTCCCGTCCGGCATGACCAGGTCACAGAACATGCGGGCGGTCATCGGGTGCTCGCCGCGCCACGGCAGCACCTGGAAGGTCGACGGGTCGGGCCGGGCGAGCATGTCCGCCTCGTGCACCCGCGCGAAGCCCTCGATCGCGGAGCCGTCGAAGCCGATGCCCTCGGCGAGCGCGCCCTCCAGCTCGGCCGGCGCGATCTCGACCGACTTCAGCACCCCCAGGACGTCGGTGAACCAGAGCCGGACGAACCGGATGTCGCGTTCCTCGAGGGTGCGAAGAACGAATTCCTGTTGTTTGTCCATGAGCCCTCCGCGCTGAGGTGTGGACTCGTCGGCACGGCTCCCCGAGTCAACTTCCGGTGATCTTCCCCCGGATGCGCCGCCGCCCGATACTCCGAGCCGGGGCGCGGCGCCCCCGGGTACTTTGACCCGAGAGTAGCGACTGATCCGACCCGACGCGCCTGACGTTACAGCGAAGTTGCGCCGCCGCAACCGCTCGTACCCACCCCCGCCGCGACACCGCCGGGCCGGGGCATCGCGGCCTACGCTGCCTGTATGGCCCAGTTGCGGATCGCCCTCGCCCAGGTGGACACCACCGTCGGAGACCTGGACGGCAACGCGGAGCTGGTCAGCTCCTGGACCAAGCAGGCACTCGCCCGCAGCGCGCACCTGGTCGTGTTCGGCGAGATGACGCTGACCGGCTACCCGGCCGAGGATCTCGTCCTGCGCCGCTCCTTCGTGGCCGCCTCCGCCGCCGCCCTCGAGCGCCTGGCGGTCCGGCTCGCAGAGGAGGGCGCCGGCGAGATCGCCGTCGTCGTCGGCTACCTCGACGCCTCCCCGACCCCGGCGCCGGCGGTCGGACGTCCGGCCGGGGAGCCGCAGAACTGCGTCGCCGTGCTGTGGCAGGGCAGGGTCGCGGCCCGCTCGGCCAAGCACCACCTGCCCAACTACGGGGTGTTCGACGAGTTCCGCTACTTCGTGCCGGGCACCACGTTCCCGGTGTTCCGGCTGCACGGCGTCGACGTCGGCCTGACCGTCTGCGAGGACCTCTGGCAGGAGGGCGGCCCGGTCGCGGTGGCCCGCGAGGTCGGGGTCGGGCTGCTGCTGTGTATCAACGGGTCACCGTACGAGCAGGGCAAGTCCTACCACCGGGACGAGCTGTGCGCGCGCCGCGCCCGCGAGGCCGGCGCGACGCTGGCGTACGTCAACCTGGTCGGCGGCCAGGACGAGCTGGTCTTCGACGGCGACTCGCTGGTCGTCGACGCCGGCGGCGAGGTCCTCGCCCGGGCGCCGGTCTTCGCCGAGACCCTGCTCACCGTCGATCTCGATCTGCCCGAAGGCGCCGGCACCGGCGTGGGCCCGGAGACGGGCCCGGACGGGCCGGTGGACGCCGGCGACGGCACCACGATGGCCGTCAGCCGCGTCGTGCTCGCCGCCGATCCGCTGCCGGCCTGGGAGCCGCGCCCGGCGACGGTCGCCGACCGGCCCGACCCCGCCGGCGAGCTGTACGCCGCCGTCGTCACCGGGACCCGCGACTACGTCCGCAAGAACGGCTTCCGCTCGGTGGCGCTCGGGCTCTCCGGCGGCATCGACTCGGCCCTGGTGGCCACGATCGCGGTGGACGCCCTGGGCCCGGACGCCGTGCACACCGTGGCCATGCCGTCGGCGCACTCGTCCCAGGGCTCGCTGGACGACGCCGCCGAGCTCGCCCGCCGGCAGCGGACCCGGCACAGCGTCGTCCCCATCGAGC
This sequence comes from Parafrankia sp. BMG5.11, assembly GCF_004337455.1. NCBI lineage: Bacteria > Bacillati > Actinomycetota > Actinomycetes > Frankiales > Frankiaceae > Parafrankia > Parafrankia sp. BMG5.11. The sequence continues at coordinate 26,803 of NZ_SJXI01000068.1, read as the reverse complement.
CGACCGTGGCCGCCTTCCACGCCGCGCTCGCGGCCGCGGGCGGCCTGCACGGGCTGGCCGCGGAGAACCTGCAGGCGCGGGTCCGTGGGACGCTGCTGATGGCGCTGTCGAACGAGCACGGCCACCTGGTTCTGACGACGGGGAACAAGAGCGAGCTGGCCACCGGCTTCTCCACCCTCTACGGCGACAGCGCCGGCGGGTTCGCCCCGATCAAGGACGTCTCGAAGACCAACGTGTGGGCGCTGGCCCGCTGGCGCAACGCGCGGGCGGTCGCCCGCGGCGAGGTCCCGCCCATCCCGGAGGAGATCATCGTCAAGCCGCCGTCGGCGGAGCTCGCCCCCGGCCAGCTCGACTCCGACCGCCTCCCGGACTATTCGGTCCTCGACGCCGTGCTCGACGACTACGTCAGCCACGACCTCGGCCGGGCCGAGCTGACGGCGGCGGGCCACGCCCCGGCGACGGTCGACCGGGTGATCCGCCTGGTCGACCTCGCCGAGTACAAGCGCCGGCAGAACCCGCCCGGGCCGAAGGTGACGTCCAAGGCGTTCGGCCGCGACCGCCGGCTGCCGATCACCTCTCGCTGGCGCGAGCGCGACCACTCTGCGGGCTGACCGCCGGGCGGCCCCGCCCGCGGACGGCCTGACCGCGGGCGGGGTGGGCCGTGCTCAGACCTGGATACGACGCTCGACGGCGTCGAGGATCTCCGCGACGGCCTCGTCCACCGGCACGCCGTTGCGCTGCGTGCCGTCCCGGAAGCGGAAGGACACCGCGCCCTTGGCGACGTCCTCGTCGCCGGCGAGCAGCATGAAGGGCACCTTCTGCTTCTGGGCGGTGCGGATCTTCTTCTGCATCCGGTCGTCGGAGGAGTCGACCTCGACGCGGATGCCCCGCTGCCGCAGCTTCGCCGCCACGTCGGTCAGATACGGCACGTGCTCGTCGGTGATCGGGATGCCCACCACCTGCACGGGAGCCAGCCACGGCGGCAGCGCGCCGGCGTAGTGCTCCAGCAGGATCGCGAAGAACCGCTCGATCGTCCCGAACAGCGCCCGGTGGATCATGAACGGGCGCTGGCGGGTGCCGTCCGCCGCCTGGTAGGTCATGTCGAAGCGCTGCGGGAGCTGGAAGTCGACCTGGATGGTGGACAGCTGCCAGGTGCGCCCGATCGCGTCCCGGGCCTGCACGGAGATCTTCGGCCCGTAGAACGCGCCGCCGCCCTCGTCCATGACGAGCTCGAGGTCCTGCTTGGAGGCGGCCTCACGCAGCAGCTCGGTCGCCTCCTCCCACTCCTCGTCGCTGCCGATCGCCTTGCCCGGCGGACGGGTCGACAGCTCGAGGTAGAAGTCCTCCAGGCCGTAGTCGCGCAGCAGGCCGAGCACGAACTTCAGGACGGTGTCGAGCTCGGTGGGCAGCTGCTCGCGGGCGCAGAACAGGTGCGCGTCGTCCTGGGTGAGGCCGCGGACCCGGGTCAGGCCGTGCACGACCCCGGACTTCTCGTACCGGTAGACGGTGCCGAACTCGAACAGCCGCAGCGGCAGCTCCCGGTACGACCGGCCGCGCGACCGGAAGATCAGGATGTGCATCGGGCAGTTCATCGGCTTGAGGTAGTAGTCCGCCCCACCGTCGAGCTGCATGGGCGGGTACATGCCGTCGGCGAACCAGTCGAGGTGCCCGGAGATCTCGTAGAGATCCGACTTGGTGATGTGCGGGGTGTTGACGAACTCGTACCCGGCCTCGATGTGCCGGCGCCGCGAGTAGTCCTCCATCACGGTGCGGATCGCGCCGCCCTTGGGGTGGAACACGGCCAGGCCGGGCCCGATCTCGGTCGGGAACGAGAACAGGTCGAGCTCGGCGCCCAGCCGGCGGTGGTCGCGCTTCTCCGCCTCGGCCAGCCGGTGCTGGTAGGCCTTGAGCGCGTCGCGGGACTCCCAGGCAGTGCCGTAGATGCGCTGCAGCTGCGGGTTGCGCTCGCTGCCCCGCCAGTACGCCGCCGCCGAGCGCTGGACCGCGAACGCGGGGATGTGCCGGGTGGTGGGCACGTGCGGCCCGCGGCACAGGTCCTTCCAGCACAGCTCGCCGGACTTCGGGTCGAGGTTGTCGTAGATGGTGAGCTCGCCCTCGCCCACCTCGACCCCGGCCTCGGCGTCGTCGCCCGCGCTGGACTTCAGCCCGATCAGCTCGATCTTGTACGGCTCGTCGGCGAGCTCGGCGCGCGCCTCGTCCTCGGAGACGACCCGCCGGGCGAAGCGCTGACCGGCCTTGATGATCTCCTGGGCGCGCTTCTCGACGGCCTTGAGATCCTCCGGGGTGAACGGGCGCTCGACGTCGAAGTCGTAGTAGAAGCCGTCCTGGATCGGCGGGCCGATGCCGAGCCGGGCCTTGGGGAACAGGTTCTGCACCGCCTGTGCCACCACGTGGGCGCAGGAGTGGCGGACGATGGCCCGCCCGTCCGGCGAGTCGACGGTGATCGGCTCGACGACGTCACCGGCGGCGAGCGGATGGGAGAGGTCACGCTGGAGACCACCCACGCGGGCCGCGATCACCGACCGCTCCCCGTCGAAGAGCTCGGCGGCCGTAGTCCCCGTCCGCACCACCCGCTCCTCGGCCTGCTGACCTCGCTGGACGGTTACGCGGACGTCGGACACCGGTTTCTCCTGCTGCGTTGGACGAACGACCGGGGCGTGCCTGTGACCGCCCCTGATCACGGATCGGCTGGTTCTCGGGGATCTGCGAATCTCGGGTTCTCTGGTTGTCGGGCCGGCTGGGCCGCGTGCCGGCCTCGAACCGCCGGTACCGGGCGCGTGGCCGCGATGCGGGCCAGGTCGTGCGGTTGCCAGGTCGTCCCGACCGCCGATGCTACTCGCGCGCTCCGGGCACCCCAACGGAATTACACGCACAGTGACACATCGGCCCTCGCCGGGCAGGCGGGCCGGCGACCACCCGGTGGGCGGACGGCTGCCGCCGGTGGGCGGGGACCGGTCAGCAGAGGCGGATACCACCCAGGGCGGTGTCCACGATCTGGCCGATCCGGGTGCCGCTGACCTCGTGGCTCCCGCTGGTGTACTGGCGGTAGGAGACCGGGCCGACGAGCATGTCCGTCACCAGGTCGATGTCCAGGTCGGCCAGGAGCTCACCGTCGGCCACCCCGCGCCGCAGGACGCTTGCCACCCGCTCCCGCGACGGGACGATCACCTGCTGGCGGTAGGTCTCGAACAACTCCGGGTGGGTCTCCTTCTCCGCCAGCAGGCGCGGCATGATCCGCCCCGACAGCGTCTGGATGCTGTGCCGGCGCACCGAGTTGAGCGCGGCGACGAGGTCGTCGCGCAGCGAGCCGGTGTCGTGCGGCTCGTAGGGCTCCGCCAGCGTCGCCAGCGCGTCGGCGACCAGGGCACCCTTCGTCGGCCAGCGCCGGTAGACGGTGCCCTTGCCCACCCCGGCCGCGGCCGCGACCGCCTCCATCGACAGCCCACCGAACCCGCTGGTGGCCAGCTCGGTCAGCGTCGCCTGGATGATCGCGGTGTCGCAGCGGGTGTCCCGCGGACGCCCCGGCGGGCGCACCACCCCTGAGGGCGCGGGCGCCGGCCGGCCCCCGGGCGCCGCCCCGCGCACGTGTGTGACGGCCATCAGACCGCCCGGCCCGACGGTGGTGGCGGCCCAGGCCGGTCGCCGTACTGGTCCATCCGCATGCCCTACGCCACCCGCGCCTTCGTCACGCCACCCACGGACCGTGGACCGTGGACCGTCCCAGTCGGGTCTGCCCGCCCGGTGCCCCTGGGCACCCAGCGGCCCGGGGCACCCGTGGCCCCGGGCATGGCGACCCGGGCACCCGGTGACTCCGGGCACACTGTGCCGGCACGTTTCCCCGCCCGCGGCTCACAAGATCGGACAGTACGTCCGCGCGATGCCACACGCATCCGTTTGCGATTGCAGCGCGCCTGTGCATGATGCGCCACCGCAGGTCAACACACCAGCTCCGACACTCCACACAAACAATGGAGACCATCCGGACACGCTCGGCATGCGCCGCCGCCGGGCCCAGGGAGGGCACGCGAGGGTGACAGCCCGGCCCCACCCCGTGGGCCGCGATGTCACCCTCGGGCCGGTGCCCCACGGCAGGGCTCCGCGCGAAGGCGGATCGGTGGCAGCATGGGGGCACGCCGGGACGCGATCCCGCGCCCGGACGGATCACCGGGAGATCGCATGACTTCATCGATCGGCAAGCCCCGCTCATCCAGCGGCCCCGCCACGCCCGGAACGGAGCCGGCGGCGACGCTCTACGGCGCGCCGACCACGCCCCGAACCGGTGGCCAGGCGCCCGCCACACCGACCACCATCCGGCCCGCCAGCCACAGCCGGACCACAGTCCGCGACATCCGCGCGGCCAAGGACCGCGGCCAGCGGTGGGCCATGCTCACCGCCTACGACGTGATCACCGCCGGGATCTTCGACGAGGCCGGCATCCCGGTCCTCCTCGTCGGGGACTCCGCGGCAAACACCGTCTACGGCTACGAGACCACCGTCCCGATCACCGTGGACGAGCTGGTCCCGCTGGTCCGCGCGGTGGTGCGCGGCGCGCCACACGCGATGGTCATCGCCGACCTGCCGTTCGGCTCCTACCAGGCGAGCCCCGAGCAGGCGCTGACGACCGCGACCCGCTTCCTCAAGGAGGGCGGGGCACACGCGGTCAAGCTCGAGGGCGGCGCGCGGGTGCTGCCCCAGGTCGAGGCGCTGGTGGCCGCCGGCATCCCGGTGATGGGCCACCTCGGCCTGACCCCGCAGAGCGTCCACGCCTTCGGCGGCTACCGGGTACAGGGCCGCGACGGCGCCGGTGAGGTCCTGCTCGCCGACGCGCTGGGCCTGCAGGAGGCGGGCGCGTTCGCCGTCGTGCTGGAGGTCGTCCCCGCCGACCTGGCCGCCCGGGTGACCAAGGAGCTGCTGATCTCCACGGTGGGGATCGGCGCCGGCGCCGACTGCGACGCGCAGGTCCTCGTCTGGCAGGACATGGCCGGCCTGACCGGCGGCCAGGCGCCCCGCTTCGTCAGGCGGTTCGCCGACCTGCGCACGGCGCTCACCGACGCCGCGGCCGCGTTCCGTGACGAGGTGTCGAGCGGCCTCTACCCGACTGTCGAGCACAGCTACTGACCTCCGGCGGGGCGGCGGGCCCGCACCCGGGGCCCACCGCCCCGCCGTTCGTCCCGCCGCCCATCCCGCTGTCCCGCGACGTTCGTCGGCCGCCGCCGTCCCGCCGTCCCGGTTTCGCCGTTAGGGCCGGGGGGCCGCGGCGAGCGCGGTGGACAGCTCCGCGCGGGCCTCGACCAGCGACGGCCCGTACCAGGTGAGGAGCCGACCGGAGACGCACACCGCGGGCGCGACGAACGCCTCCGGCCCGTCCGACGGGCTGAACGCGTACGGCTCGTCGGGCAGCACCACGAGATCATGTGCGGGCAGCGTGTCGAGATCCACCCGCGGGTAGCGCTCGTCCGCCCCGGCGAGGGCGTTGTCGACCCCGAGCCGGGCCAGCAGGTCACCGGCGAACGTGTCGCGGCCGAGCGCCATCCACGGCCGGCGCCAGATCGGGACGACGGCGCGCCGGCGCGGGCCGTCGCTCGGCGCCGCCCAGACCCGCTCCGCCGTCTCCAGCCAGCTGGGACGGGGCAGCAGGCAGGCCAGGCGCAGCAGGCGGTCGAGGCTGCGCAGGGCCGCGGGCACGGTGGTCGGCGCCGTCACCCAGACGGCGAGCCCGGCCGCCCGCAGCGCGTCCAGGTCCGGCTGCCGGTTCTCCTCGGCGTTGGCGCAGACGACGTCCGGCGCCAGCGCCACGATCGCCGCGATGTCCGGGTTCTTCGTGCCGCGCACCCGCGTCACGGCCAGGTCCGCCGGCCGGGAGCACCAGTCGGTGGCCCCCACCAGCAGGCCGGGCGCCGTCGCCGCGACGGACTCGGTCAGGCTCGGCACCAGGGAGACCACGCGCCGGACCACAGCGGGGACGTCCACCCGCTCACCCAGATCGTCGACCGGCACGGGGTGGACGCCCGCTCAGACGTCGGTGACGCGCAGGCCGGCGTGCGCCTTGTAGCGGCGGTTGACCGAGATGAGGTTGGCGGTGAACGCCTCGACCTGGCCGGCGTTGCGCAGCTTGCCGGCGTAGATGCCGCGCATCCCGGTGATCCGGTTCGCCAGCGCGATCACCGTGTCGGTCGCGGAGCGGTCGTCGCCGATGACCAGGATGTCGGTGTCGATCGACTCGACGGACTCGTCCATGAGCAGGACGGCCGACACGTGGTGGAAGGCGCCGACGACGGTGCTGTCCGCCAGCACGGCGGCGGCCTGCTGCGCGGCGCTGCCCTCGGCGACGGGCAGCGCGAACGCGCCACCCTTGTCGAAGCCCATCGGGTTCACGCAGTCGATCACGATCTTGCCGGCCAGCTGCTTGCGCAGGTCGGCCAGCAGCTCGCCGTGCCCCTCCCACGGGACGGCGACGATCACGACGTCGGCCCGCTCGGCGACGTCGGCGTTGTCGCCGCCGGAGATGTTCCGCCCGGACGCGGCCAGCTTCGCGGCCGCCTCCCGGCCGCGCTCGGCCGAGCGCGACCCGACGAGGACCTGGTGACCCGCCATCGCGAAGCGGACGGCGAGCCCGCCGCCCTGCGGCCCCGAACCGCCGAGGATGCCGATCACGAGCGAGGAGACGTCCGGAAGAGGCGTCGATGCTGAGCTCACCAGGCCATCCTGCCCGAAACCCGCTCCACGTGCCGACCACCGTCACACCCTGTGACTCCGCTCCCAGTTCGGGGTTCGCGACCCGACGAGCGCCGGCCCGCGGTGGGCTGCCAGGGAGAGGCGGGTTACCAGGGAGAGGCGGTGGGCGGACCGGGGAGCACGCGGTATCGGCATGAGGGGTTCCCCACCCGAGGGTTGCCGGTGACCTCGACCGTCAGATACCACGAAGGCCCCACGCAGCACACAGGGGCACACAACGGCCGACGGAAGGACATTTACCCCCACCCCCTCGCGGGGCCACCCACCCGATAGGGGACTATGAAGAAACAACGGGGTAGCTACGATCGTGATCATTGATGTGAGCTGGACTGATCCCCGGCTCGGGCAGGCGGCACCGACGCCTCCGGCGGAGCATCGCGATCGGCGAAGGAGCAGCACGAGTGGCGGATCTTCATCGAACTCTGACCACGACGCGGAGCACCGACGACCTGACGCAACGTGAGGATCCGTACGCTTCGGGGAGCCCCGGACGTGCGTTCGTCCCAGATGGGCCGTACCGTTCCCAATCACACGTAACAAGCAGATCTTCGGCAGGCAGATCTTACGAGTCAGGCGAGAGAGGTCGAGCAATGGCGGACGTGTCGGTTCGCTTCGCGATGACGAACGACAGCGAAGTGGTGCTGAACCTGTCGCTGCCGCAGGCACTGCGCCTGATGGAAGCGATCGCGCGCAAGGTGGGCGAGACTCTCGCCGAGCGCAGCAACCAGTCGGTGGGCGGGGTCGGCGGCGTCCCCTCGCCCGCGCCCTCCAACGGAATGCCGAGCCTGGGGCCGTACACGCCGTCCTGAAACGGCTCGCACCGTCCCGAACGAAGGCCGTCCTGAACAGGGACGCTCTGGCAGCAGGCCGGTCCGGAAGCAGGCCGGTCGACCTCACGGGTCGCCCGGGGTCATCGTCGCGCGCGTCGGTCACCCATGGGCGGCCGACCGTTCAAAGGGCACCCGACAACTCAGAGGGCATCCGACAACGGGGTGCCCGTCACGGGGTGCCGGCGGCAGGGCGCGGAGGAAAGACCTGGTCCGCACCGGGTGCCACCAGGCCGGCGTCCGCCGCGGCCAGGCCGGGGCCCGGCACGGCGCCGCCCGTGCCCGGCGCGGACGGATACCCGAACCCGGGCGAGCGTCGCAGGGCCCGCGGGTGGGACGACGCGTACACCTCACGCAGATGGTCCATCGTGACCAGCGTGTAGATCTGGGTCGTGCTGACCGAGGCATGCCCCAGCAGCTCCTGCACCACCCGGACATCCGCGCCGCCGTCGAGCAGGTGGGTCGCGAACGAGTGCCGCAGCACGTGCGGCGACGCTCCGGGAACGCCGGCCGCGTTCGCCGCCGCGCGCAGCGCCGACCACGCGCTCTGCCGGGACAGCCGGTTCCCCCGGCGCGAGACGAAGACCGCCGCCCCCGAACACTCGGTGACCAGATGCGGCCGTCCGCGCCGCAGGTAGCGTTCCAGCGCGGTCACCGCGTACCGGCCGAGCGGGACGACCCTGTCCCGCCCGCCCTTGCCCCGCAGCCGCACCGCGGACCGGTCCAGGTCGAGATCGTCCAGGTCCAGCCCGACGGCCTCGGAGATCCGCGCGCCCGTCCCGTAGAGCAGTTCGAGCAGGGCCGCGGAGCGCAGCCGCCGGGCCAGCTCCGCCGGGTCGCCGCCGGAGACCTCCGCGTACTCCGGGCCGCCGGCCACCGCGGCGGCGATGACCGCGCTCACCTGGTCGACGGTGAGCGCCCGCGGCAGCCGCCTGGGCGGCACCGGCGGCCGGACCGGACGGGCCACGTCCTCGCTGACGTCGCCCTCCTGCGCGGCGAACCGGTGCAGCGACCGGACCGCGACCAGCATCCGGGCCACCGACGCCGGGGCGAGCGGCGGATGGGTCTCGTCGCCCTCCCGCAGGGCGGCGGCGAACTCCGCGATCTGCGCCTCCCCCACCGCCGCCAGCGAGGTGATCCCGCCGGCCGCCAGGTGCTCGCGGTAGCGGCGCAGGTCACGGCGGTAGGCCAGCACCGAGTTCCGGGCCAGCCCGCGCTCGCCGTCGACGTGGTCCAGGTAACGCTCGATGACCTGGACCGGGCCGGCCGGATCGCCCGGCGGCCCACCCCGGCGGGCGTCGCCGCCTTCCACCGTGGTCATCATCGAACTGATATTAGGACGTGGCTGCGACGGTTCGCCGTTGCCCGTCCCACGGCGCCGTCGAGCGTCTATCGTGACAGCTTGTGCGGACGGGCATTGTATTGTCACGTTTCGCCGCACGTCGGGGGTACACCATCGCCACCACCTCGATAGCCGGCCCGGTTCGCGCCGGATCGGCCCGCGCGGCCTCGGTCTGCGCGGCCTCGCTCCTGGCGGGGTCGGTCCTCGCCGGCTGCGGAGGCGCGGGCCCCTCGGGTGGGGCACCGCCGCCCGCACGTCCCGGCTCCGCCACGGTCGGCGGCCCGGTGAGCCCCGGCCCCGCCGGCGGCCCGGGCACCGCGGCGGCCACCGGCACCTCGGCACCGACCACCACCACCGGCGGGCCGGCCGGCGGTGCGGCCGACCCGTCCGACGACTCCCCCGCCGCGGCCGGCCGGGTCGTCGAGGCCTACTACCGCGAGATCAACGCCGCCGCCCGCGGCGGGCGGGTCGCCGACGTCTCGGCGACCGCGCTGCCGGGCTGCCAGACCTGCACCCTGGACGTCGGCATGACCCGCCGCCTCGACCAGCTCGGGCTGCGCGCGGCCCAGGAGCCCTACGAGATCACCGGGCTGGCCGCCGGCGAACGCATCGGCACCGTCGTCGACGTTCGCTTCATCGCCACGACCCGACAGGTCCACCTGCTCGACCCGGCGGGCCGCGACGCCGGCACGGAACCGGCCGTGCCCACCCGCACCGCGACGGCCCGCCTCGCGCTGACCGGCCCCGGCTGGCGCGTCCAGACCATCACCTACGCCGCGGGGTAGCCGTGAGTCACCGCCGCGGCCACCTGGCCGCCCTCGCCGCACTGGTCGCGGCCGCGCTGCTCGCCCTCGGCGGAGCCGGTCCCGGCCCGCTGTCCGCGCCGGGATCTCCCGCCTGGGCCGCCCCCGTGCCCGGTCCGGAGACGGCGGCGCAGGTCCCGTGCACCGGAGCGCGGTGGGGCAGCTGCGACACCCGGGCCACGGACAACGGCTACCAGTACCGCTACCGCGGCGGGTACCTCGAGCGGGTACCGCTCGGCGGCGCCACCGGCGGGGGTGGTGGCGGCGGCTGTGGCGACGACTGTCCGCCCGACCCGGACGCGCTGTGCGCGCTGCTGACCGGCGTCGGCCCCGCCCCGGAGATGACCGCGGCGGAACGCGCCGAGTACGACGCGCTCGTCGCGAACTGCGGCCCGGTGCTCTACGACCCCGACGGCATCGCCGTCGCCGACATCGCCGCGCAGCTCGCCGACTACCTGCGCGAGGAGCTGCTGCCCACCCCGGACGTAGTGATCCAGCCGGTCGGGAACAGCTTCGCGAACCTACCGACGATCATGCACACGGCGGTGCCCGACGCGTTCACCTTCGACGTCGCCGAACCCGTCCTGGCCACGATCAGCGCGAACCCGCACTACGTCTGGGACTTCGGCGACGGCGAGACCGGCCCGGACGCGCCCGGCCGCCCCTACGACCCGGCGATCTCCCCCCGCGACCACCCGGACGCCTACGTCGCCCACGCCTACCACCGCCCGGGCACCTACCAGGTGACCCTCACCGTGACCTGGGACGGCTTCTTCACCGTGCCCGGGGTGGCGCAGGCGTTCCCGCTGGCGGACGTCGTCCTCGCCGCGGCCGAGCCAATCACCATCGAGGAGGCCGGCGGCGTGCTCGTCGACAACGACTGAGCCCCGTACACCGGTACTGTCGACGGGCGCCGATCAGCCGCTCGCGGCGGGCCGGGCCGACCATTCCGAGCCGAGCGGGCGCAACCGCTCGTACCCGTCCACCCGGGCGCGGTAGGTCGCCAGCAGGCCGATCACCGCCATCCCGTTGGTGATCTCGCCACGCATCACCCGGTCCACCGCCTCCGACAGGTCGACGCGGGTGATGTCCATCTCGGCCTCCTCGTGGACGCCGACATGCCGCTCGGCCGCCGGGATCTCCACCAGGTCACGGGCCAGGAACAGCCGGAAGGCCTCGTCGGTCATCCCCGGCGAGGCGTAGACGTCGACGAGCAGGTCGAGACGGCCCGGCCGCAGGCCCGCCTCCTCGGCGAGCTCCCGTGCGGCCGCGACGGACGCCGGCTCGCCGGGGACGTCGAGGATGCCCGCGGGCAGCTCCCACAGCTGGCCGCCCACCGGGTGCCGGTACTGGCGGACCATCACCACCCGCTCCTGGTCGTCCAGGGCGACGACGCCGACCGCGCCCGGGTGCACCACCACGTCCCGCTGGGACGTGTCACCGTCGGGCATCCGCACCATGTCACGGCGAACGGCGATGACCCGCCCGCGGTAGGCGACGGAGCTGTCCGCCACCTCGTAGGTGTGCACGGCACCGCTCATGGGGAAACCAGCTCTCCGTCGCTCACACCGGCCGCCGCGGCCGGCCCCGTGGACCCACCGGGCAATGCGGCACCCACGGCACCACCGGTACCCGCGGCACCGCTGGCACCGGCGGTCGTGCCGGCGCCGGTCGCCACGCTCTGCTCCGCACGGCCCCGGCGGGCCCGCCCACCGGCCGACCGGGCACCGTTGCCCGCCCGCGCACCGGCCGCGTCACCGTCACCCGACCCGATCATGTCACCATCGGCGGGCCCGCCACCCGCGACGCCGCCGCCCCCGACGCCACCGTCCGGGATGTCGACGGGCAGCCGGCCCCGGCGCCGGTCGGCGTGGGCCACGGCGGCGGCGGCGAGCCCGCGGAACAGCGGGTGCGCGCGCGTCGGCCGCGACCGGAACTCCGGGTGCGCCTGCGTCCCCACGTAGAACGGGTGGACGTCGGCCGGCAGCTCGACGACCTCGACCAGGCGGCCGTCCGGCGAGGTGCCGGAGAACACCAGCCCGGCGGCAGTCAGCCGCTCCCGGTAGGAGTTGTTGACCTCGTAGCGGTGCCGGTGGCGCTCGAGCACCTCCGGCTCGCCGTACTCCCGGCGGGCGACGGTCCCCGCGCCCAGCGCGCACGGGTACAGGCCGAGCCGCATCGTGCCGCCCATGTCCCGCTTGCCGGCGACCACGTCGTGCTGGTCGGCCATCGTGGAGATCACCGGGTGGGCGGTCTCCGGGTCGAACTCGGTGGAGTTCGACCCGGCCAGCCCGGCCAGCGAACGGCCGGCCTCGATCACCATGCACTGCAGGCCCAGGCAGATCCCCAGCGTGGGAATGCCATGCTCGCGGGCGTGCCGCAGCACCTCGATCTTGCCCTCGATGCCGCGGATCCCGAACCCGCCCGGAACGATGATCCCGTCCACGCCTTCCAGCGCGTGCGCGGCGGCGGCGGGCGAGGTGAACTCGTCCGACCCGATCCAGCGGATGTCCGCGCGGGCGTCGACGGCGAACGCGCCGGCGCGCAGCGCCTCGGTCACCGACAGGTAGGCGTCGGGCAGGTCGACGTACTTGCCGACGATCGCCACCGTGGCGGTGTTCGAGGGATGGTGCACCCGGCGGAGCAGGGTGTCCCACTCCGTCCAGTCGACGTCCCGGAAGCTGAGGCCGAGCCGGCGCACGACGTAGGCGTCGAGGCCCTCCTTGTGCAGCACCTTCGGGATGTCGTAGATCGAGCCGGCGTCCGGTGCGCCGACGACCGCCTCGTCGTCGACGTCGCACATCATGGCGATCTTACGCTTGAGCGCGTCGGGCAGCGGCCGGTCGGAGCGGCAGACCACCGCGTCCGGCTGCAGGCCGATGCTGCGCAGCGCCGCGACCGAGTGCTGGGTCGGCTTGGTCTTCAGCTCACCCGACGGCGCGAGGTACGGGACGAGGCTGACGTGCACCGTCAGCGCGTTGTCCCGGCCGACCTCGTGCCGGACCTGGCGGATCGCCTCCAGGTAGGGCAGCGACTCGATGTCGCCGACGGTGCCACCCACCTCGGTGATCACCACGTCCACCGAATCGGTGGCCAGCCGGCGGATCCGGCCCTTGATCTCGTCGGTGATGTGCGGGACGACCTGCACCGTCTCACCGAGGTACCCGCCGCGCCGCTCGCGGGCGATGACCGCCGAGTACACCTGCCCGGTGGTCACGTTCGCGCTGCCGTCGAGGTCGACGTCGAGGAAGCGTTCGTAGTGCCCGATGTCCAGGTCGGTCTCGGCGCCGTCATTGGTGACGAACACCTCGCCGTGCTGGAACGGGTTCATCGTTCCCGGATCAACGTTCAGATACGGGTCGAGCTTCTGCATCGTGACCCGCAGACCGCGGGCCTTGAGTAGACGGCCGAGGCTGGACGCCGTCAGTCCCTTACCGAGACTGGACGCCACACCTCCCGTCACGAACACGTGCTTGGTCACATGCGCCTGCGCCACGCGGAACCCCCGTGGTCACGCCGCCGGTCCGGCCCCGGCGCCTCCACGGGTCTTCACGGTAACACCGTGCCGAGCAGGCCAACGCCCCGCCCCGCCGCCGGCCACCCGGCTCGCCGGGGCCGGGCGGTCACGGCTGGGCGAGGGCGGCCTTGTCGGCGGCGGCGGCGGCGAGCAGCTCCTCGGCGTGGCCGCGGGCCAGCGAGCTCTCCTCCTGGCCGGCCAGCATCCGCGACAGCTCCCGGACCCGCCCGGGGCCGTCGAGCGCCACCACGCCGCTGCGGGTCACCGAACCGTCATCGGCCTTGCGCACGACCAGGTGCCGGTCGGCGAACGCGGCGACCTGCGGCAGATGGGTGATGCAGATGACCTGGTGGGTGCGGGCGAGCCGGGCGAGGCGGCGGCCGATCTCGACCGCGGCGCGCCCGCCCACTCCGGCGTCGACCTCGTCGAAGACCATCGTCGCCCCGGCGTCGGCCGCCGCGAGCACCACCTCGATCGCCAGCATCACCCGGGAGAGCTCGCCGCCCGAGGCGCCCTTCTCGACCGGCCGGGCCGGCGCGCCCGGGTGCGGAACCAGGCGAAGCTCGACGTCGTCGATCCCGCTCGGCCCGTAGGCCAGCGTCCGGCCGCCGACAGGCAGACCGTTCGGGTCGTCGCGGTGCCCGACCGCCGCCTCCACCCGGGCCCGCGGCATGGCGAGGCCGGCCAGCTCGGCGGCGACCGCCGCGCCGAACCGCTCGGCGGCGGCGGAGCGCGCCGCGCTGATCCGCTCGGCCAGGCCGGCGAGCTCCGCGGTCAGCTCGGCGCGCTCGGCGGCCAGCGCGCCTGTCTGGTCGCCGTCGGCGTCGAGCTCGAGCAGGCGACGCCCGGCGGTGTCGGCCCACCGCAGCACGCCGTCGACGTCCGTGCCGTGCGCGCGGGCCAGTGCGGTCAGCGCCGCCTTGCGTTCCTGCGCCTGAGCGAGCCGCTCCGGGTCGGACTCCACCCCGGCGGCGTAGGAGGCCAGGTCGGCGGCCACGTCGGTCAGCAGGCTCGACAGCTCCGTCAACCGGCCCGCCAGTTCCTCCAGTGCCGGGTCGAGCGCGGCGTCGCCGGCCACGATCCGGCGGGCGGAGCCGACCAGCTCGGCGGCGGCGGGGACGTCCTCACCGGTCGCGGGGTCGCTGACCAGCGCGCCGTGCGCCGAACGCGCCACCCGCAGCAGGGTCTCGGAATGTTCCAGCCGGCGCAGCTCCGCGTCGAGCGCGACATCCTCGCCGGGCTGCGGCGCGACCCGTTCGACGTCGGCCAGGCCGAGCCGGAGCAGCTCCGCCTCCTGCGCCCGCTCCCGCGACCGCCCGGTGATGTCGGCCAGCCGGGCGCGGACCTTCGCCAGCCGCGCGTACACCTGCCCGTACCGGACGAGCGGCTCGGCGACGGAGGCGCCGGCGAACCGGTCGAGCGCGTCGCGCTGGGTCGCGGGACGGCGCAGCCGCTGCGCCTCGGACTGCCCGTGCACGGCGATCACGTTCTCGGTGATCTCCGCGAGGACACTCGCGGGCACCGAACGCCCCGCGAGCTGGGCCCGCGAGCGGCCCTCGGCGCTCAGCGTGCGGCCCATGATGATGACGTCCTCGTCGACGTCGCCGTCGAGCTCGCGGACACGCTTGGCGAGCCCGGAGTCGGCCGGCACGACGAGCCGGGCCTCGACGAAGGCACGCCCGGCCAGCGGGGAGACCAGCGCGTAGTCGGCGCGGCCCCCGGTCAGCAGGCCGAGCCCCTGCACGATCATGGTCTTGCCGGCGCCGGTCTCGCCGCTGACCACCGTCAGCCCCGGCGCCAGGTCGAGGACGGCGTCATCGATGACCCCGAGGCCACGGATGCGAATCTCCTCGAGCACGCCCCGAACTCTAGCGTCACCCCCACCACGGACGGCACCCGGAAATCGGGGAGATCGGAGCCGTGCCACCGATTCCGGTCACGTCACCACGCCGGCCCCGCTCGCCCCGCCACTTCTCCGCCCGCCGCGTCCTCCCAGCTCAGCGGGCCGAAACCCCGGCAGCCCCGGCCGGCTCAGCGCCCCGAGCGGCCGCGCCACCCCACCACCGGCAGGTCGAACTTGGCCACCAGCCGATCGGTGAACGGACGTGGCCTGATTACCGCCAGCCGCACCGGGCGCCGGCCCCGCACCACCTCCACCCGCGACAGCTCGGGGACGTCGACCAGTCGCCGCCCGTCGCAGTAGAGCACCGCCGGGACGTCCGGCAGCACCTCGATGGCCACGGTCGACGTCGGGGTGAGCACCAGCGGCCGGGCGAACAGCGCGTGCGCGCTGATCGGCACCACCAGCAGCGACTCCACCCCCGGCCACATCACCGGGCCGCCCGCCGAGAACGCGTACGCGGTCGACCCGGTCGGCGTCGAGCAGATCACGCCGTCACAGCCCCAGCGCGACAGCGGCCGCCCGTCGATCTCCAGGACACACTCGAGCATCCGGGCCCGCCCGGCCTTCTCCAGCGACATCTCGTTGAGCGCCCAGCCGGTGTAGATGAGCTCGCCACGGTGGCGCACCGTCACGTCGACGGTCATCCGCTCCTCGACCGAGTACTCCTTGCGGACGACGTGCTCGACGGTGGCCTCCAGCGCGTCGGGCTCCGCCTCGGCCAGGAAGCCCACGTGCCCGAGGTTGACCCCGAGCAGCGGGATGTCCGCCGAGCGGGCGAACTCGGCGCCGCGCAGCAGGCTGCCGTCACCACCGAGCACGAGCACCAGCTCGGCGCCGACCGCGGCGTCGGTGTCCCCCGTGACCACGTTCGGCGCCGACAGGTCGAGCAGCTCGGCCTCGTCCCGCAGGACCCGCGGGGAGACACCGGCGGCCACGAGCATCTCCAGCACGCGCTGCGCGCTCTCCCGTACAACGGAACGGCGCGGGTGGCTGACGACGAGTACCTCGCGGGTCATCGGCCGGTCCTTTCGCCGTCGGCTCGGGCGTCCTGGCCGGCGTCCTGGGACGACGGCGGCGGCGCTGGGGCGGGGGCCGCCGTGCTCGCGGGCCCCGCCTCGATCGCAGCGGTGATCATCGCCTCGACCTCGCCGGAGGTCGGGCGGACGTCCGCGCGCAGCCAGGCGAGGTACTCGACGTTGCCGGCGGGTCCCGGCAGCGGGCTGGCCGCCACGCCGCGCGCCCCCAGCCCGAGCCCCTCGGCGGCGGTCACGACGGTGCGCACCGCCCGGGCGTGCAGGGCCACATCACGGACCACACCACCGGAGCCGAGAAGCTCCCGGCCCACCTCGAACTGCGGCTTGACCAGCAGGACGAAGTCGGCGTCCGGCGCGGCGCACGCGCGCAGCGCGGGCAGCACCAGGACCAGCGAGATGAACGAGAGGTCGCCCACGACCAGCTCCACCGGCTCGCCGACCTGCTCGGGCGTGAGGTTGCGGACGTTCGTCCGGTCCAGCACGCGCACCCGCGGATCGGAGCGCAGCCGCCAGACAAGCTGCCCGTATCCGACGTCGACGGCCACGACCCGCGCCGCGCCGTACCTGAGGAGCACGTCGGTGAACCCGCCGGTCGACGCACCGGCGTCGAGGCACCGCCGCCCGGCGACCACGAGCGCCGGCGGCCCCGCCACCGCCGCGGGCGAACCAGGCCGAGCCGGCACATCAGGCTGGCCGGGCCCGCCAGACAGGCCGGGCGTCCCGGGCGCCGGGACGCCGAACGCCTCGAACGCGCCGACCAGCTTGTGCGCTCCCCGGGAGGCATAGCCGGGGTCGTCGTCCACGGCGAGCACGATCGACGTCGCCCCGTCGACGACCGTCGCCGGCTTCGTCGCGGTGACGCCGCCGACCCGCACGCGGCCCGCGGCGATCGCCTCGACCGCCCGTTCCCGGGAGGAGACGAGCCGGCGACGGACAAGCTCCGCGTCCAGACGGATCCTGCGGGCCACCGGTGATCCCGCCCGTCTCACCGAGGTGCCCGGGCGCCGCCCGGGCCGGGGCCCGGAGCAGGACGCGGACCGGGGCCCGGAGCAGCGCGCGGCCCGGGATCCGGGCCGGCGGTCGGACCGGGCGACGGCGCCGCGCCCGGGCCGCGCGACGAGCCGCCCGCGAGATCCTCTAACGATTCCTCCAGCAGCCGGTGCACGTCCTCGAACGTCTCCAGGTGCTCGGCGGCCGGCCGACCGGGGAGCGTGGCGAGCCGCGCGAGCGCCGCGCTCAGCTCGGCGGACAGTTCGTCGGTGTTCACCGAACCAGCCTCTCGCATTCCGGGGGGCGTCCGTGCCCGGCCGCGGCATCACCTGGCGGGCACGTGGCTGCCCTCACATCCGCCGGCGTCCCGCCGGGGGCGGCACGCACACGCTAGTGTCGCTGACGGCCGGATCCGCCGTACCCGGAGGATCCATTACGGCACGGACGACGGGTGCTGCGGGCGCAGGAGGTGACCGTCCAGCATGGCGGACAGACTGCAGTGCGAGGCAGCACTGCGAGCCCTCGCCGACCGGCTCGACGAGCTCACACGCGAGCGCCGGCCGCCGCGTACCCCGGACCGGGTGATCGTGTGCCGGATCCCGGACCTGCGGACCACGTTCTCCGGCCAGCTCCGCGACGGCTGCCTGCGCGACATCGGCGAGGGCGAGCTGCCGGGGGCCCAGATCACCCTCACCCTGAGCAGCGACGACCTGCTCGCCGTGACCGACGGCACCCTTTCGGTGACGACGGCGTGGGCCAGCGGCCGGCTCAAGGTCGACGCGAGCGTCCGCGACCTCCTGCGGGTCCGCTCCCTGCTCTGACCGTGCCGGCTCCGGCTGGGCCGGCTCCGGCTGGGCCCTGCTTCTGATGGGCTCCTGTCCCGACCGGGCCCGCGGGTCGCCGGGACGTCGTCAGCGCGCGGCCGGCGCGCGCAGGTCCTCGCAGCCCGGCGGCCGATCAGTGGCCAGGGCCTCGACCGGACGGCCCTCGTCCGCTGCCGCCCAGACCAGCGCGCACGCGGCCCGCAGCGCGTCCAGCCCGTCGTCCGGCCCGGCGTCCAGCCCGTCGCTCCCGGGGTCGGCCTGGTGCCAGCGCAGGGTGCCGCCGTTCAGGTCGCACGTCCACCCGCCGCACCGGGATGAGCCGTCCCGGGCGAGCGCGGCGGGCTGGGGGCGCAGCAGCCCGCGCAGGTCGGCGGCGAGGAAGGTCGGCCGGTGCCGCGCGGGCGCGCCGAGCAGCTCCGCGGGCCCGGTGACACCGGTGAACACCAGCAGAGTCGGCGTGCCGGCGCGGAAACCCGCCTCGATGTCGGTGTCCAGCCGGTCGCCGACGATGATCGGATCACACGCGCCGCTGCGCCGCACCGACTCCGCGTGCATCGCGAACTCCGGTTTCCCGGTCACCTCTGGCTCCGCGCCCGTCGCGGCCCGGACGAAGGCCACCAGCGCCCCGTTACCGGGCGCCAGGCCACGCTCCGTCGGCACCGTCAGGTCGGTGTTGCTCGCGACCCACCACGCCCCCGCCCGGATCGCCAGCACCGCCTCGGCCAGCCGGGCATAGTTGATCTCCGGATCGAAGCCCTGGACCACGGCGGCCGGCTCGTCCGCGGCCGACCCGGTCGGGACCAGGCCCTCCGCGCGCACCGCCTCCCGGAGCCCGACACCTCCGGCGACCAGGACCACCGCCCCGGCCGGTAGCCGTTCGGCGAGCACGTGCGCCGCCGCCTGCGCCGAGGTGACGACCTCCGACGGTTCGGCTGGCACGCCGAAACCCGTCAGCCGCGCGGCGACGGTCTCCGGGGTCCGCAGCGCGTTGTTCGTCACGTAGACGGTGCGCATCCCCTGCCGGCCCGCGGCCTCGATGGCCGCCGCGGCGTGCGGCACAGCCCGCTCGCCGCGGTTCACCACCCCGTCGAGATCCATCAGCGCGACGTCGAACATCGCCGCCAGTGGACGGCTCATGCCGGCGAGCACGGACCGCGCCGTGCCCGCCGCCTCTCGGGGGACCGTCACGCGCGGTTCAGAGCGGCCCGCGCCCCGCGCAGGGCGACCCCGTAGTGCGCCAGATCGGGCCGCATCGCCACCGCGAGCGCAAGATGCTCGACGGCGGAGCGCAGGTCGCCGGTGCGGCGCGCGGCCATCCCGAGGCCGAACTGGGCGTAGTCGTCGGTCGGATGGCGGTCGACGATCCAGGCGAAGGTCCGCAGGGCGTCGTCGTACTGCCCGGCCTCGAACTGCGCCCGGCCCAGCGCCTCCCGCACACTCGGGGACGCCGGCTCCGCCGCGACGGCATGCGCGAGGAGCTGCACCGCCGCGTTCGCGTCACCGTGCCCGAGCAGCGCCATCCCGCGGGTGTACCAGTCGTAGACCTCGCCGGCCGGCGAGCGGACCGACTCGGCCTGCCGCCGCTCACCGCCACTACCGCCGCCGCCGACGACGCCATTGCCATTGCCATCAGCGTTGCCATTGCCGTCAGCGTTGCCATTGCCGTCAGCGTTGCCATTGCCGTTCGGAACGCCGAATTCCTCCGTCATGGCACCTCCACGTCGTCCGGACCGCCACGGCCGTGGCCACCGCGGCGGCGGCATCAGCACCACCGGGACGCCGCACCGGGCCGCGCCGGGCAGTCACCGGTCGCGGCCGAAGCCCGACCGGCACCGCCCATGACCGGCACCGGCGACCGGCCGTCATCCGGCCGGCCCCCCGGCCGACGTCCTCGGCGACCCAGGTGGGGTGGAGGCGTCCCACCCTCCCATCCAGTTTCGCCGCAAGCGGCGTCCACATGCCTCAACATCGGAATAACGGCCTGTCTTCCGCGGCGTGACCTGGCCGGCAGGCGGGGGCGACCGGGCAGCCCCAGCACCTACGATGCGCCTCATGGTTGCCCCTGACGCCGCCGTGCCCGTTCCAGCCGGGCTCGTCCTCGCGCCGTTCCGCGCGGCGCGGTTCACCGCCGCCGGCCCGGATCTCGCCGCGCTGACCTCCCCGCCCTACGACGTCATCGACGAGGACGGCCGCACCGCCCTCGAGGCGGCCGCGGAGCACAACGTCGTCCGGCTGATCCTGCCGCGGGACCTCTCCCCCGCCGAGTCCCCCGGCGAGCCGGACAGCCGGTACGACCGGGCGGCGCGCACCCTGCGGGAATGGCTGGACGCCGGGATCCTCGCCCGGGACGAGGCCCCCGCGCTCTACGTCTACGAGCAGGAGCAGGACGGCCACCTCCAGCGCGGACTCGTCGGCGCCCTCGCCCTGGCCGACCCGGACGCGGGCATCGTCCTGCCCCACGAGAACACCATGGCCGGCCCGGTCTCCGACCGGCTCGCGCTGACTCGGGCGACCGCCGCGAACCTGGAACCGATCTTCCTGCTCTACGACGGCGGCGGCCCGGCCAGCCAGGTCGTCGCCGCCGCGGTGACCACCCCGCCGATCGTGGACGCCCACACCGACGACGGGGTGACCCACCGGATCTGGGCGATCGACGACCCCGCCCAGCTGGAGACCATCGCGGCGGATCTCCTCCCCCGCCGCGCGGTCATCGCCGACGGCCACCACCGGTACGCCACATACCGCCATTACCAGGCGGAACGGCACGCCGCGGGCGACGGTGCCGGCGCCTGGGACTTCGGGCTCACCTTCCTGGTGGACGCGACCGCCAACGGCCCGCAGGTGCACGCGATCCACCGCGCCGTGCTGGGACTCACCCTCGCCGACGCCGTAGCGCGGGCCGAGGGCGCCTTCACCGTCCGCCGGCTGACCGAGGCCGCCGGCGCCGGCGCTGGCGCCGGCGCACCGGTCGACCCCGCGGCGCTGCTCGACGAGCTCGCCAAGGCGGGCCACGACGGCCACGCCTTCGTGATCAGCGACGACTCGGACGCCTATCTGCTGACGGCGCCCGCCGCCGATCTCCTCGCTCGCGCGCTGCCCGCCGACCGGTCGGCGGCGTTCCGCGGCCTCGACGTGACCGTCGCGCACCTGGCGCTGATCACGAACGTGTGGGGCCTGGAGGACAGGGTCGGCGTCGTCGACTACTACCACGACGCCCCCGCCGCGCTCGCCGCCGCACGCGCCACCGGCGGTGTCGCGCTGCTACTCAACCCGACCCCGGTCGCCGACGTGACCGCCGTCGCCGGGGCCGCGGAGCGGATGCCCCGGAAGTCGACCCTGTTCACCCCGAAGCCACGCACCGGCCTGCTGATACGCCCGTTGGACTGACTCCGCTCAGGCGCCTGTCCTTGGCGCCTGTCCTTGGCGCCTGTCCTAATGAGTTCTGGGAGTAAGCCATCCGGCAGACTCCGAGCGGTAGCCGCCGGCAGGTGAGCACTCGTGTGTCCTGGACTTCGAGTCCTGACGAAAGACAGTGCCCCTGCCGGTCAGGCCGGGAGAGTTGATCGCTGATGGGATGTCGTGCCCGCCGCGTGCGGCGTGAGCACTGTGTTCATCAGGTCGCTGATAGTTCTCCCGCTGGCTGCTCACGGTGATCGGCATGGAGGGCGGGAGAGGCGTTGCGACTGTTCGTCGGGGACGACTGGGCGGAAGACCACCACGACGTGGAGGTGATGGATGCCTCGGGCCGCCGGCTGGGCAAGGCCCGGCTGCCCGAGGGCGTGGCGGGGATGACCCGGCTGCACGCGATGATCGGCGAGCAGGTCGGGGACGACCCCGATGCGGTCGAGGTGCTGGTCGGGATCGAGACCGACCGGGGCCCGTGGGCGCGGGCACTGGTCGCCGCCGGCTACCAGGTGTTCGCGATCAATCCGTTGCAGGCGTCCCGCTACCGTGAACGGCACGCCGTGTCCGGAGCCAAGAGCGACGCCGCCGACGCGCACGTGCTCGCGGACATGGTCCGCACCGACTCCCACCAGTTGCGGCCAGTGGCCGGGGACACCGCCCTGGTCGAGGCGGTCAGGGTCGTGACCCGCACCCACAAGACACTGATCTGGGAACGGACCCGGCACACCCAGCGGCTGCGGCACGCGTTGCTCGACTACTTCCCCGCCGCGCTGGCCGCTTTCGACGACCTGGACGCCGCCGACACCCTGGAACTGCTGGCCAAGGCGCCCACCCCGGCCGAGGCGGCCCGGCTGACGGCCAGCCAGATCGCCGCGGCGCTCAAACGCGCCCGCCGCCGCGACGTGGCCGCCAAGACCGCGGCGATCCAGGCCGCGTTGCGGGCCGAGCACCTCGGCCAGCCCGACGTCGTGACCACCGCCTACGCCGCTTCGACCCGCGCCCTGGTCGCGGTCCTGGCCGTACTGGACGAGCAGGTCAAGACTCTCGAGGAGCGGGTCGAAGCCCATTTTGGCCGGCACCCGGCCGCTAAGACCGTCCTCAGCCAGCCGGGGCTGGGGCCGGTCCTCGGCGCCCGGGTGCTCGCGGAGTTCGGCGACGACCCCGACCGCTACGCCACCGCCAAAGCCCGCAAGAACTACGCCGGCACCTCCCCGATCACGCGAGCCTCCGGGAAGAAGAGGACCGTCGCGGCCCGCTTCGTCCACAACGACCGGCTCGTCGACGCCCTCATGACCCAGGCGTTCTGCAGCCTGCGCGTGTCCCCGGGCGCCCGTGCCTACTACGACCGGCAACGAGAACGCGGAGCCAACCACAACGCGGCCCTGCGCCAGCTCGCCAACCGACTCGTCGGCATCCTGCACGGCTGCCTCAAGACCGGCACCCTCTACGACGAGACGACAGCCTGGTCGCATCACGTCGAACAGATCGCGGCTTGACACTTCAGCTCCTGGGATGTCTTTCGGGCCTTCGAGGGGCTCGGGTGCTCGAAGGCCCGGTCTCTCTCGGGCGCTCAGCAGTTCGAGCGCCCGAGAGAGTGGCGGTGCCCCGGGGTCAGTCCTCGGATGTCCGGTGCGCTCCGGCCTGGTCCGCACCGCCCGGGGCGTCCGAGAAAATGATCTCTGGAATCGGCGGGGTGTCGGCGGTCACCTCCGCGGCAGGCACCGCGCTCGTGTCCTCGGCCGCGGAGAAGCCGACCTCGATGGGCTCCACGGCCGCGGCGGGCTCCGCCGGCGCCGGCTGCTCGACCGGTGCCGCCGGCTCGCCGTCGACGGTCACATCGACCGCTGCCCCGGCGTCACTGGCACCACCCGTGTCGCCATGGTCGGCGGCCTCAGCTTCCGCGTCCGCGTCCGCGTCCGCGTCACCGGCATCGTCGGCGTCGGCGTCGGCGTCGGCGTCGGCGTCGGCCAGCGCGGCGTCATCTGCCACGGCGTCAACGGCCGCACCTGTGCCGGAGGCGATCAGGCCGTCAGGGTCCGGTTCGTCTACGGCCGCGCCGTCGTGGGTCCCGGCGGCGGGCCCGTCGTCTTCGAGTCTCTCGTCACCGAGCAGCTCGTCCTCGAGCCGATCGCTCTCCGGCCCGTCGTCCTCGGCGCCGCCGTCCTCGTTGTCGATCTCGGTCTCGTCATCGGTCTCGTCATCGATGGTGAGCTCGTAGACGCGCTCGGCCGCGTCGGTCGTGTCCTCGTCGATGCCGGCCGTGGCTGTGAACCAGCGCAGCGCCTCCATCGTGCGACCGGCCGCCAGCAGCGCCTCGGCGTAGGCGTACCAGAGACGGGGCGTCCACGGCTTCGGCTCCGTTCTGGCGGTCACCTCGTCGCGCAGCAGCACCGCGGCCGCCTCCGGCTGACCCATGTCGCGCCGGGCACCGGACACGACGATCAGGAGCTCGGCCCGGCCGGCGGCGTCCAGCGCCGCGACACCCGGGTCCGAGAGGTAGTCGATCGCGCGTTCGGGCCGACCGAGGCCACGTTCGGCGTCAGCCATCAGCGGGAGGTTGTGGGACGAGCCGTCGATGCGGCGGGCCGCGCGCAGCTCCAGCAGCGCGGAGGCGAACTCGCCGGCGTGGTAGGCCGCGACTCCCACGGCCTCCCGCACCGCGGCCATCCTGGGCAGCCGGGCCGCCGCGGCACGCGCGTGAGCCAGCGCCTGCACCGGGTCGGTGTCGACGAGCAGCGCGGTCGCGACGAGGTGCCGGGCGATCGTCTCGGCCAGCGGCGCGGGCACGCTGCGCAGGTCACGGCGAATGTCGCGATCAAGCAACTCGGCCTTGGCCTCGTCCGGCAGCGCAGGTGCGGGCGGCCTGCGGCGCGCCGTGACGTCGTCCCTGTTCGGCCGGCCGGCCGGCCCCGCGGAGGATCGACCCCCGGCTCCGCCGGCCGGACGCGTACCGGGGCCCGAACGGCTGGGCCCGCCACTCACCCCGCCACGGCCGGCCCGAGGTCCCCCGCTCGATCCCGAGCGGGTGTCCGGACCACGGCGACCCGCGTAGGAGCCCCCTGCGCCGGCACGGTTCGCGTCGAACCGGCTCCCACCGGATCGATCCGGCCGAGCCGGCCGTTCCTGGTACGTACGTGCCTGATACGGACGTCCCGTGTCCGCGCGGCCCTGACCGGAGCGGCCCACGTCCGGGCGGCCCCGGTCCGGGCCCCCCTGGCCCGCACGGCCCTCGTCCGGGCGGCCCTGGCCCGCACGGGCCTCATAGGAGCGGGTCTGGTCGGGACGGGCCCGATCCGCACCGGTGCCCGGAGCGTCCGGTCGGTCCGTGCGCTCCGCCCGATCTACCCGGTCCGTGCCGGACGCGGGCTGCTCACGGTGCGTCGGCCGCGTGTAGGGCCGTGCGGACGAGCCCCCGCTGGGCGGGCCACTCCGACGGCTGTCACCGCGATCGGACCCGGCGCCACGATCAGACCGGTAACCACGGTCGGACCCGGCGCCGCGATCGGGCCGGTAACCACGATCAGGTCCGGAGGCGCGATCAGACCGGTGACCACGGTCGTACCCGGAGCCGTTGGAGGTCCGGGCATCGCCGGTCGCACCGCTTTGCCAGGGCCGCGACCCGGCCGACGGGGGACGCCGGTCGACACCCGGGCCGCGGCCGGCCGCCGTCCCGTCGGACCTGCCCGGGCCGTCACGTCGAATCCCACTACGCGGACCTGCCGCGCCCCGTGTCGCCGCGTCCCCCGAGGAAGGTCGCCACTGGCCCGAGCCCTGCTCCCGTGAGCGCCGCTCGAACCGGTTCTCGCCCGAACCGCCGTTCCCGGGGCCCGCGGAACCGTCACGCCCACCGCCGACCGGCCGCCCGGCACCGTACGGACGCCCGGAGGAGCCTCGCGCCGTCTGGCCCGACGTCGGTCGTCCACCGGACGGTCGTCCACCGCCGTCTCCGTAGCTGCGCTGTCCACCGCGGTCGGGTGACGAACCGGCTCGAGAGCCGCCGCCGGCCCAGCCGCCGCCATCCCGCCGAGCATCACCGCGGCCACGCTCGTCACGACCTCCGCCGTGGCGGGGCCCGTCATGCCGAGGCCCATCGTGACGAGGGCCGTCATGGCGGGACCCGTCGTGTCGGGGGCCGTCGTGACGGGGGCCGTCGTGACGGGGTGTGGTGCCGCGGGCCGCGTCATAGGGCGGCCTGTCACTCTGCCTGGGGCGGTCTCCCGCCTCGCGGGACGGGCTCCCCGACCACTGCCGGCCCCGCGAATCCGAGGCCGGCGTGCTCCGGCCGGAGCCCTCCCAGCGGCGGGCCGGCCGGCCCCCCTCGGACCGGCCCTGCCCTTCCGGCCGACCGTGCGCTCCCGGCCGGCCCGCACCTCCGGACCAACGGTCTCCAGCAGGCCGCCCGCCGCTCGCTTCGCGCGGACCACCCTCACGCGACGAGGCGGGACGACCCCACCGCTCGCCGCCGGGTCCACCGGAACCGCCAGCGCCACCACGCCCCTGGCCTGTGCCAGCGGGACGCCAGGCGGCCTTCGGACGTCCGGCGCCCTGGCCGGGACCTCCCTGCCGGGACGGACCGCCGGCGCGCCCGGTGCCCTGCCGTGCGGGGGCACCACGACCACCAGCCCCCGCCGCCGAGGCGCCAGCCGGCGCGGGGCCTCGCCCACCGTCCGCACGCCGGACGAACCCCGTCCGGCCCGCATCGCCTCTGGTGACCCGACCGGAGCGCCGTGCATCGCCACCGGCATCCCGCCCGGACGAGCCGGACGAGGACGGCCCACGCCGGGCACCCGGCGCGTCACGGCGGCCCTCGGTGCGCCGCGCACCGCCACCGCCGGTGGCAGCACGGCCGGCCCTGGACGGCGGTTGGGACCTCGTCGACTCGTCGTTCGGCATAACCGACAGCATTCCCTTCGTTCCGGGGCGCCGGAACGCGGCCTCCCCAGGTGGATCTGATTCTGCGCGCGACCGACGTCCGCCGCCCGGCCGGCGCCCGCGGACCTCGCCGGCCATCGGGGTCTGACGCGGGGTCTCGCAAGTCTGACTCCAGCCGCCGGCCGGTCCAGCACAACCATGGCGGGTGAATGAGTCTATGGACTCACTCAGGCGCCACGCTTTGCCCTGTCCGGCCCGGCAGAGGACTGGTTTGGCGCTCAGGGTCCCGAGCCGTGGGGGTCAGGCCCTCCAAACCTCAGGACCCCGGACCTCGGGGTTCTGACCTCCGAGGTCCGGGCCCGAAGTTCGAAGGTTGGCGGCTCGACGTTCGAGGTTCAGGCTCCGGGCTTCGAAGGGGCAGGCGCCCAGGGCACCGAGCGGACTCTGTTCGGGACTCTCCGCTCCCCGAGCCCTGCCGAGACCAGCCAGCGGGCCTGGAGCAGCCTCCGCCGTCGGCCGGGAAAAGGTCC
>NZ_SJXI01000067.1:0-51885 GCF_004337455.1 Parafrankia sp. BMG5.11 | reverse complement strand
CGCCCGCCGCTCCGGCGAACGCCCCCCACCAGCCATGATCGCTTCGAGGATCCGCTTCATTCTCGATCTACCTCCGGCGTCTGTCGGGTGCCCGGTGGCGGGGCTCCGCCGCCCGGCGTGGTGGACGACCCGCAGGTCGGCGGGCCAGGAGAACTGAGGGGTGTCGGCGTGCCGCGCGACGCGATAGAACTTCTGGGACAACCTTGGAGGGTCGGCGCGCGTCAGACTTTGCGTGACCGCGCCCATGACAGTCGTGGAAGGGTGGCGGCCCGTGCCTGCGCGGAGCGACGCCGCCCGTAGCGCCGTCGCGCGGGACGCCGACGCCGCTCTGACGGCGTTGTACTCCGAGCACTACCGATCCCTCGTCCGTCTCGCGGCACTGCTGCTGGATGACATCGGGTTGTGCGAGGAGGTCGTGCAGGACGCCTACATCCGGGTGCACGGTGCCTGGGGTCGGCTCCAGGACCGGGACAAGGCCCTGGCCTACCTCCGTCAGACGGTGGTCAATCTCGCACGGTCCACCCTCCGGCGTCGACTGGTCGCTCTCAAGCACGCCCCCAAGCCGATGCCCGACGCCGCGAGCGCCGAAGAGGGGGCCTACTCTCTGGTCGAGCGGGCCGCCGTCGTCCAGGCACTGCGGGAGCTGCCCAGACGGCAACGGGAAGCGGTCGTGCTCCGCTACTACGCGGACATGTCGGAGGCTGACGCCGCCGCGGTGATGGGCTGCAGCGTCGGGTCGGTGAAGGCCTACACGTCACGGGGGCTGGCGGCACTGAGCGGCAAGCTGGAGGGCCTGCGGTGAGCAGCGGGCTCGAACCGGAGGAGCTCACCCGCCTGCTGCGGGCGGCGGTGGAGCCCGTGCGGGCGTCCCCCGACGCGCTGCACCGCATCCGGGCCGGGGTGGAGCGCCGCCGCTGGTGGCGCCTGCCGCTGATGGCCACCGGTGGCGTGGCGATGGCCGCCCTGATCGTCCTGGCCATCGTCGCGGTCCGGCCGAAGTCGTCGAACCAGCAGGTCGTCGAGCCTGCCGCACCGCCGCTGGTGTCCTCGGTGCTCTCCGAGACCAGCCGGCCGGCGACCCCGTCCACCGGGGGGTCTGGCGGCTCGAACGGCGGCAACGGCGTCCCCGGCTCGACCAGGCCGCCGCGGGCGACGTCCAGCCCGTCGGTGGCGGCGACGACCCCGCCGTCCACCGTGAGCCCGTCGAGCCCGCCCGCGAGCTCGACGCCGGGGCCTGGCGGCTCCGGTGCTGCGGACCTGCCCACCCCCGTTACCCGGCCGGCGGGCGCCAGCGACGTGGACGGGGACGGGATCGGCGACCCGGTCCGGGTCAACGAGACGACCTCGAAGATCGAGGTGACCCTCTCCCGCAGTGGCAGGACCACCAGCGTCGACCTGCCCGGCCTGCAGCTTCCGACGGTTCACGCCGTCGTGGACGCGAACGTCGACGGCTTCGCCGAGATTCTGGTCCGCACCGCGACCCGCGACGGCATCGAGGAGTACACGATGCTCCGCTACGCCGCGCGGGACGTGCTCGCGCCGGTCACCCTCGGCCCCGGAGTGCGCCTGTCCGCCGGCCAGCGCGACAACGCCGGCTTCGGCTTCGGCTGCGACGAGACCGGGATGCGGCTCGTCGCCGGCACGTCGTCGACCGTCGGAACGGACTTCCAGGTCGTCACCACCCCGCTCCAGCTCACCCTGGAGGGGCTGGTCACGGCCGGGCAGGGCACGACCACCCAGATGCCGGCGTCGGGCGCGAACAGCCAGTTCCGGGCATCCTGCGGCGTCTTCTCCTGACCGGTCCGCCCACCGGTCCGTTCTTCCTGACCGGTCCGCCCACCGGTCCGTTCTTCCTGACCGGTCCGCCCACCGGTCCGTTCTTCCTGACCGGTAGGCC
Source organism: Parafrankia sp. BMG5.11 (assembly GCF_004337455.1). Lineage (NCBI taxonomy): Bacteria > Bacillati > Actinomycetota > Actinomycetes > Frankiales > Frankiaceae > Parafrankia > Parafrankia sp. BMG5.11. The sequence continues at coordinate 49,988 of NZ_SJXI01000067.1, read as the reverse complement.
GACGGCCCGTTCGTCCTGACCGCCGCCGTGGTTCGCCGCCGCTCCTCCCGGCCGCCGCTCCTCCGGGCGCGGCGGGCGATGTTCGTCACACAGGGCCGCCCTGGGGCTGTTCCGGCGGGCGGCACCCCCGGCGCGTCCACCAAGATCACGTTATTGTTGCTGGGAGAGTTTTGTTCTCCCCACCCGTCCGGCTGTCGTGGCCGGCGGAACGCGGTCGCGGCACATCGCGGGGGTAGCCTCGCGGCATATCGCGGGGGTAATCGTGCAGGGCCGGTGCCGCGCGAGCCGGTACCCGTGACCTAGGAGGCGTCCATGCCTGGTTCTGTCATCGTGGCCGGTGCGCGCACCCCGATCGGCAAGCTCTCCGGCGCCCTCAAGGACTTCACCGCGGTCGACCTGGGCGGTATCGCCATCCGCGCCGCGCTCGAGCGGGCCGGGCTGGCCGGCGACGCCGTCGACTACGTCATCCTGGGCCAGGTCATCCAGGCCGGCGCCGGACAGGCCGCCGCCCGCCAGGCCGCCGTGAAGGGCGGCATCCCGATGACGGTGCCGTCCACCAGCGTCAACAAGGTGTGCCTGTCGGGCCTGAACGCCATCTCGCTGGCGGACCTCTACATCTCCAGCGGTCAGTACGACGTCATCGTGGCCGGTGGCATGGAGTCGATGACCCGCGCGCCGCACCTGCTGCCCGCGCTGCGTGGCGGCGTCAAGTACGGCGACACCACCCTGACGGACTCGATCGCGGTGGATGCCCTCACCTGCGGGTTCGACCAGGTGTCGATGGGTCTCGCGACAGACCGGTACAACTCCCGCTACGGCATCACCCGCGAGGAGCAGGACGAGTTCAGCGCCCGGTCCCATCAGCGGGCCGCGGCCGCGGCGAAGAACGGCCTGTTCGAGAACGAGATCGTCCCGGTCGAGGTGCCCCAGCGCCGCGGCGACCCGATCGTCGTCAGCGCGGACGAGGGCGTCCGGGCCGAGACGACCGCGGAGAGCTTGGCCAAGCTGCGCCCGGCGTTCGACAAGGCCGGCTCGATCACCGCCGGCTCGGCCTCCCAGATCTCGGACGGCGCGGCCGCGGTCGTCGTGACGAGCCGGGCGAAGGCCGAGGAGCTGGGCCTGCCGATCATCGCCGAGGTGGGCCACCACGGCTACGTGTCCGGCCCGGACTCGTCCCTGCACTCCCAGCCGTCGAACGCGATCCTCGCCGCCCTGGCGAAGGAGAAGCTGACCCCGGCCGACCTCGACCTCGTCGAGATCAACGAGGCGTTCGCGGCCGTCGGCATCCAGTCGATGCGCGAGCTGGGGATCGGCCCGGACATCACCAACGTCAACGGCGGCGCGATCGCGGTCGGCCACCCGGTCGGGATGTCCGGCACCCGGGTCGCGCTCACCCTCCTGCTCGAGCTGCAGCGTCGCGGCGGCGGCATCGGCGCGGCGGCGCTGTGCGGCGGCGGCGGCCAGGGTGACGCCCTGGTGCTGCGCGTTCCGGCGTGAGCTCGGGCTCCGGCGTGAGCGCGGGCTCCGCCGGGGTCGCTCCAGCCGGGCGGGCGCGCGCCGCGCGCCCGAGCCCGGCGGAGCTCACCACCGCCGCCCTGGCCGGTGACCGGCGCGCGGTGGCCCGCCTGATCTCGCTCGTCGAGGACGAATCCGACGCCCTGCGCGAGGTGAGCGCCCTGCTCGCCCCGCACACCGGCCGGGCCCGGGTGATCGGTCTGACCGGGGCTCCCGGGGTGGGGAAGTCGACGTCCACCTCGGCGCTGGTCGGCGCCTTCCGGGCTCGCGGGCTGCGGGTGGGCGTGCTCGCGATCGACCCGAGCTCCCCGTTCACCGGCGGCGCGCTGCTGGGCGACCGGGTCCGGATGGTCGAGCACGCCACCGACCCGGACGTGTTCGTCCGCTCCCTGGCCACCAGGGGCAACCTCGGCGGGCTGTCCTGGGCCACCCCACAGGCGCTGAGGGTCCTCGACGCGGCCGGCTTCGACATCGTGCTGATCGAGACCGTCGGTGTCGGCCAGGCCGAGGTGGATGTCGCCTCGCTGGCCGACACCACGCTGGTCCTGCTCGCCCCGGGCATGGGGGACGGGATCCAGGCGGCCAAGGCCGGCATCATGGAGATCGCCGACATCCTCGTCGTCAACAAGGCCGACCGTCCCGGCGCCGACCACACCTACCGCGACCTCGTCGCCGCCGTCCGGATGGCCGGTGGCAGGGCGGTCGGTGGCACGGCGGCCGGTGGGGAGACGGAAGCCGGCTGGCGGCCCGAGGTCGTGCGACTCGAGGCCGCGACCGGGAAGGGCGTGCCGAAGCTCCTGGACGCGATCGAGCGCCACCACGACTGGCTGCGGGCGTCCGGTGAGCTCGAACGCCGCCGGCTGCACCGCGCGGCCGAGGAGATCTCCCAGATCGCCCTGGCCGGCATGCGGGCCCGGCTGGGCAGGCTCAACGGCGCGGCCCAGCTGGCCGACCTGGCCCGCCAGGTCACCTCCGGCCGCCTCGACCCCTATACCGCGGCCGCCACCCTCCTGGCCGCCATCCCCGACCCCCACCTCCCGCGCTCCGGGTGACGCGACGGTCAGCTGCCAGGGCGGCCAGCTGACAGCCGGCCGCCCTCCAGGCGTCAGGCGGTGGTGAGCTGCGAGGTGGCGGCGATCAGCGAGGTGACGTCCAGCGGCATGCCGAGGACCTGTACGGCGCCCGCCTGGCGCAGGCGGGTCCACTCGTCCGGGTCCACCTCGGTGGTCAGCACCAGGGCGGGGACGGTGCCCGCCACCGGGTCCGCGGCCAGCCGGGGGAGGAGGTCGACCGCGGTCACGTCCGGCAGGTCGCGGTCGAGGAGGACCAGCGACGGGCGGGCCCGCCGGATGGCCTCGACCGCGAGGGCCCCGCGCGGCACGCTGATGGTGTCCGCCCCGAGCGCGCTCGCCAGGGTGTCGCTGACCAGGGCGCGCAGCCCCGGGTCGCCGCTGACATGGACCACACGAAGGCCACCCGGCTCGAGCTGCCCGTCGCCCATGAAGTCGTCCGGGTCATCCTCGGTGTGGTCGTAACGGACGTCCACGGCGTCCAGGACGACCGCGAAGACGCTGCCCACCCCGGGCCTGCTGGCAACCGTCAGAACACCGCCCATCGCCGTCACAAGGGCGTGGGAGAGGGCCAGACCGAGGCCGCTGCCCTCGACTCCGGTGTCCTCGGCCCCGAGGCGCTCGAACGGCCGGAACAGCCGGGACAGCGCGGACGGGGACAGCCCGATCCCGTCGTCCTCCACCTCGATGCGGATCCGTGAACCGGTGACCGGGACCACGCCGACCCGGACGTTGCCGCCCTCCCGGCCGTACTTCAGCGCGTTGCCGACCAGGTTCAGCAGGACCTGCCACAGCCGGCGGCGGTCCGCGTCGGCGATCAGCGGCCGGGCCGGATGGATGATCCGCCGGATCCCGCGGCGCTCGGCCAGCGGCTCGACCAGCTCGACCACGCCCTGGACGATGTCCAGCACGTTCACCGGCCCCTTGTTGATGTCACCGCGCCCGGCGCGCAGCCGCGCCAGGTCGAGGACGTCGTCGATCAGGGCCTGCATGTGGCGGCCGCCGGTGATGATGCGCTCGACGTCCTCGTGCAGGTCGGGCGTGAGCGGTTCGAGCTCGAGGAGCTGGGCGAACCCGAGCATCGCGTTCAGCGGTGTGCGCAGCTCGTGGCCGAGCCGCGCGACGAACTCGTCCTTGGACCGCGACTCGGTCTCGGCGGCCCGGCGGGCACGCGCATCGACGGTGTCGCGGGCGACTATGACCATCCCGCCGGCCGGGTCCAGCCGCGCCGTGACCGTGTACGGCGCGGTCGTGCCGGCCAGGTCGATCAGCGAGACGGTGCCCCGCCACACGCCCGTCCGGGCCAGTGCCTGCGACACCGGGCCGGCGAGCTCGACCCGGCACGCGGGATCGACCACGTCGGACAGGTCGTGCAGGTGCGGCGCCGTGCCGATCCGGTCTCCCACGAACGCGCGCGCGGCCGCGCCGAGTTCGAGGACACGCCCGTCACCGCCGACGACCACCACCAGGTCGGTCAGCGTGTCGAGCAGGGTACTCAGCCCCACCTAAGCCTCGTCTGCCTCGTCATAAGTCTGCATCCACCCCACGGCGGGTCATGGTAGGGCGTACCGTCAGCGCGCGTTGTCCCGGGTTTGGTGAACTCCGGTCAATTCTCACCTAGCATCAACATCCCGTGACGGGTTCGTCGCGAAAAATGGCTCTCCGGTTGGGTGGGCACCCATGGTTCGACTCCGCGTGGAACCAGCACGGACCTCCGTGTCCGCAGCGCGAGGCATGGTAGGCCTGTCCACATGCTTGTTGCCTTCAGCGTCACTCCCATCGGTCTCGGCGAGGACGTCTCGGCTCCGGTCGCCGAGGCGGTCCGGGTCGTACGCGACTCCGGCCTGCCGAACGAGACCAACGCGATGTTCACGATCATCGAGGGCGAGTGGGCCGAGGTGATGGACGTCGTACGGCGGGCCACCGAGGCCGTGGCGGCCCGGTGTGGACGGGTGAGCCTGGTGCTCAAGGCTGATCTGCGTGAAGGCGTGAGCGACGCGCTGCACGCCAAGGTCGCCAGCGTCGAGCGCCACCTGGCCGGCGGCTGAGGCCGGGCGCCGGGTCTCCGGTCTCCGGGTGTCCGGGTGTTGCCACCGGGGTGACCACGCGCGGAAAAGTGGCCCGGGGGCGTCCTGACCGCGACCGCCGGGTGTAACGATGGAGACATGCAGCGGAGGTCACCTGTCCCACCCGGCTCGCCGCGCAGGGGCGGGCCGGGCAGTATGCCCGACACCCTCGGCGGCCTACGGCTCGCCGGTGCGGTTCCCCTAGACCCGAAGCCGGCCCAGCCGCCGGCGCCCCCGGCCGGCCGGGCCGGCCCCGGCGGCTCTCCCGGCGGCGCGGCGCCCGCCGGTGCCGCCGGCCCGGTCGTGATCGACGTGACCGAGGCGACGTTCGCCGAGGACGTCGTGAACCGTTCCATGCAGGTTCCCGTGGTCATCGACTTCTGGGCCGAGTGGTGCGGGCCGTGCAAGCAGCTCAGCCCCGTCCTGGAGCGCCTCGCCGCCGCCGACGGTGGTCGCTGGGTGCTCGCCAAGGTGGACGTCGACGCCAACCCCGGTCTCGCGCAGGCCGCGGGCGTGCAGGGCATCCCCGCGGTCAAGGCGGTGGTCGGCGGTCGGATCATCGGAGAGTTCACCGGCGCGGTCCCCGAGCGGGAGGTGCGCGGCTGGCTGGACCAGCTCCTGAGCGTCGTCGGGGAGGCGATGGGCGGGCTGCCGGGGGCGGGAGCCGAGGGCGGTCCCGCGCTGCCGCCGAACATCGCCGCCGCGGAGGACGCGATGGCCACCGGCGACCTGGACGCGGCGGCCGCCGCCTACCAGGCCCAGCTCGCCGAGGCCCCCGGGGACGCGGACGCCACCCTCGGCCTGGCCCGGGTGGAGCTGCTGCGGCGGGTGCGCGGCTACGACCCGGCCTGGCTGCGTCAGCGGCTCTCGGAGAACCCCGACGACGTCGAGGCGGCGCTCGCGGTGGCCGACCTGACCATCGCCCAGGGCGACCCGGCCACCGGCCTGGGCCGCCTCGTCGACCTCGTCCGCCGCACCTCGGGCGACGACCGGGAGAAGCTGCGGGCGCATCTGGTCGGGCTGTTCCAGGCGCTGGGCGACGGCGAGCCGGCGGTCGCCCCGGCCCGGCGGGCCCTCGCCGCCGCCCTGTTCTGAGCACGTCTGTCTGACACTGCTGTCACCGCGGAGCCGCGGTGTGCCGCCGGGGAGGCCGAGTCCGACGAGGACCGGTCGCCCCGGCGGGGCCCGGCTGTCAGGCCTCGGGGTCGGACCGCACGCCGTCTGCCGGCTCGCCGGCGGTCAGCTCGTTGTCGGCCTGCCCGTCGGCAGAAGTTCCGTCGCCGGCAGGTCCGCCGTCGGCCGGCTCGTGCACGAACCAGACGGTGCCCAGCGGGGGAAGTGACAGGGCCGCCGAGGCGGGCAGGCCGTGCGACGGGTCCGCCACCGCGGTGATCCCGCCGAGGTTCCCCATGCCGCCGCCGCCGTAGTCGAGCGCGTCGGTGTTGAGCACCTCGCGCCAGCGGCCCGGAAACGGGAAGCCGAGGCGGTAGCCGACCTGGCCGACGCCGGCGAAGTTCGTCACGCACGCCAGCGCCCGCTCGCCGTCCTCACCCCAGCGTACGAACGCGAAGACGTTGTTCTCGGCGTCGCTGGCGTCGATCCACGAGAAGCCGCTCGGATCGGAGTCGCGCTCCCACAGGGCCGGGATCTCCCGGTAGGTGTGGTTGAGGTCGCGGACCAGGCGGGCCACCCCGCCGTGCCCGGCCTCGCCGAGCAGGTGCCAGTCCAGCGAGGTGGCCTCGCTCCACTCGTTGTCCTGGGCGAACTCGCAGCCCATGAACAGCAGCTGCTTGCCGGGGTGCGCCCACATGTAGCCGTAGAGCGCCCGCAGGTTGGCCAGCTGGGCCCGGCGGTCACCCGGCATCTTGCGCAGCAGCGAGCCCTTGCCGTGCACGACCTCGTCGTGGCTGAACGGCAGGACGAAGTTCTCGGAGAACGCGTACATCAGCGAGAACGTCATCTGGTGGTGGTGGTAGGTGCGGAACAGCGGCGCCCGCGACGAGTAGTCGAGGGTGTCGTGCATCCAGCCCATGTTCCACTTGAAGCCGAAGCCGAGGCCCCCGAGGTGGGTCGGGCGGGTCACGCCGGGCCAGGCCGTCGACTCCTCGGCGATCATCATCGCTCCCGGCACCCGCCGGTAGACGGTCGCGTTGACCTCCTGCAGCAGCGAGACGGCCTCCAGGTTCTCCCGGCCGCCGTGCGCGTTGGGCACCCACTCGCCCGAGGGCCGGGAGTAGTCGAGGTAGAGCATCGAGGCGACGGCGTCGACCCGCAGCCCGTCGACGTGGAACTCCTCCAGCCAGTACAGCGCGTTGGCGACGAGGAAGTTGCGCACCTCGGACCGGCCGAAGTCGAAGACGTAGGTGCCCCAGTCGGGCTGCTCGCCGCGGCGCGGGTCGGGGTGCTCGTAGAGCGGGGTGCCGTCGAAGCGGCCCAGCGCGAAGGCGTCCCGGGGGAAGTGGGCGGGCACCCAGTCGACGATCACGCCGATCCCGGCGGCGTGCAGCGCGTCGACGAGGTGCCGGAACTCGTCCGGGCTGCCGAAGCGGGACGTCGGCGCGTAGTACGAGGTGACCTGGTAGCCCCAGGAGCCACCGAACGGGTGCTCGGCAACCGGCAGCATCTCGACGTGGGTGAAGCCGTTCTCGCGCACGTACTCGACGAGCTGCTCGGCCAGCTCGAGGTAGCTCAGGCCGCGCCGCCACGAGGCCAGGTGCACCTCGTAGATGCTGACCGGCGCGGCGTGCCAGGGGATGCTCGCACGCCGCTCGAGCCAGGCCGCGTCGTCCCAGGTGTAGCTCGACTCGTGGACCACGCTGGCGGTGGCCGGGGGCTGCTCGGTGGCGAAGGCAAGCGGGTCCGCCTTCTGCCGCCACACGCCGTCAGAGCCGAGGATCTCGTACTTGTAGCGGGTGCCGGCCCCGATACCGGGGACGAACAGCTCCCAGACGCCCGACGAGCCCAGCGAGCGCATCGGGAAGCCGCGGCCGTCCCAGAAGTCGAAGTCGCCGACCACCCGCACACCGCGGGCGTTCGGCGCCCAGACCGCGAAGCTGACCCCCGCGACTGTCCCGGCGCCGCCGCCCGGCCCGCGGTCGAGGCGGCGCACGTGCGCGCCCAGGACGTGCCAGAGCCGCTCGTGACGTCCCTCGCCGATCAGGTGCAGGTCGATCTCGCCGAGCGTCGGCAGGTGCTGGTACGGGTCGTCGACCACGTGGGTCGAGTCGGGGTAGGTGACCTCGAACCGGTAGTCGGGGATGCCGCCGGGCACGGCGACGGCGAAGATCCCACCGCTGTGCAGCCTCGTCATCGGGTGGCGCGTCCCGTCGACGAGGACGGTGACGGCGGTGGCGTCGGGGCGCAGCGCGCGGATGAGTGTCCAGCCCCGGGTGGGGTGCGCGCCGAGCACGCCATGCGGGTCGTGGTGCGCGCCGCCGGCGAGGCGGTCGAGCACCTCCCCGGGCAGTCCCAGCGGGGGCGCGCTCGCCGGGTCCGGTGTGCCGGTCGGTTCCGGGGCACCGGCCGGGCGGGCCGCGGCGGTCGGTTCCGGAGCACCGCTCGGGGCCGCCGGATCCGCGCCACCGGTCCTGTCCGTGGCGCCGGTCCTCTCTACAACGCCTGGCCGGTCCACGACGGCGGTGTCGGTGAACCTCGACAGGTTCACCGAGTCAGGGCGCCCGTTCACGGATCCGGTCCGCCTCGTGTCGTCGGGGTCGTCCACTCCGGCCACCTGTCCTTCTCTCGTCGTCGAGATCGCGTCCCACCCAGGCGCCCCCCGGTGGGTTTCGGCGTGTCGCTCAGGGCGCGGGGAGCGCTGTTCGCTCAGCGCACGGGGCGTTTGTCCACTCAGGGCGCGGGGAGCTCAGTGGGTCGCCCGCCGGTCAACCGTTCGACCGAACGCAGCGGGATGCTGATCCAGCCCGGCCGGTGGCGCGCCTCATAGAGCACTTCGTACACGGCCTTGTCGAGCTCGAGACCACGCAGGACGGCGCCGCCGTCCCGGGGGTCCGCGCCGGACACCGCGCCGTAGCCGCGGCAGAAGGCGTCCCGGTTGCGGTCGGCCCACTCCAGCGCCCGGTAGGCCAGCGACGGCTCGTCGGAGCGCTCGAGCAGCATCGACTGGGCCGCGTAGTCGAACGACCGGAGCATGCCGGCGATGTCGCGCAGCGGGGATTCGAGCAGGGTCCGCTCGGGCACCGGCCGCGCCGGCTCACCCTCGAAGTCGAACAGCACCCAGCCCGACTCCACCCGCAGCACCTGGCCGAGATGCAGGTCGCCGTGGATGCGCTGGAACGGCGCCGCGTGGTCGGCGCGGCGGACCTCGTCGTAGGCGGTCCGCAGTGCGGCCTCGAACGGCGCGAGCTCCGCCACGGCCGCCAGCGCGGCGTCGAGCCGGCTGTGCAGGTAGTCGGCGACCTCGCCGAGCGCGGCGGCGTCGGCGGGCCGGGTCGGCAGCGCGGCGGCCAGGTCGCGGTGCACCTGGGCGGTCGCGGCGCCCAGCCGCTCGGCCTCGGCGGCGAAGTCGCCGCCCACCTCGTCGGCGTGCAGGTCGCCCTCGGCGTAGAGGTCGCGGACGCTGGCCAGGGCCAGCAGCCAGCCCTCGGCGCCGGTGCGCAGGAAGTCCTGCATGAACGCGAAGGTCGTCGGGACGCCGGAGAGCTGCCCGCTCAGCCAGGCCACCGGCCGGGCCACGTGCTCGCTGCCGGCGCGCGCCAGAACCCGGGTGATCTCCAGATCGGGATTCGTCCCGGGCCACAGGCGGCGGAAGACCTTCAGGATGTAGGCGTCGCCGTAGACGATCGAGGTGTTCGACTGCTCGGCGCCGACCGCGTGCGCGGGCAGGTCGTCCAACGACTCGACCGCCGTCGCGGTCAGCCCCTCGCGGCTCGCGCCCCGGCGCAGGTAGTCCAGCAGAGCGGCGCTTCCGTCGGAGTCGTGCAGGCCGTCGTAGACCAGGCCCACCGACGACTCGCCGATGAGGAACCCCTCGTGGCCGAAGGGGGCGTCCGGCCGGATCACCACCGGGACCTGGTAGTGGTCGGAGAGGCCGCCGTCGTCGTAGCGGACCTCCACCACCAGCAGGTGCATCGCCGCCTTCACCGCCGCGTCGAGGCTGAGGCGGACGTCCTGCCCGACGCGCAGCCTCCCGCCCGGCCGGCCCTTGCCCGCGAACCAGCGCTGCCTGGGCAGCCAGTCCGAGAGCAGGGCCGTGAGCTCGGAGTGGTGGTCCGTCATGCCCGACCTCCCTGCGCGTCACTTTTCACTTCGTCATCGGCGTCGAGCCGCCCCGCCGTGTTCCGCGGCTCTCCTCCGGCCTGGGTGCCGCCCGGGATGTGGAGAACCGCGCGGCACCGGAGGAGTGAATCCTGGCGTCGTCCGGCCCGGAGATCAAGACCGAACCGACCGGGTTCGGCCCGGTTCGGTTCCGCCCGGACACACCGCGCGGGCGACGCCAGCCGTACGGCGCGTCCAGCCGCATGTCCTGACGGCTGTCCTGACGTCTACTGAGTGAATTCCCCCGGATTGGACAGAGCGAACCAGTAGTGTCCGTGACCGGGCAGTGTCAGCAGGTACGGAAGCTCGCCGACCGGTGGGAAATGGACCCGGCCGAGCAGCTCCACCGGCACCAGGCCGGCGAATCTCCGCAGGTCGAGCTCGACGGGCTGGGCGAACCGGGAGAGGTTCGCGACGCAGAGCACCCTGTCGTCACCGAACTCCCGGACATACGCGAAGACCGACGGGTTCGACGCGCCGAGCTCCTCGTAGGTGCCGAGCCCGAAGACGGGATGCCGCTTGCGGACCTCGATCATCCGCCTGGTCCAGGACAGGAACGACGTCGGCATCCGCTGCTCGGCCTCGACGTTCAGTGCCTGGTAGCCGTACACCGGGTCCATGATCACCGGTAGGTACAGCCGGGCCGGGTCGGTTGTCGAGAACCCGGCGTTGCGGTCCGGGGACCACTGCATCGGGGTGCGCACGCCGTCGCGGTCACCGAGATAGATGTTGTCGCCCATACCGATCTCGTCGCCGTAGTAGAGCACGGGACTGCCGGGCAGGGAGAGCAGCAGGGCGGTGAACAGCTCCATCTGGTCGCGGCTGTTGTCCAGCAGCGGGGCGAGGCGTCGGCGGATCCCGATGTTCGCCTTCATACGCGGGTCCTTCGCGTACTCGGCGTACATGTAGTCCCGCTCCTCGTCGGTGACCATCTCCAGGGTCAGCTCGTCGTGGTTGCGCAGGAAGATGCCCCACTGGCAGTTCGGCGGGATCTCCGGGGTCTGCGCCAGGATCTCCGAGATCGGGTAGCGCGACTCCCGCCGCACCGCCATGAAGATGCGCGGCATCAGTGGGAAGTGGAAGGCCATGTGGCACTCGTCGTCGTTGCCGAAGTACTGGACGACGTCCGAGGGCCACTGGTTCGCCTCGGCCAGCATGACCCTGTCGGCGTACTTGGCGTCGATCTCCTTGCGGACCCGGCGCAGGTACTCGTGCGTCTCCGGCAGGTTCTCCCCGTTCGTGCCCTCGCGCACGTACAGGTAGGGAACGGCGTCCAGGCGGAACCCGTCGAGGCCGAGGTCGAGCCAGAAGCGCAGGACCTCCAGCATCGCCTCCTGGACGTCCGGGTTGTCGTAGTTGAGGTCGGGCTGGTGGGAGAAGAACCGGTGCCAGTAGTACTGCCCGCGCACCGGGTCCCAGGTCCAGTTCGACTTCTCGGTGTCGACGAAGATGATCCGGGCGTCGGGGTACTTCTCGTCGGTGTCGGACCAGACGTAGAAGTCGCCGTACGGCCCGTCCGGGTCCGAGCGGGACGCCTGGAACCACGGGTGTGCGTCGGAGGTGTGGTTCATCACCAGGTCGGCGATGATCCGTAGCCCGCGCCGGTGCGCCTCGTCGACGAGGTTGATGAAGTCACCCAGGTCCCCGAACTCGGGGAGGATCTGGAAGTAGTCGCTGATGTCGTACCCGCCGTCGCGCAGCGGCGAGGAGTAGATGGGCAGCAGCCACAGGCAGTCCACGCCGAGCCACTCGAGGTAGTCCAGTTTCGAGACCAGCCCGGCCAGGTCACCGGTGCCGTCGCCGTTGGAGTCGGCGAAGCCGCGGACGAGGACCTCGTAGAACACGGCCCGCTTGAACCACAGTGGGTCCTGGGACGTCCCCGTGTCGCCGCCCTCGGCCGCGGTCTCGCGCAGCGGTTGCTCCGCGAACGGTTCCGACTCGTTCACGGCAGGCGCCGCGCGGTCAGGATGTGGGCGGGCTCGGTCGGCTCCAGGCGGACGTAGTTCTCACGGCCCCACTGGTAGGTGGCGCCGGTTATCTCGTCGTGCACTTCGAAGCGGTCGCCCCAGTCAAGCCCGAGAGCGGGCATGTCCAGTCGCACGGTGGTCTCCCGGGCCGAATGCGGGTCAAGATTGACGACGACGATGACGAGGTCGTCGTCGGGGCGGAGGCGGCCGAGGGCGGGTCCGCCCGCCCGGGCCGTGGTGTGCCGTTTGGAGAAGACTGTGATCTCGGGCGTCGCGGACTCGTGGATGTGCAGGTTGCGCATCCAGTGCAGGGCCGGGTGGTCGCGCCGGATCTGGTTGAGCCGGGTGAGGTAGGGCGCCAGCGAGGCCCCGGCGCGTTCCGCGCCGGCCCAGTCCCGCGGCTTGTACTGGTATTTCTCCGAGTCGAGGTACTCCTCGCTCCCGGCCCGCACGGGGGAGTTCTCGTACAGCTCGTACCCCGCGTACACCCCCCAGGTCGGGGAGAGCATCGAGGCGAGCACCGCCCGGATGCGGAACGCCGCCGGCCCGCCCGTCTGCAGGAACCCGGGCAGGATGTCCGGGGTGTTGACGAAGAAGTTGGGCCGCATGTAGTGCGCCGCGTCGACCAGCTCCTGCGCGTACTCCTCCAGCTCACGGCGCTCGTTGCGCCAGGTGAAGTAGGTGTAGGACTGGGTGAAGCCAATCTTGGCGAGCGTGTGCATCATCGCCGGGCGGGTGAACGCCTCGGCCAGGAACAGCACGTCCGGCTCGGTCGCCTTGACCTGGCCGATGAGCCACTCCCAGAACTCGACCGGCTTCGTGTGCGGATTGTCCACCCGGAAGATCCGGACGCCGCGGGCCGTCCAGAACCGGACCACCCGCAGAATCTCGTGATATAGACCGATCGGGTCGGCGTCGAAGTTCAGGGGGTAGATGTCCTGGTACTTCTTCGGCGGATTCTCCGCGTACGCGATCGAGCCGTCGCTGCGCACGACGAACCACTCCGGATGGTGCTTCGCCCAGGGGTGGTCCGGCGCGCACTGCAACGCCAGGTCGAGTGCGACCTCCATGCCGAGCGAGCGGGCCCGCGCGACGAAGAGGTCGAAGTCGTCCAGGGTCCCCAGATCCGGGTGGACGGCGTCGTGGCCGCCCTGCGAGCTGCCGATGGCCCACGGTGAACCGGGGTCCTCCGGGCCGGGCGTGAGGGTGTTGTTCGGGCCCTTGCGGTTGATCTCGCCGATCGGGTGGATCGGTGGCAGATAGACCACGTCGAAGCCCATCGCGGCGACGGCCGGCAGTCGTTCCGCGGCGGTGAGGAAGGTGCCCGATCGCGGTGGGTCGAGGCTCGCACCCTCGGACCGGGGGAACAGCTCGTACCAGCTGCCGTAGAGCGCCCGCTCGCGGTCCACCCACACCCGGTACAACGGGGTGCGGGTCACGAGCTCGCGCAGCGGGTGCTCGTCGAGCAGACCGGCCAGCTCCGGGGAGCAGGCGGCGGCCATGCGCTCGTGCGGATCCGTCACGTTGTCATCGCGCAGGACCGCGACGGCCCGCGCGATGTCGACCCGGCGGGGCTCGGGCACTCCGGGCAGCGCGCGCAGCAGCAGCCGCGCGCCGTCCTCGAAGTCGACCGCCAGCTCGTCCACCGTCTGGCCGGCACCGACCTTGAGCTCGATGCCGTGCCGCCAGGTGGCCAGCGGATCAGCCCAGGCCTCCACGCGATAGCCCCACAGGCCCTCGCGGCCCATGGCGACATCGGCCTCGTAGCGGTCCGTGCCCGCGCCGGCGAGTTTCATCCGCGTAAACGGAACTCCCTGGCCGTCGGGGCCGGAAAGAACGACATTGGCCCCGATGAGGTCATGCCCCTCACGGAAGACCGTCGCGCTGACGGTGAGGGTTTCCCCCTCCACCGCCCGCGACGGCCACTGGCCACAGGAGACGACCGGGCGCGCGTCAGTGATGACAACCCGGCCTACTGAACGTCCGATCATCATGGGGACCTTATCCAGACGAACCACGACTCAATGGTCGACCCTGTACATGGCGTTCGGTGACACCGCCACGTGAACTGCATGCAACCACCGGATGGGCCCACGTTGTCTCTGTGGTGGGTCTGCCTGTGCTGTCCCGATGGTCACGGTCCTGACCGATGTTCCCGGCTTGCTCCGGTGGTTAACCTTCCGCGGCGAGTATTGCTCTCGTAGACACTGTGGTGTGTCCGGTGGGTGACGTCGGACGGGTCGCTGCGCCGGTCTGGGAGCCTCGATGGCGCTCGTTTCTGACGGTGTGCCCACCACATCGCCCGCCGCACGTCGAGTTCGGGCGATGTGTCGTTTGGGTGACAGTGGCCCCTGGGGTGGTGAGCCTTTGGTGGTGGCACGCTCGGTGATCTGGGAACCTCGTCGCGCGCTCGTTCGTCCCGCTGAACACAGAACTGCAGAACACCGAGTTCCGATCGACCCGGGCGCCGGGCGGGCGGAGCACGGCCCGGCCACGGCGGCCGGAGGGTACGGCCGCCGGGGCGGTCGCCCTCGGGCGAAGTGGCGGTGCGGGTGGCTGCCGGCAACTGCCCGGGGGCACGCGTCGCTGCCGGGCAGGTCCCGCCGGCTCGCGCGCGGCTGGACATGTGACGCAGGTGACCAGACCGGGCCCGCGAGGGTCCGAGGCGGACACACCGGACCCGCGAGGGCCCGGGGCGTGATGTGTGACGCAGTACGCTGCCGGCGCCCGGACCCCTGGGCGGCCGGGGGCGGCGCGCCGCCCCCGGCGCGACCACCGCGCGCGGGCGACAGCGCCGGGCCGGCCGGGAAGCCGGCCCGGCGAGCATCCGACAACACCGAACCTGGAGGAGCAGTGGGAGTCAGCCTCAGCAAGGGCGGCAACGTGTCGCTGACCAAGGAGGCGCCCGGTCTCACGAACATCATCGTCGGTCTCGGCTGGGACGTGCGGACGACCACCGGCGCCGACTTCGACCTGGACGCCAGCGCGATCGCGTGCCGGGCGGACGGCAAGGTGGTCTCGGACGGGCACTTCATCTTCTTCAACAACCTGAAGAGCCCGGAAGGCGCGATCGAGCACCAGGGCGACAACCTCACCGGTGAGGGCGAGGGGGACGACGAGAAGATCAACGTCGACCTGGCGGGCCTCCCGACCGAGATCGACAAGATCGTCTTTCCGGTCTCCATCTACGACGCGGACTCGCGCTCGCAGAGCTTCGGGCAGGTGCGAAACGCGTTCATCCGCGTGGTGAACGCCGCCGGCCAGGCCGAGATCGCGCGCTACGACCTCACCGAGGACGCCTCGACCGAGACCGCCATGGTCTTCGGCGAGGTCTACCGGCACGGGGCGGAGTGGAAGTTCCGCGCGGTCGGCCAGGGCTACGCCTCCGGCCTCGCGGGAATCGCCCGTGACTACGGGGTGAACGTCTGACGGTTCGCGTCCGCGTGCGCGACATCACCCCGGGACGACTTGGTCCCGGGGTGATCCTCGGCGTTGGCGCTGACCCCGGCATCGACTCCGGCTCCGCCGGCGGGCCCCGGCCGGGAGCTCGAGCGGGTCACGGGCCGGCCCCCTGCGACGCGTCCGCGCCGATGGATCCAGCCGTGTACGGACGGTGGGGAAGGTGGGTGCCTGTCGGGTTTCGGTCGTGCCGAGTGACCCGTACCTGGCTACGATTCGCTCGACCGCGGGACCTACACCGCCCGGTGAGCTGGACGCAGCGGTCGGCGACAGTGTGTGACGTTGTGTGTGGTGGGTTCCGTACGGACCGCGGAGCTCGTCCGTAAACGCCTGTCGAAGCACTGTGAGCCGGTCCGGGAGGTGTTTCAAGGAGTGCACGCACTTCGAATTTTCGGCTGGTCCCTCGCCATCACGGTGATCGGGGTCGCGGGGGCTGGTGTGATCGGCGGCGGCGACGCCGCGGCGATCGTCGCCATCCTCGCCGTCCTCGAGATCAGCCTCTCGTTCGACAACGCGGTCATCAACGCGACGATCCTGCGCCGGATGAGCGAGTTCTGGCAGCGCATCTTCCTCAGCGTCGGCATCATCATCGCCGTGTTCGGGATGCGGCTGCTGTTCCCGATCGTGATCGTGTCGCTGACGGCGCATCTCAGCCCGGTGGACGTCTTCGACCTGGCGCTGAACCACGAGGAGGAGTACGGGGCCCGGCTGCACGACGCGCACCCCTCGATCGCCGCCTTCGGCGGGATCTTCCTTTTTATGATCTTCCTTGACTTCATGTTCGACCCGGAGCGCGAGATCCAGTGGATCAAGCGCATCGAGGAGCCGTTCCGCCGGGCCGGCCAGCTCGACGTCGTGTCCGTCGTGCTGGGGCTCGTCGCGTTGCTGGTCGTGGGGGAGGCATTCTCCGGCGACCACACCCAGCAGGTGCTGACGGCGGGGGTCGCCGGTCTCGCCACCTATCTGGGTGTCCGCGGGCTGGGCGAGTTCTTCGAGGCCCGCGGAATCGGCGCGGACGACGACGAGGACGACGAGGACGAGAAGGCCGGGGTCGACGGCTCGGCAGCGGGGAAGACCACGGCACCCGGTCGCACCACGGGAACCTCGGACGTGGTCCTCGCGACCGGCCGGGCCGCCTTCTTCCTGTTCCTCTACCTCGAGGTGATCGACGCGTCGTTCTCGTTCGACGGCGTCGTCGGGGCGTTCGCCATCTCGCAGAACATCTTCATCATCGCGGCCGGCCTGGGTATCGGCGCCATGTACATCAGGTCGATCACGGTGTACCTCGTCCGGCGCGGGACACTGGGCGAGTACATCTACCTGGAGCACGGAGCGCACTACGCGATCGGCGCGCTCGCCGTCATCCTGGCGGTCTCGATCGAGACCGAGGTGCACGAGATCGTCACCGGGCTGATCGGTGTGGCGTTCATCGGGCTGGCCCTGCTGTCCTCGATCCGCCACCGCTCGAAGGAGCGGCAGGAGAACCTCGACGGCGGGGACGACGCGGCCGCGGGTGACCAGTCCGGGGACGCCGGCGATCCCGAGAGCGCGCCGGTCGTCGGCACCCGGAGCTGACGTCACCACCGACCACCACCCACCACCTATCTCACCGCCGACCACCCCACCGCCGTCACCCACTGCCATCACCCACCGACCGCAAGGGAGCGGAACATGGGCATCGACTACAGCAAACGACCCGCCGCACCGGCGGCGGGGCCGCCGGTGTCACTGAGCAAGGTCACGCTGACCAAGTCCACGCCGACCGTGTCGCTGAGCAAGCAGGGTGGCGGCGGGCGGCTGCACGTCAACCTGAACTGGAACCAGACCGGGACCGGCGGCGGCGGCGGGGGTAAGGGCGGCTTCCTCAAGCGGGTGCTCAGCGCCGGCAGTGGCGGCATCGACCTCGACCTGGCCTGCCTGTTCGAGCTGGCGGACGGCCGTTCCGGCGTGGTCCAGGCGCTCGGCAACGCCTTCGGCTCGTTCGACAACCCGCCGTACGTCAACCTCGACGCCGACGACCGGACCGGGGCCGCAACCGGCGGTGAGAACCTGCACGTCAACCTCGCCCGGATCGGTGAGATCCGTCGCCTGCTGGTCTTCGCCTTCATCTACGAGGGCGTGGCCTCCTTCGACCAGGCCGACGCCGTGGTGACGCTGACCCCGGCCCAGGGCGCGCCGATCGAGGTCCGCCTCGACGAGCGGGCCGGCGGCGCCCGGATGTGCGCGATCGCGCTGCTGACGAACACCGGTGGTGACTTCTCCGTCAGCCGGGAGGTCCGGTATGTCAGCGGACACCGCGAGCTGGACAAGGCGTACTCGTGGGGCCTGGACTGGACCGCTGGCCGCAAGTGACCGGTCACCGCGGCCCGTCCCGCGGTGCGAGGGGCGGACCCGGAGTTGAGTGGAACGCCGGAACCGGGCAGGCTGTCCGCAGTAGCCGGGAATCAGTCGTGATCAGGGCCCACGCACCGGGATGACCCGTCCGTTGCCGCCGCCTGACGGGGAGGGGCGTTACTCCATGTTCCAGCCACGGCGTTCCTCCCGGTCGGGCCGCTCCGGCGGCCCGGGTGAGGCGGGCGAGGGCCGGGGCGGCGCCGGTGGTTACCGCTGGTTCGCCCCTGAGGACCTGCCCGGCGAGGAGCTGCCCGACACCCGGGAGCAGGGTGAGGACGATCGGGGCGAGCCCCGGTCGGACGGGCCGGAGCGGACGTCCGCCTGGTACGACACGGACGACGGCACCGACCCGGGCGACGGGGAGTACCTCCGTCCCAGGGGCTACGTGTCACGGCTGCCGGGCGGCCGGTCGGGGCGCGAGCGCTCCGACTCCGGTGGCGCGGGCGCGCCGGCCGGGGGCGGTCGCGGATTCGCCCCGGACACCTACGAGCGCGCCGGGTACGGCCCACCGGACCGCGGCGAGGGAGATCCGGAGGCGGGCTACCGCTCCGCCTACCCGGACGAGGCCTACGGCGACCCCGGGTACGCCGGCGGCGGGTACGAGGAGAGCACGTACGAGTCCGGGCCGGAGGGCGAGGACCGGTACGCGGGCGACGGCTACCGGCGGCCCGAGACCGCCGACGGCGAGTACGACCGCGGTCCCGGGTACCCGGGCGGGCCGCGGTACGCGGGCGGTGACGGGTTCGCCGACGCTCCCGGCTTCCCCGGTGAGGCGGTTTTCACAGGCGAGGCGGACTACATCCGCGGTGGCGAGCCCCCGCTCCCGCGCCGGACCAGCTACAACGCCGCTCGCGGCTATCCCGACGACGGCGGCTACCGGGGCGAGCCCCGGTACGCCGGGGACGGCGGCGGTGCCGCGGCGTATGCCGGCACGCCGGGATACGCCCGCGACCCGGAGTTCGTCCCGGACGGCCCCGGTACGCCGGAGTACGTCGCCGAGGCCGATTACCCGGCCGGTGCGCAGTACTCCGGCGACGCCGAGTATTCCGGTGACGTGCGGTTCACTGAAGGTGACGCGCGGTTCGTGGGGGAGGCGCGGTACCCGGACGACCCGCGGTTCTCAAACGACTCCCAGTTCTCGGACGACCCGCGGTTCTCGGGCGACTCCCAGTTCTCGGGAGATGCGGAGTACCCGAGGGACACGACGTTCGCCGGTGACGAGGAGTACTCGGGGGACGGCCCGCGTGCCGGTGGCGAGGGCTACCCGGATGCCGCGCCGTACGCCCGCGGGTCCGACCGGTACGAACGCGAGGGCGACTTCCCCGACGGCCCGGCATACCGGCGCGACGCCGCCTACGCCGGTGGCGCCGACTACACCGATGATGCGGGCTACGCGGGTGGCGCCGCCTACGAGGCGAAGGCCGATGCCGGCCGCGGCACCGCTTTCGCGCCCGGCGGCGGAACCGGCTACGGCGGGGACACCGGCTACTCCGGCGACGGTGAGTACACAGCCGCCGCCGGCTACGACGGAGCCGGCGATCGCGGCGGTGCCGAGCTGCCGCCGATGCCCGCGCAGAAGATTGATTTCTTCCGGCGCTACGTGCGCCAGTCGACCGAGCCCGCCGGCATGCCGGACGCCCCGGCCGGGGACGGCGGGGACTCGACGGGGGCCCGTCCCGCCAGCCGTCGGGACGAGTTCGACCTGCTCGACTACGAGATCCTCGGCGGGAGCGCGTCCGACCGGCATGCCGGGGACGCCCCCGCCGGCCGCGTCCCCGGCCAGCTCGACGACGCCGGGGACCCGATCGGGAACTACCCGGCAGCGGAGCACGCCTTCGCCGCGCGGGACCGGGTGGACGTCCTCGTGCCGGGTGACCTCCCGACACCGGGTGGCCACCTGGCGGACGACGCCGTGGCGGCCGGCGATGTCGTGGCGACAGGCGACGTCGTGGCGGGCGACATCGTGCCGGGCAGTGTTGTGCCGGACAATGCCGCGGCGGGCGATAGCGCGGCGGGCAAGGTCGTGGCGGGCGAGGTCGTGGCGTCCGGCGAGCTGCTGGAGCCCGACGACGTCGTCGCGTCCGGTGATCTGTCGGCCTCCGATGATGTTGTGGCGTTCGATGACCTCCTGACGGGAGACGATCTCCTGACAGGAGACGAGGCAGGCACCGGCAGGACGGCGGACGGGGCCGGCGCGCAGGCGCTGGGCGCACCACCGCCGGGCACCGGCCTCGGCCTCGGTT
Source organism: Parafrankia sp. BMG5.11 (assembly GCF_004337455.1). Classification (NCBI taxonomy): domain Bacteria; kingdom Bacillati; phylum Actinomycetota; class Actinomycetes; order Frankiales; family Frankiaceae; genus Parafrankia; species Parafrankia sp. BMG5.11. The sequence continues at coordinate 30,000 of NZ_SJXI01000067.1, read as the reverse complement.
TCGAGCGGGGGCCGTTCGACGGCACCGGCCGGCCGGCCGACGCGGACGTGATCGACGGATCGGGCGCGGACGCCGTGCCCGCGCAGACCATGCCGGCGGGCACCGTTCCGGCCGGCACCGTTCCGGCCGGCGCTGGGTCAGCCGGCGCTGGGCCGGCGGGCGCCGTTTCGGTGGGTGCCGGGGTCGTGCCGTCCGCCGCGGTCCCGGTGGGCCTGGCGGTGGGGGACACCGATGGCCCGGCCGTGACCGGCGCGGTCCCGTCGGACGAGGCCCCGCCGGCCGCCGCCGTGGACGGCGCTTTGAACGGAGCCGTCATGAACGGAGCCGGAGTGGACGTGTCCGCCGCGGCGCTGGTCGACCGGCAGGTGCTGGAACGCCTCGCCGATCGGGTGGACGAGCTCGTCCGCCTGCGCCGCCACGACGCCGAGCTGGTCGACCGCCTGCACGCGGAGAACGGCCGGCTGCGCGGCGGTGAGCTGACCGAGGCGATGACCCCGCTGCTGCGCGGGCTGGTCCGGCTGTACGACCAGATGAGCAGCCTCGGTGCCGAGGACGCCCAGAGCGTCGCCGGGATCCTGCGCAAGCAGCTGCTCCAGATCCTGGACCTGGCCGCGGACGTCCGTCCCTACGCGCCGGCGGCCGGCGACCCGTTCGATCCGGGGCGGTCGCTGGGGGTCCGCCGGGTCGGCACCGACGATCCGGCGCTGGAGGGAACGGTCGCCCGGACGGTTCGTCCCGGCTTCGTCCGCGGGGAGTCCATGGTCGTCCGACCTGCCGAGACCGAGGTCTACCGGGCCTTCTGACCAGGCGTCCCGACCGGGCGTTCCGGCGGGGTGGGACGGCCCGGGGGACGGCCGGCTCCGACGGCCCGGCACGCGCGCGTCATCATCATGAGGCAGATGCCGGCGCGCACGCCGCCGGCGGCGGAGCCGGTGGCACGTAAGCCGGCCGGGTGGGGGCGTCGCCGGTCGTGGTCTGCCGGCCGCAGCAGTCGTCAGGTGAAGGGAAGATCAGACGGTGGCAGGCACCAAGGTGTTCGGAATCGACCTGGGCACCACCTACTCGTGTATCGCCCAGGTCGACGAGTACGGCCGCCCGGACGTGATCCGCAACATCGAGTCACAGCCGACGACCCCCTCGGTGGTCCTCTTCGACGGCGTGGCCGCCGGTGGCCCGGGCGGCGCGGAAGGCGGCACGGCCGGCACGGCAGGGGCGGTGGCCGGTGCGTCCGGCGGCGGTGGCTCGACGTCGTTCGTGGTCGGCACCCAGGCCAAGCGTCAGGCGCGCATCCGCCCGGACGACGTCGCGCGGCTCGTCAAGCGGCACATGGGCGCCTCGGACTGGCGGTTCGTGGCGTACGACGTCGAGTACAGCGCCGCGTCGGTGTCCAGCCTGGTGCTCAAGGCACTGGCCGCGGACGCGCAGCGGGCGACCGGGACCCCGGTGACGGACGTGGTCATCACCGTCCCGGCCTACTTCGGTGACGAGGAGCGCAAGGCGACCAAGCTCGCCGGCGAGCTCGCCGGCCTCAACGTCGTCGACATCATCAACGAGCCGACCGCGGCGGCGTTCGCCTACGGGTTCGCCCAGGACGGCCAGTCCACCTCGACGGTGCTCGTCTACGACCTCGGCGGCGGCACGTTCGACACGACGGTGATCCGGCTCAGCGAGAACGACATCACCGTGGTGGCCACGGACGGCGACCACGAGCTCGGCGGCGCCGACTGGGACAACGAGATCGTCCGCTACCTGGCGCAGAAGTTCGTCCAGGAGCAGCCGGACGCCGGTGACCCGCTCGACGACGTCCACGACGAGCAGGAGCTGCTCACCGCGGCCGAGGACGCCAAGCTCGCGCTGTCCGGGCGGGAGAGCGTGGACGTCCTGGTGATGCACGGCGGGCGACGGAGCAGCGTGCCGGTGACCCGGGCGACGCTGGAGGAGATCACCGGGCCGCTGCTGCAGCGCACGATCGACCTCACCGGCGCGGTCCTGCAGCGGGCCAAGGAGAAGGGCGTCGACAAGATCGACCTCTGTCTCCTCGTCGGCGGGATGAGCAAGCTGCCCGCGGTCGCCCGCCGGCTGGGGGAGACCTTCGGGCTCACCTGCCGGCTGGTCGACCCGGACCTCGCCGTCGCCAAGGGCGCGGCGGTCTACGGGCAGAAGAAGGCGCTGGAGCGCGAGGTCCGCGCGGAGCTGGTGGCCAGCGGACGGCTGCGTCCGGACCAGCAGCTCGACGCGGCCGCGACCGGTGACCTTGAGGTCGCCGCCGCCGCGAGCGCGTCCGCCGCCGGGCTGACGACCTCGTCGGTGGTCGACCTCGTGCGCACCCGCGTGACGGATGTCACCTCGCGTGGCTTCGGGATCTTCGCGGAAGATCGCGGCAGCGCGGTGGCGGCATTTCTGGCCCACCAGAACGACGCCCTGCCGATCCAGGTGAAGCGCACGTTCTACACGATCTCCGACGACCAGTCCGAGGTCGACATCCGGGTCTTCGAGCAGGGCACCGGCGTCGAGTCGACGCGCATCGAGGACAACAAGGTGATCGTGGCCGGCGCGATCAGTGGCATCCCGGCCGGTCATCCCCGCGGGACACCGGTCGAGGTCACCTTCGAGATGGGCCGGGACCAGACCATCCAGGTCACCGCCACCCATGTGGGCGCCTCCGAGCCGCTTGTCCTGCGGGTCAAGGCCGGGGTCGGCAGCGAGAGCATGAAGACCGAGGAATCGGCCAAGGTCAATCTCCTCAAGCAACGGAACTGATCTCCGTCGGGGCGGCGGTGGTGCTCGCGGGGATGAGCACCACCGTGACCGCGGCCCGAGCCGAGATCCGTACCCTCGACCTGGAGCGGGTGTGCCCGGGCGTGCGGGCGGTGGCGGAACGAGGGTGAAACGGTGAGCGCGGCGTTCGACGGCAGCGGCTACCGGCGACGGGTCCTGGCGCCGCTGCGTGCCCGGACCCCGGTGGACACGGCCGACCCCTACCTGGTCGCGGACCTTGATCCGCTGCTCGAGCACACCGACTCCGAGGTCGCCGCGCAGCTCGCCCGGGTGATGGCGTTCCTGCAGCGTGAGCGCAACTCGGCGAAGTACGCGGCGCTGGCCACCGAGCTGGTGCGCCGCCGCGGCGAGTGGGAGGCGCCGCTGCTCGACGGCGACGCCCGGGCCCGCCTGCGGCACACCGTCCTCGATGCCCGGCGCAACGGCGACGCCGAGCGGCTCGCCAAGGTCGACGGCTACCTCGTCACACTGCGTGATCGTTTTGGTGGCATCCCGGCCTCCAGGGTCGCCGGCCTGCGCCGCCTCGCGGCCGCGGCCGGGGTGACCGGGGCCGAGTTCGACGCCCGGCTGGGCCGCGAGGTCATCATCGCGGACGGCGGCGGCGCCGGCGTCGAGGCGCTCGCCCCCGAGGTCCGCAGCCAGATCCGGCAGCGGCTGGAGGACCTGCGCGTCCTGCGCGGCGGAGACCGGGCCGGCACCGCCTCCCTGTGGGACTTCCTCGGTCTGCCGCCCGACGCCGGGCCGGACCGCATCCGCTCCGCCTGGGAGGCGGTGGCGGCCGGCAACGCCCGGCGCCCGCACGACCGCGAGAAGACGCTGACGGCCGACCTGCTGGCCATGGTGCGCTCCCGGCTGGTCGAGAGTGACCCGGCGGCGTACACCGCGGGTCTGCTCGCCGATGTCGCAGACGAGCTCCGCCCGATCGTCGAGGAGCACGTCGTGCTCGACGGCGAGCTGACGGCGGTCGCCTACGAGGGGCTCGTCCGGGCCGCCCTGGCCGCCGGCCGCGGGCTGGGCGCCGAGCAGGCGAAGACGGTCATCCTGGGCATCGCCCGCAACCTGGGCGCCGCGGTCAGCACCGGCGGCGCCGTCGACTACGTGCTGTGCCCCGGCTGTGGACGTCCCGAGCCGGTCGGCGGCTCGCGGACCTGCCGGTACTGCGACGCGGGGCTCTACACCACCTGCCCCGGGTGCGCCTCGCTCACCGAGGCCGCCGCCGTGACCTGCCGGCGCTGCGGGTACAGCCTGCGCCAGGTCCGGGCCGCCGGCGACGCGCTCGCCGCCGTGCGCCAGGCGCTGGAGGCCGGCCGCCCCCGCGAGGCGAGCGACGGCCTCGCCCGGGTGCGCGCGGCCGTCGCGGCCGCCGGCTCGGGGGCCGGCAACGGGACGGCGGAGGCCGCCGACGAGCTGGAGTCGCTCGTCCGGGCCGGGCTCGGCGCCGCCGAGGCGGGCTGGCGGGCACTGGCGGAGGAACGCTCCACCCTGCGCTCCGACGCCGCGGTGGAACGCGCCCGCTGGCTGGTCGCCCGCGCGGCGGACGTCCCCGGGCCGGACGGCCGCCCGCCGGCCGAGGTGCTCGGCGAGCTGACCGCGCAACAGGCCGTCATCCGGCGCCGGGTCGAGGCCGCCCGCGGCCTGCCGTCCGAGCAGCAGGAGGCCGCGCTGGTCGCCGTGCTCGCCACCGCCGTCGACAGCGCGGACGCGCTGCGCGCTCTCGCTGCTCTGCCGCTGCAGCCACCGACCGATCTGACCTCCGTGCTGGCCGACGACGCGGTCCTGCTGCGCTGGCGGCCGTCCGCCTCGGCCGGCCCGGTCACCTACCGGGTGGAGCGGGTCGCCGTCGACCCCGGCTCCGGGCAGCTCACCCGGCGCGGCCTGGGCACCACCAGCTCCACCGAGCTCGCCGACGCGGGCGCCCCACCGTGGACGCCGGTCCGGCACGAGGTGACCGCGCTCTCCGGCGAGCGGCGCTCCCGGCCGGTCAGCACCGCGCCGGTCATCGCCGTGCGGGACGTCGCCGACCTACGGGCCGAGGCGACCCCGACCGGGGTCCGCCTCACCTGGCGGCCGAGCGGGCCGTCCGACACCGTGACGATCGAGCGCACGGTCGATCCCGACTCGTCGGTCTCCGCCCCGCCGCGCCGGGCCCGGGTGACCGGCGGGAGTTTCCTCGACTCCGACGTGCTGCCCGGTGTGGGCTACCGCTACCGCGTGTTCGTCGAGTACACCGACGTCGACGGCAGCGCCGCCCGCACCTCGGGGTCGCGGGCCGAATTCGGCCTGCTCACCCGGCCGCGACCGGTCACCGACCTGGTCGTCGGCGCCGAGGACGGGCAGGTCGCCCTGCGGTGGACGCCGCGTTCCGGGGCCGAGGTGCGGGTCTACGCGACGGCCGTCCCCCCGTCCGGCGGCGCCGTCGGCGCTCTCCACCCGGGTGGTCCCGGTGCGGACGGGTCGGGCTCCGGTGCGAACGGGGCCGGTGGGTATGGCGTGGGTGCGTACGGTGCCGGTGGGCACGGTTCCGGTGGGCACGGCACCGGGGTGCTTGGCGCCGGCGCGGTGTCGGTCGGGGCGGGGGAGTTCGGGCGGGGGCCCGAGCCGAGCTCCGGCCCGCTGGCGCTGCTGGGCGGCGAGGGCGCCGAGGTCCCGCTCGCCGCGCTGACACCACCGCTGCGACTGGTCGGCGCGAGCCGGCAGGGCCACCTGCGGGACGCGGCGGTCCCGCTTGCTCCCGGCACCGGCGAGCTGATCTACACCCCGGTCACGGTCGTCGGTGGTCTCGGTGTGCTCGGCCGCTCGGCTCCGCACCGCTTCCCGGTGGTGACGCATGACGTCTCCGAGTTCACCACCGGCATCGCCGACTTCCCGACCGGCAACGGTGGTCACGGTCCCGGCAACGGTGGTCACGATCCCGCCAGCGCCGGGCTCGGTCCCGCGCAGTCCGCCCCGCCGGGCCACGGGGGTACCGCTCCCGGCCATGGCGGTGGCCCGCCGGCCGGTGGGCCACCACTGCCCGCGGTGTCCGCGGACGCCCGGCCGGTCATGATCGACGTCATGCCGTCCCCGGAGACCGTCCGGGCGCCCGGGGGCGCTCCGCTCGTAGCTCCCGTACCTGTCGGTCCGTCGTCCCCAGGTGGTCCGGCGTCTCCGGTCGGTCCGGCGTCTCCGGTCGGTCCGCCTGTATCGGGTGTCCTGCCGTCCCCGGGCGTTTCGCCGGTGACCGGCGCCCAACCCTTTCCCGGCGGCCAGCCGTTCACGGGTGCCCCGCCGCTTTCGGGTGCGCAGCCGCTTTCGGGTGCGCAGCCCGCTCCCGGCGTGTCGCCGGTGCCGGGCCCTCCGCCGGCGACAGGTGCCCTTCCGATCCCCGGCGGTCCGGCGGGGCCCGGCGGGCCGAGCGCCGGAGGCGGCGCGCCGGGGACTGGCGGGGGCCCTGTGGGCCCGCCGACGGTGGGAATGCCGCTGCCCGAGGCGTCGGACGAGTCCGGGGCGGACCAGCGTCCGGGACACGAGGAGTGGTCAGCCGCCGGCCCGCGGCCCGCGGCTGACCCGGTTGGCATGCCGGACCCGATGGGCATGCCGGACCCGATGGGCGCCGCCGCACCCGGGTCGGGACCGGCGGCCGCCACGTCCGGGGCGCACCCCGGCATGGGGACGGGTCCGGCGACGCCCGACGTCGGCGTGCACCCCGTGGCGCCGGCCGGTCCCGGCGCACCCGGCCCCGGCACGCTCGCCGCGCCGCCCCCCGCACCCGCCCAGACCCAGGGCCACGCCCTGGTTCCCGGGCCGCCCGCGCCGTTCGGTTCTCCGGCCCAGCTCCAGCCGCCGGTGCCGGTGCCACCGCCGGCGGAGCTGACGTCCGTCACCTATTCGGTGTCGAAGGCGGGGTGGCGCCGGCGGACCCTGCGCGTCCAGGTGCGGGCGACCGGGCCGGCCCCCCGGCTGGTGCTGTTGGCGCGGCCCGGCGAGGAGCCGCCCGGGTCGCCGGCCGAGGGACAGGTGCTGGCCGAGTTGCAGCCGGCTCCGAGCTCGGGGTCGTGGACCATGGAGGTCACCCTCGAGGGGGCGCAGCTCCCGTGGGGGGTCCGGCTCCTGCCGGTGGTCACGCCGGGTGCTCCGGCGGTGTGGATCGACCATCCTGAGGACCCGATGCTCGTCGTCCGCTGAGCGTCCCCGCGGACGAGGGCCCTGGTCTCGCCCGCCACCCGCGGGGCGGTGGCGGGCGATTGCGACGGTCGCGTGCGCTCCGACCTGCTTGGTGACAACCAGCCGCGCTGTCACCGCCGTCCTCGTGTGTTCCGGACGAACCGTGAACTCTTTCGCTGTTCGCCCGTCGTTGTGAGCAGGATCGCCAAAGATGATCGGATTGTTGTGTATCCGTTACTTTGGCTGTCGTGTTATGGATGGTATTCGCCGTGCCGGCACTTTCCTCCTATCGCACCAGCTGTTTCCGGGGTAGTACCACCCCCGTTCTGGTTAGTCCCTTACGATGGCTTCGATCAGCTCTGGGGCACTTTCGATCAGTCCCAGGGTGGTAAGGCCGGATTCTGCCGGATCCGGCCGTTGCAGCCGGAGAATCCGTCGGACGCCGTCGGCTCTGGCGCCGAGGCGGCACGCTGGGTCCCACCACGGTGGTGGTGGCCCGGAGGGGACGAGCCGCAGGGAGACCGCGCACAGCCGGTTTCCCGCGTGTGCCGAGTTGTTTGTCCGTCGATGCTCCGTCCGACGCCACGACCGAAAGGCGGCGCGCGAGCATGGCCTCGACACCCGGCGGCCGACCGACCCCTCAGGTCGACCGCACCTCCCGGTTCGGCTTCGGCCGGAATCCCGCGGGCGCCCCGGCGTCCCGGCCGCCGCGGCCGCGCCGCCGGCACCGCTTCGGCCGTGGGCCGCGGCTGGGCCTGGCAGCCGGCTTCGTGCTGGCGCTGTCCCTGCCGCTGGTGGCACCGGCCGGTGCCGCGCCGACGGCCGCCACACCGACACCGTCACCCACCGTGGGCACGACCCCGGAGGCTGACGGAACCTCGTCGCCCGTGCCGTCCTCGTCGGCCGGGGGTGTCGCCGACCAGCAGGTCCCGGTCGCCGGCCTGACCTCCGGCCCGGCCACCGCCGGGCAGTCGAAACTGACTCTCGTCCTGTTCGACAGCGACATCGTGCTCGTCGGCGGGCGTGGCTTCGGGCCCGGCAAGGACGTGGCGGTCACCGCCGCGACCACCGACCTCGGTGGCTCCGCGAGCGCCCGGTCCGGCGCGGACGGCCGGTTCATCCTCGGCTTCCAGGTGCCGCTTGGCTTCTCCGGCCGGGTGACCGTGACGGCGAAGCAGGAGTCGGTGGAGGCCAGCGGCACGCTCGACGTCGTCGACGCTGGCACGCCGGGCCTGGCGAACGGGGCGGCCAACGGCGCCGAGGTCCCCGCACCAGCCCCGACGGCGAGTCCTGTCCCGGGCCCCGCGGCCACCCCGGCGCCGACGACCGCCGAGCCCACGACTTCGGAGCCCACGGCCTCCGGGCCCACCAGCTCGGAGCCGACGGGCACCGCTCGGGCCACCACCCCCCCGAGCACCGGCCGGCGGGGCTCGCCGGCGCCGACCGCCGTACCCGCGCCAGCGCCCACGGCCGCGCCGTCGGCGGGGAGCGGGACGGGCACCGGCACCACCACCGGCGGCACCGGCCGGCTCTCCGGCCTGCCCTGGATGTCCGGCGTCTACCCGTCGCACGTCCTGTCGCAGGTCATGTCCTTCGGGACGTGGCGCGGGCGGGCGAACGACGTGGCGCATGTGTTCACCGTCCGTACCCAGGGCTGGAACGCGATGGTCGAGCCGCGCTGGCCGCTGGACCTGTACAAGGCCTTCCCGGGCAAGCTGATCATCAGCCAGCCGACCTATCCGAAGGGCCAGGGCAACAACGCGGCCTGCGCCCGCGGCGAGTACGACAGCTACTGGAAGACCTTCGGCACGTTCCTCAAGAACAACGGCCGCGCCGATTCGATCGTCCGCATCGGCTGGGAATTCAACGGCAAGTTCATGTACTGGCACTCGGACCCGGCCGGGACGGAGTTCCGCGACTGCTTCCGCAAGATCTCGACCGCCATCCGCTCGACGGACCCCGCGGTGAAGATCGACTGGACGTTCAACGCGCACGCCTCGCCGGTTCCCAACGGGGGCACCCCGTGGGCGGCCTACCCGGGTGACGAGTACGTCGACTATGTCGGCATCGACTCCTACGACTGGTACCCGCCGTCGCGGGACGAGGCCACCTGGAAGAAGCAGTGCGAGGACCCGAACGGCCTGTGCTACCTGCTTGAGTTCGCCCGCCAGCACGGCAAGAAGGTGGGCGTGGGCGAATGGGGTGTGTCCTCGTGCAGCCGCAACGGCGGCGGTGACAACCCCTTCTACATCCAGAAGATGTTCGACACGTTCACGAAGTACGCGGACGTGATGGCGTACGAGGCGTACTTCCACGACGCGGCGCCCGGCAACGTCTGCTCGACCATCATGAACGGCGGCCAGAACCCGAAGGCGTCCGCCCTGTACAAGAAACTGTTCGGCTCGCTCTGAACGGCGCCACTCAGCGCTGCTCGTCTTCCGGGCAGTGCTGAGCAGCCCGGTCCGAACGGCGGACCGCTCTCGGCACACAGATGATCGTTCGTTTCAGTGAACGGGCCGTCACCCCGGCATCGCGGGGGTGACGGCCCGTTCGTCTGCCGACCAACACCTGTGCACGGAGGCGTCGTGTGCTGTTTCGTGTCGAACTCCCGGAGTGGCGCGGTAGCGTCAGCCCCGGGCACCATGTCCAAGCCCGCCCTGTGACCTGCGCGGTTGCGGTTCCCGCTTACGAGGGCTCGCGGGATCGCTCGCGCAGGCCCGCCGGATCGTCCGTCCCCGGATCGTCGGATCGTCTCGACAGGAGCGCGCCGCTTGCGTCACTTCAGCTTCCTGGACGGCCAGGCCGCCAGGACCCTGTTCCACCGAGCTCCGGAAGAGATCACGACCGGCGGTGACCGGCGGCTCGTCGCCACCGCGCTCGGCGCCACCCTGTACGCCCCCGGTACCCGCCCGCGACTGGCCTCGGACGTCCGCCGCCAGGTGGCGGCCGGGGTGACCTCGATGGTCCTCTGCCTGGAGGACGCCATCGCCGACCACGAGGTGCTCGGGGCCGAGTCGAACGTGGCCGCGGCGCTCGCCGACCTGGGGGAGGATCCGCCGGTCTGCGGTGACGGTCTGCCGCTGCTGTTCGTCCGGGTGCGCGCCGTCGCGCAGATCCCGGCGCTGCTGGCCCGGCTGGGCGGGCCCGCGCGCTCCCTGCTCGCCGGGTTCGTCCTGCCGAAGTTCGGGGAGGAGAGCGGTGAGGCGACGCTCGAGGCGGTGCTGCGCGGGTCCGACACCCTCGGCCGGCTGCTGTGGGCGATGCCCGTGCTGGAGAGCCCGCAGGTGATCTACCGCGAGACCAGGATCGAGGCGCTGACGGCCGTGCGCCGCCTCGTCGACAAGCACGCCGACCACGTGCTGGCCGTGCGGCTGGGCGCCACCGACCTGTCCGGGGTGTTCGGCCTGCGCCGCGACCGTGACCTGACCATCTACGACATCGCGGTGGTACGTGACTGCATCGCCGACATCGTGAACATCTGCGCCCGCGGCGGCGACCACGTCGTCACCGGCCCGGTGTGGGAGTACTTCGCCCAGCCCGAGCGGCTGTTCGTGAGCTCCCTGCGGGTGACGCCATTCGAGGAGGCCGACCTCGTCGACGGCAGCGAGCGCGGCGCGCGGATCCGCACGGAGCTCGTCTCGGCCGACCTCGACCGGCTCATCCGGGAGGTCGTCCTCGACAAGGCCAACGGACTGATCGGCAAGACGGTGATCCACCCGAGCCACGTGCCGGCCGTCCACGCCCTGTATGTCGTGACCCAGGAGGAGTACGAGGACGCGGAGGCGGTCCTCGAGGGGGACGCGGGCGGCGTCCGGCCGAGCAGCTACGCGAACAAGATGAACGAGCTGCGCCCGCACCGGCCGTGGGCGCAGGCCGTGCAACGGCGGGCACGGGCCTTCGGCGTGCTGCGCGAGGGCCTCACCTTCGTCGACGTTCTGGCCGCGACGCAGGACGCGTTGCGGTGACCGGGCAGGATCGGATGCTCGGCCAGGACCGGACGCGTGACCCCGACTGGCTGTGGGAGGAGCTCGGGCTGGGGATCGAGGTACGCGGCGGCGAACCGGCCGCGCCCGCGGACGCGGCCGAGCTGCGCCGGCTCGTCGGGCTGGCGCTGCGCCGCAACCCGCTGCGGGCGCACCTGCTCGTCAGCCGGGTCCTCGGCAAGCACCTGCCGGTGCCGCCGGCTACCGCGCTGGACGCGGCGGCCCGCCTGGCCGAACGGGTGCGGGCCCTGCCGGCACCCGCCCGGTGGGCCGGCCCCGGGCCGGGGGCGGCCGAGGTCCCGCTCGTCATCGGGTACTGCGAGACCGCCACCGCGCTCGGGCACGCCGTCGCCGACGGCCTGCCGAACAGCCACTACCTGCACACGACGCGGCGCCGGGTACCGGGCAGCACGCCTGTCCTGGAATTCGTCGAGTCGCACTCGCACGCCACCCACCACTGGCTCATGCCCGCCGATCCCGGTGTGCTGGAAACCCCCGGCCGGCTGCTGCTCGTCGACGACGAGCTGTCGACCGGACGGACGGCGATGGGCACCATCCGCATCCTGCATGCCTTCGCCCCCCGAACGGACTACGCAGTGGCGGCGCTCGTCGACGCCCGGCCGCCGTCCGCCCGGGCCGCCTTCGACGCCCTCGCCGCCGAGCTCGGCATCCGCCTGGACGTCGTCTCCCTCGTCGCGGCGACCGTCACGGTGCCCGCGGACGTGACGGCCCGGGCCAGCCGGATCCGCGCCGCTTTCGGCGCCCCGACCCCTGCCGAGGGCGGCGGCGGCGACGGCGTCGCCGACGATGACGGCGGCCGCGCGGAGCACCGGGTCACCCGGGTGGCGGTGAGCTGGCCGGCGGGTCTGCCGGACGGGGCACGCCACGGCTGGTCCCCGGCCGCCCGTGAGCGCCTCACCGACGCGGTTCCGGCCGTGGCGAAGGACGTCCTGGCGGGACTGCCCGACCCCGCCCGCGGCGGGGACATCCTGGTCCTGGGTACCGAGGAGTTGATGTACGTGCCGATGCGGCTGGCGGACGGCCTGGCGGAACTGACCGGGCGCAGGGTGGTCTACCAGTCGACGACCCGCTCCCCGGTCCATCCGCTCGACGTCGACGGCTACGCCATCCGGGCGGCGCTGACCTTCCCGGCGCCCGACGGCCCCGAGCGGGTCAGCCACGTGTACAACGTGACGCCGGGCCGCTACGACGACATCGTGCTCGTCGTGGACTCGGGGATGGACGACCGCGGGCCGGTCCCCGACGGCCCCGACCTGGACGGCCTGCTCACCGAGCTGCGCCGCTGCGCCGACGTCACCGTCGTCACCATCCCCTGCCACGTGCCGGCGGCGCGCGGCGCCGAGGACGCCCGGTGAGCGCGGTGCGGCCCGTCGTGACCGGCGGGCGAACGCTGATCGGCTCCGGCTCCTACCTGCCCGAGGATGTCACCTTCCTGCTCACCGACCTCAGCGCGGCGAACCTCGAACGGCCGACGGAGGACCGCGAGGAGGGCTTCCAGTCCGGCCGGCACTACTCCGAGGACCTGCCGATCGAGTACCAGCCCGACGCCGCCTACCTGCGGATCTACCACCAGGCGCTGGAGCGGTCCGCACGGCGGGTGGCGTTGGCGACCGGGATCGTCGCGGAGCTCGTCCGGCACACCAAGCCCGCGCCGGTGATCGCCTCGATCGCCCGCGCGGGCACGCCGATCGGAATCCTGATGCGTCGCTGGTACGCGCTCCGGCACGGCCTGGACGTCCCCCACTACGCGATCTCGGTCATCAAGGACCGCGGCGTCGACATGAACGCCCTGCGCCACATCACCGACCGTCACGACCGCGCGGCCATCCAGTTCGTCGACGGATGGACCGGTAAGGGGGTGATGACCCGGGTGCTGGCCGAGGCGGTCCGCGGCCTCGGCGTCGACGACACCCTGGCCGTGCTCGCCGACCCGGCCCGCTGCGTGCCGCTGTTCGGCACCCGCGACGACTTCCTCATCCCCAGCGCCTGCCTGAACTCCACGGTCAGCGGGCTGGTCAGCCGGACGGTGCTCAACGCCGAGCACATCGGCCCGGACGACTTCCACGGCGCGAAGTTCTACCGGGAGCTCCTCCCGCACGACCTCTCCCGGCACTTCATCGACACGGTCGTCGACCGGTTCGACGAGGTGGCCGACGAGGTCGAGGCAGCCTGGCCCCGGCTGTGGGCCGCCGACCGGACACCGACCTGGGAGGGCTGGGCCGCCGTCGAGCGCATCGCCGAGCGGTTCGACATCCCGGATGTGATCATGGTGAAGCCCGGGGTGGGCGAGGCCACCCGGGTGCTGCTGCGCCGGGTTCCGTGGCGCATCCTCGTCGCCCCCGACCGGCTGGACGAGCTCGCGCACGTCCTGGCGCTGGCCGAGGCGCGCGGGGTGCCGGTGGAGGAGATGGCCGACCTGCCCTTCTCCTGCGTCGGCCTGGTGCGGCCGGTACGCGCCGCGGACGGCGAGAGACCGGTGTTCCACACCCCGGCGGCGCGCTGGCGCCCGGAGACGCCGTGACCACCCCGCCCCGCCCCGCGCCGGTGCCGGTGCCGGCGCCGGCGCCGGCGCCGGACGGTCCGCACCTGCTGGCCTGCGACCTCGACCAGACGCTGATCTTCGCCCGGAAGTCCTTCCGGCTGGTCTCCGGGACGGCCGAGCCGGAGGTGACCCTGGTCGAACGGATCGACGGCGTCCCCTCGGCCTACTCCACCACCCGCGCGCTCGACATCCTCGCCCGCCTGCACCGGACGGCGGTCTTCGTCCCGGTCACCACACGGACCCTCGCCCAGTACCGGCGGATCGACCTCGGGGTGCGCCCCGCGTTCGCGATCGCGGCCAACGGCGGGCACCTGCTCGTCGACGGCGAGCCCGACCCCGCCTGGGCGGAGCAGGTCGCGGCCCGACTCACGGGCACCTGCGCGCCGCTGGCGGAGATGGAGGCCCTGGCCGCCCGGCTCGACGCCGCCGGATGGGCCCGCATCGTCCGGGTGGCGGACGGCCTGTTCGTCTACCTGGTCGCGCACAGCCGGGAGGCGATTCCCGACCTGTCCGACGTCGCCGCCGAGGTGGCGTCGGCGGGGTGGTCGCTGTCCACCCAGGGCCGCAAGGTCTACCTCGTTCCGACGGCCCTCACCAAGCAGGCGGCCGTCGCGGAGGTCGCCCGCCGGGCCGGCGCGTCCCGGGTGCTGGCCGCGGGCGACTCCGTCCTCGACGCGCCGATGCTCGCCGCCGCCGACCTGGCCGTCCGACCGGCGCACGGGGAGCTGCACGAGCAGGGCTGGCAGGCCCCGAACCTCACGGTGACCACCGCCACCGGCCTCCTGGCGGCAGAGGAACTGCTGACCCTCCTCCACACCTGGTCAACCTCCCACCCCGAGCCGGCCCGGTAACCATCGCGGCCCGGGGCCGCGCTCCTGCCGAGCCGAGCCGGAGGTGGGTCAGTACCGGAGGTGGGTCAGCAGGGGTGGCGGTCGGGCCTGGCGTTCCAGGCCGCGTACGCCGTCGCGTCGACCTCCTGGCAGACCTGCTCGATGTGGATGCCCCGCTCGTTCACGGGACGGCTGAAGTCCTCGTACGGGTAGGCGTCGTCGAAGCCGATCCGCACCAGGTCGGGTGTCGTGCGCCGGGGGCACGAGCGGGAGTTCGAGACCTGGCAGGAGAAGGCACGCCGGGTGCAGGCGAGGTCGCCGGGATTCCTGGGATACGAACTTTTCCGGCCGGTTCCCGGGGTGCAGGAGCACTGGGTCGCGCTTTTCCGGTACGACTCGATGCGGCACCTGGAGGAATGGCTGGATTCAGCCGCCCGGGAGAAACTCCTCGCGGACGGGCGGCGGCATTTCGCCGGTTTCGACGTCCGCACCGTGGGGTTGTCGTTCAGCGGCTGGTTCCGGTTCGGGGACGGCGCCGACGGTGCGCCGTCGCCCAACTGGAAGCAGGCCATGATGGTCCTGCTCGCGCTCACCGTCGGCTGACGGCCCCGCCCGCCCGCCGCTGAACCGGGCCGCCCGTGCGGCCCGGTGGCCCTGGGAGGTCGCGGGGCTTCGTGATACACCGGTGAAACCGTAGGTGACCGCGTTGTCCGGGCTGCCGTTGTTCGGGCCTTCGCCGACGCAGGAGGAACGCGTGACCGTGGCAGGCATGCACGCAGGAAGCGGGACGGACGGCGACGGCGGCGGCGCCGGTGGAGCGCTCGAGGCCGAGCTGGAGCGCCTGCAGACCGTGGAGCGCTTCGACCCGCCGCCGGGTTTCGCCCGTCGCCAGCCGTACGCCGCCGACGTGGCGGCGGCCGCCGCCGACCCGCTGGCCTTCTGGGCGGGAAAGGCACGCGAGCTGCTGACCTGGCAGAAACCCTTCACCCGCGTCCTCGACGACGCGAACCCGCCCTTCTACAAGTGGTTCGACGACGGCGAGCTCAATGTCTCCGCCAACTGCCTGGACCGGCACGTGGCGGCCGGCCTGGGCGGCCGGGTCGCCTACCACTGGCACGGCGAGGAGGGTGAGCGTCGGGCCGTCACCTACTCCGAGCTGCTCGCCGACACCCAGCGGCTGGCGAACGGCCTGCGTTCCCTCGGGGTGGTCCCGGGCGACGTCGTCGGCATCTACCTGCCGATGATCCCCGAGGTCGCGGTGGCCATGCTCGCCTGCGCCCGCATCGGCGCGGTGCACAACGTGGTCTTCGGTGGGTTCGCGCCGTCCGCGGTGCGGGAGCGGATGGAGGTCTCCGACGCCAAGGTGCTGATCACCGTGGACGGGGCCCGCCGCAAGGGCCGCACCGCGGCGGTCAAGGCCGGCGTGGACGCCGAGCTGGGTGACCTGCCGAAGCTGGAGCACGTCGTGGTCGTCCGCTCCACCGGGCCGGTGGGCGGGGCCGAGACGGTGATGACGGCCGGTCGCGACGTCTGGTACCACGAGCTGCTCGCCGCCGCCGAGCCGCTGTGCCCGCCGGTGCCGCTCTCCGCCGAGCACCCGCTGTTCATCCTGTACAGCTCCGGGTCGACGGCGAAGCCGAAGGGCATCCTGCACACCACCGGCGGCTACCTGCTCGGTGCGACGTACACCCACCGCACGGTCTTCGACATCGACCCGGAGACCGACGTCTACTGGTGCTCCGCCGACGTCGGCTGGATCACCGGCCACTCCTACATCGTGTACGGCCCGCTGTCGAACGCCGTGACGAGCGTGATGTACGAGGGCGCGCCGGACTACCCGGACTACGACATCTGGTGGCGGCTGATCGCCGAGTACAAGGTCACCGTCTTCTACACCGCGCCGACGGCCATCCGGGCGTGCATCAAGTGGGGAGCGCGGTACCCGGAGCGGCATGACCTGTCGTCGCTGCGGCTGCTCGGCTCGGTCGGCGAGCCGATCAACCCGAAGGCCTGGCTGTGGTACCACCAGGTGATCGGCGGCGGGCGCTGCCCGATCGTCGACACCTGGTGGCAGACCGAGACCGGCTCGATCCTGATCTCGCCGATCCCCGGGGTGACGTCGACCAAGCCGGGATCGGCGACGACGCCGCTGCCCGGGATCAGCCCGGCGCTGCTGTCCGAGGACGGCGAGCCGGTCACCGAGGGCACCGGGGTCCTGGTGATCACCAGCCCGTGGCCGTCCATGCTGCGCACGCTCTACCGCGACGACGAGCGGTTCGTGCAGACCTACTTCTCCCGGTTCGGTCCCCGCACCTACGTCGTGGGCGACGCCGCGCGGCTCGACGCGGACGGCTACTTCTGGATCATCGGCCGGATCGACGACGTGATCAACGTGTCGGGGCACCGGCTGTCCACCGCCGAGGTGGAGTCCGCGATCGTCGCGCACGAGGCCGTCGCCGAGGCGGCCGTGGTGGCCCAGTCGGACGAGGACACCGGTCAGGCGATCGTCGCGTTCGTGACGCTGCGCGGCGAGCTGGTCGGCGACGACGCCATGGTCTCCCAGCTCCGGGACCACGTCGCCCACCGGATCGGCAAGCTGGCCCGCCCGCGCCGCATCATCTGGGCCGACGACCTGCCCAAGACCCGGTCCGGCAAGATCATGCGCCGGCTGCTGCGGGACGTCGCCGAGGGCCGCGAGCTCGGTGATGTCACGACCCTGCGCGACCCGGCGGTCATGTCCGCGCTCGCGGAGAAGGTCGCCACCGCCCCCGACGAGTAGCCGCCGTCCCGTCCGTCCCCGCCGTCCGTCCCCGCCGCCCGTCCACCGCGCGGTGGACGGGCGGCGCGGAGTGCGGAATATCCGTCTTGGGGGGATCGTGGAGAAGTTGTTGCGGCTCGGCAACCGGCGGGTCGAACCCGGGTGCGGCGAGTTCATGCACCCTGTTTAGGCTTCCCGTCTCGTGAGAGCGCTGCGCCGATTCACTGTCCGTGCCCAGCTCCCGGAGCAGCTCGCTGCGCTGGGCGAGCTGGTTCTGAACCTTCGCTGGTCGTGGCATCCGGAGACCCTCGACCTGTTCGAGTCGGTCGATCCGGAGCTGTGGCGGGTCTGTGAGGGCGATCCCGTCCGGCTGCTCGGCGAGGTCGACCACGATCGGCTCGTGGCGCTCTCCGCCGACCGGAAGTTCCTGCGCCGGCTCTCCGACGCCGCGGACGACCTGCAGGAGTACCTGACCTCCGACCTCTGGTACCAGAAGCAGGCGATCCCGGGCGCACCCAGCGCCATCGCCTACTTCTCGCCGGAGTTCGGGATCACCGAGGTCCTCCCGCAGTACTCGGGCGGCCTGGGCATCCTCGCCGGCGACCACCTGAAGACCGCCAGCGACCTCGGGGCGCCGATCATCGGGGTCGGCCTGCTCTACCGGGCCGGCTACTTCGTCCAGTCGCTGTCGCGGGACGGCTGGCAGCAGGAGCGCTACCCCGGCATCGACCCGCACGGCCTGCCGCTGACGCAGCTCACCGACGCCGAGGGCGCCCCGGTGAAGGTCGCCGTCGGCCTGCCCGAGGGGCGCACCCTGCACGCCCAGATCTGGAAGGCGCAGGTCGGACGGGTCCCGCTGCTGCTGCTCGACTCCGACGTCGAGGACAACCAGTCCGCCGAGCGGGGCGTCACCGACCGCCTCTACGGCGGCGGGACCGACCACCGGCTCCTCCAGGAGATGCTGCTGGGGATCGGCGGCGTCCGCGCGCTGCGCGCCTACGCGGCCGTCACCGGCTCGCCGGCGCCGGAGGTCTACCACACCAACGAGGGCCACGCCGGCTTCCTCGGGCTGGAGCGCATCCGCGAGCTCACCGAGACCGGGCTGAGCTTCGACGAGGCGCTGGAGGCCGCCCGCGCCGGCACGCTGTTCACCACCCACACGCCCGTGCCCGCCGGTATCGACCGGTTCCCGAAGGACCTGGTGGCCCGCCACTTCGGCGGCGACAACAGCTGGCCCGGCGTCCCGGTCGACCGGGTGCTCGAGCTCGGCGCCGAGCCCGACCCCAACGTGTTCAACATGGCCCACATGGGCCTGCGGCTGGCCCAGCGCTCCAACGGCGTCAGCAGCCTGCACGGCATCGTCAGCCGGGAGATGTTCGCCGGCCTGTGGCCCGGCTTCGACCACGCCGAGGTGCCGATCGGCTCGGTGACCAACGGCGTGCACGCCCCGACCTGGGTCTCCCGCTCGATCACCGAGCTGGCCGACCGCCAGCCCGGCCCCGGCCTGCTCAGCGGCGGCGCCGAGGCCTTCATCCGGTTCGACAAGGTGTCCGACGAGGCCATCTGGGCGACCCGGCGGGAACTGCGCGAGCAGCTCGTCGCCGAGATCCGGCGCCGGGTCCGCGTCTCCTGGCTGCAGCGCGGCGCGGCCCCCGGCGAGCTCGACTGGGTCGAGTCCGTCTTCGACCCGGACGTGCTCACCATCGGGTTCGCCCGCCGGGTGCCGTCCTACAAGCGGCTCACGCTGATGCTGCGTGACTCCGAGCGCCTCAAGCGGCTCCTGCTGCACGCCGACCGCCCCGTCCAGATGGTCATCGCGGGCAAGGCCCACCCGGCCGACGACGGCGGCAAGCTGCTCGTCCAGCAGATCGTCCAGTTCGCAGACAACCCGGCCGTGCGCCACCGGATCGTCTTCCTGCCCGACTACGACATCGGCATGGCCCGCTTCCTCTACGCCGGCTGCGACGTCTGGCTGAACAACCCACTGCGCCCGCTCGAGGCGTGCGGCACGTCCGGGATGAAGGCGGCGCTCAACGGCTGCCTGAACCTCTCCATCCGGGACGGCTGGTGGGACGAGATGTTCGACGGTCAGAACGGTTGGGCCATCCCGACCGCGGACGGCGTCGAGGACCCCGACCGCCGCGACGACATCGAGTCGGCGGCCCTGTACGACCTGCTCGAGAACACGGTGACGGCGCGCTTCTACGACCGGGCGACGCCGACGTCCGCCCCGCCGCGGTGGACGGCGATGGTCAAGCACACCCTCTCCACGCTCGGCCCGCAGGTGCTGGCGACCCGGATGGTGCGCGAGTACGTCGAGCGTTACTACGTGCCCGCCGGGGTGTCGGCCCGCCAGGCCACCGAGGGCGACCTCGCCGGGGCGCGCGACCTCGCGGCCTGGAAGCACCGGGTGCGCAGCGCCTGGTCGGGCGTCCACGTGCTCAACGTCGACTCGGCCGGGCTCGGGGACACCCCCCAGGTGGGCCAGTCGCTGGTCGTGCGGGCGACGGTCGACCTCGGCGGGCTCGACCCGGCCGACGTCGAGGTGATCGCCTCCTACGGCCGGGTGGACGAGACCGACCGCATCATGGCGCCCGGCACGCTCCCGCTGACCGACGTGGGTGAGGGGGAGGGCGGCCACGGCCACCGGTACGAGGGCACGATCCCGCTCGGCCGGACCGGCCCCTTCGGCTACACGGTGCGAGTCCTGCCCCGCCATCGCCTCACCGCAAGCCCAGCCGAACTCGGCCTGGTCACAAACCCCTGACCCACCCCCGCGCCCTGGGCCTCCGGCCTCCGGGCCCAGGGCGGCCGGTGTGGTGGCCGAGTGTCATCGTGGACTCACTCGGCCGCCACACTGCAATCGGAGCCGCCGAGGGCCCGCAGGATGAGGACTGTTCGTCCGGCCACGTCGAGTTGCGCGCCGGCCGCCAGCGTCCGGCGGGGCTCGGTGATCGTGTCCGGGAACCCGGCGAGGTCGTCCGCGGCGGTGTCGAGCAGCAGGTCGTACCAGGTCGCCCAGGGCGCCCCGGGGAGCACGACCGTCCGGTCCTCGCCCTCAGGATGGATGACCAGCAGCAGGCTCTCCCCGGTGATCGGCGTGCCCGCGGCGTCGGTCCACTCGATGCCCTCCCCGGCCAGGTGCGCCACCAGGATCGCCACCTGCGGGGCGTTCCAGTCCGCGGCCGACATCACCGCGCCGTCCTGCCGGAACCAGGTGATGTCGGGCAGCCGCTGCGGGGTCGGCGCGCCACCGCGGAAGAACCGCTGCCGCCGCAGCACCGGCGCGGCCCGTCGCAGTCTGCTCAGCCCGCCCACCAGCGTGACCAGCGCCGGATCGGGACCTGCCGGATCCGCGGCCGGCACCTCGCCGGCCGGCACCTCGCCGGGCCCACCGGCCTCGGGGGTTCCTGCCGTTCCGTTCGGCCAGGCGAGCCAGGAGACCGCGTTGTCCTGGCAGTAGGCGTTGTTGTTGCCGCCCTGCGAACGTCCCAGCTCGTCGCCGGCGAGCAGCATCGGCACACCGGCCGACAGCAGCAACGTGCTGATCAGGGCCCGGCGGGCTCGGCGGCGGTTCGTGAGGATCTTCGGGTCGTCCGTCGGTCCCTCGGCGCCGTGGTTCGACGACCGGTTCTCCGACTCCCCGTCCCGGTTGCCCTCCCCGTTGGCCTCGTTGTGCTTCTCGTTGTACGAGACCAGGTCGGCGAGGGGGAAACCGTCGTGCGCGGTGACGAAGTTGACCGAGGCCCAGGGCCGGCGTCCCGAATGCTCGTAGATGTCGGACGAGCCGGTGATCCGGTACCCGAGATCCGCCACGCTGCCGGTGCGGTCGCTGAAGATGTCACGCAGGGTGTCGCGGAACCGGCCGTTCCACTCGGCCCACGGCGCCGGGAACGCGCCGACCTGGTACCCGCCCCAGCCGAGGTCCCACGGCTCGGCGATCAGCTTGACCGAGGACAGCAGCGGGTCGGCCTGGATCGCGGTCAGCAGCGGCGCGGCCGGCTCGAACCCGTCCGGTGACCGCGCGAGCGCCGTCGCCAGGTCGAAGCGGAACCCGTCCACCCCCATCTCGGACACCCAGTACCGCAGCGAGTCGCAGATCAGGCGCACGACGTGCGGCGACGTGGCGTCGACGGTGTTCCCGCAGCCGGTGACATCGCGGTAGCGGCGCGGGTCGGTGGGTTCGACGCGGTAGTAGGCGATGTTGTCCAGGCCGCGCAGGCTCAGTGTCGGCCCGCGCTCGCTGCCCTCGGCGGTGTGGTTGTAGACGACGTCGAGCAACACCTCGATACCCGCGTCGTGCAGCGCGGCGACCATGGCGCGAAACTCGGCGACGGGGTCGTCCGTGGCCGCGTAGCCGGGGTGCGGGGCGAAGAACGCCAGCGTGTTGTAGCCCCAGTAGTTGGATCGGCCGTTCTCCAGCAGCGTCGTCTCGGAGATGTGCGCGTGGACGGGCAGCAGCTCGACCGCGGTGACACCGATCCGCAGCAGGTGGTCGACGACCGCCGGATGCGCCAGGCCGGCGTAGGTCCCGCGCAGCCGCTCGGGCACCCCCGGGTGAAGCATGGTGAAGCCCCGGACATGCAGCTCGTACAGGATCGTGTCGGCCCAGGCCGTCCGCGGCCTGTTCGCGGCCGGGTCCGGCCCCGTGACGGACCCGGCGGCAGACCCCGTGACGGATCCCGCGGGAGGCCGCGTGACGGGTCCGGTCACGACGCCCTTTGGCACATACGGTGCCGAGTCCCGGTCGTCGGGGTCCTGCCCGTAGGGATCGCCGGCCACATACCCGTGCACCGCCGGATGGGGCACGAAGCTTCCCGTGACCCGGCGCGCATAGGGGTCGAGCAGCAGCTTCGCCGGGTTGTACCGCTCGCCGCGCCCGGGCGCGTACGGCCCATGAGCCCGCAGGCCGTAGGCCTGCCCCGGGCCCACCCCGGGGATGTAACCGTGCCAGACACCGCCGTCCCGTTCGGGAAGCCGGTACCGCGTCTCACCACCTGAAGTGGTCTCCGCGCCACCGTCCGTTCCGCGGACCGGGTCGGTGCCGAGGTCGGTGCGGCCGGTGGCGCCCGAGCCGTTCTGGCCGCCCGAGCCGTTCTGGCCGTCGAACACACAGAAATCCACCGCGTCGGCACCGGGCGCCACGACGGCGACGTTGACTCCCTCGCCGTCCCACCACACGCCGAGCGGGGTGGCCGAGCCGGGGCGGATCATGGGAACGACGCTAACCGCCACATCATCCGGTGGTCCCCCGAACTCTCACCTCCACCCATCCCAAGTGACCGGCGTCACTTCCCGTCCCGCGGCGCACCCAGTTGGCCGACGCCCGGACCCTGTCGGCCCCCACCCGGGCCCGAGGTGCCCCATCTGGCGTGGTCCCGGCCCGGCTTCAGGGCCTTCGGCGCCTGGGGGAGCTTGTGTGCCTCGGGCAGGCTCTCGCCGGGGAAGGGCGTGGGCTGAGTGTGGTCTTGGGGTGGTTGTTGGCGGCCTGAACGTGGAGGCCTACTCGTCTAGTGTTGGCTGCGGCCCGGCGGGGGAGTCTCCGGCGGGCGGGTGGCTCACGGATGCGCGGAATCGTGATGAGGATTCATGGTTTCGCGACGATGCGGAGGTTTGGCGATGGCGGTCGTGCGGCTCGAGGTCTCCGACGGTGTCGGGACGATCAGGCTGGACCGGCCGCCGATGAACGCGCTCAACGCGGCGCTTGCCGCTGAGCTGCGCGCCGCCGCCCTCGAGGCCACCGCCCGGGCGGACGTCCGGGCCGTTGTCATCTACGGCGGCGAGAAGGTGTTCGCCGCCGGGGCGGACATCAAGGAGATGGCGGGGCTGGACGTCGCTGGCATCACCGGCTGGGTCCGCGATCTGGCCGCGGCCTTCGACCTGGTGGCGCGTATCCCGAAGCCGGTCGTCGCGGCCGTCACGGGCTATGCCCTCGGCGGCGGCCTGGAGCTCGCGCTGTGTGCCGACTTCCGGGTCTTCGCCGAGAACGCGAAGGTCGGGCTGCCCGAGATCACCCTCGGTGTGATCCCGGGCGCCGGTGGCACGCAGCGCCTGCCGCGGCTCGTCGGGCCGGCCCGGGCCAAGGATCTCGTCTTCAGCGGCCGGCAGGTGCGGGCCGCCGAGGCGGAGGCGATCGGGCTGGCCGACAAGGTCGTCCCGGCCGATGAGGTGTACGCCGAGGCCCTGCGGATGGCGGGTCGCTTCGTCACGGGGCCCGCCCTGGCACTGGCCGCGGCGAAGCAGGCGATCGACGACGGCGGCGACCTCGCGCTCTCCGAGGCGCTGCGGTTGGAGTCGGCGCTGTTCATCGGCCTGTTCGGTACCGAGGACCGCCGCCACGGCATGGACTCGTTCATCGAGCGCGGCCCGGGCAAGGCCGACTTCGTCGGCCGCTAGCTAGCCGTCGCAGCACCCGACATCGGCCCCGGCTCGGTCTGCGGTCCGGGCCGGCCGGCGCGAGGCTCGGCCCGGCTCGGTCAGTGCAGGCCCGGGGCCGGGTTGGTCAGCGTAGGGCCAGGTCGGCGGTCACCGGCTTGTGGTCGCTGCCGAACTCGGAGCCGACCTGGTAGCCGGTGACCGCGAAGGCCGGTGACGCGAGGACGTGGTCGATCCGCAGCACCGGTGGGAACGCGACCGTTTTCGCGTTCCAGGTCGGTGTCCAACCGGCGCCGAGGACGTCGTGGGCGTCGCGCACACCGGCGGAGAGCAGCCGGCGCAGCGGACGGTGGTCGCGGGTGGCGTTGAAGTCGCCGGCGAGCACGACCGGCAGTTTCGACGTCTCGACGTCCTCGCGGAGGTGGTCGAGTTGGGCGCGCCACCGTTTCGCGTAGTCCCCGCTGGTCGGCGAGATCGTGTGCACCGCGTACATGACGAAGGAGCGGCGCTCGTCGACCCGCACCGTCGTGCGCAGTGACATGCTGCCGGCCACCTCGGGTGCCGCCGTGTCCGACAGCGGGAAGCGGGAGAACACCGCCGAGCCGAACGCGCCGTCCTGCGGGTGGACCTCGGAGTACCGGTACTCCTTCAGTGCACCTGACGCCTGGACGTCCGCCAACGTCAGCGGCGAGAGCTCGACCAGCACCAGGACGTCGGGGTCGGCGGCCTCGATCTGCCGGCCCAGCCGGCCGGCCTCGGTGTTGGAGTAGAGCAGGTTCGCGCTCATCACCCGCAGCCGGGCCGAGCCCTGCGGGACGTCGTCGGCGTCGCCGGGGAGGACCTCGGGCAGCGCCCAGACCAGGTGGGCGACTACGAGCAGCGCACAGAAGATCATGAGCAGGTTGCGCCGCAGCGCGAAGCCGATCGCGAGCGCCGCGTAGACCGGCAGGTACAGCAGCGGTGTCAGCGCGTTGAACGAGGCGAACGGCCAGGCGAACGCGTCGTCGAGGTGGACGAGGCGCACCGCGGCGATGACGGCGAGCGCCACCGTGACGACCCAGGCGGCGAGCACCAGGGCGATCCGGGCCGGCGGATGCGTCCCGCCTGCCCGGCCGGGCGGGTCGGACGGGATCGCCGGGATGTCGCCCGCGCCGATGCCCGTGCCCGTCCCGGCACCGACGTCACCCCCGCCGCTTCCGCTTCCGCCGTTGCCGCCGCCGCTCCCACCGCCGTCACCTCCGCGGCTTCCGCCGCTGTCGGTAGCTCCGCCGATGTTGGTGCCGTTGCTGGAGGTGGGGGCGCGTCGGCCGATGCGGCGGCCGATGCCCTTCGCGGGGCTCACCGGACATAGGGTGCCCGGTCCACGCCGGTCAGCCGACGGCGGGTTCCGGCCGCTGCGGGGAAGGTCGCACGAGACCAGCGGCGCGTGAGCGCCACTCACGGGCCGCGACGGCTTTCGAGAAGCCGGCGATCGTCCGGTCCAGCTCGGCGAGTTTGTTGACGATCCGGGTGGAGGACACCGGACCGGCCACCTCAACCGCCCGGTACCCGGCTTCGAGGGCCGCCTCGAGCTCGGGGCGCGGGCGTTTCAGGTAGGACAGCGCCAGGTCCGCCTCTGCGTACGCGCGGGTCCGGGCCCGCGCCGGACCCTGCAGGTCACGTGCCTCCAGCAGCCGCTTCTCGGCCATCTCCGCCCGGCCCAGCAGGAGGAAGCAGTGGCCCTGACACTCGGCCACGTCGCCGATGTTGTAGTGCCCGGCCCAGGACGGGGCGTCGCCGGGCTCGCGGGAGATCGTGCGCTCCAGCGCGTCCAGGGCACGCATGCAGCCGGCCTCGTCGCCGTTGCGGGCGAGGGCCCACGCCAGCTTGTCCTGCAGCATCGCCTGCACGGCCGGCGCGGACTGCCGGGCGGACCGGTCGATCGCCGCGCGCGCCAGGGACAGACTGTGCCGGTTGTGCCCCAGGGCCGCGGACTGGTCGCTCATCGCGGACAGCACCCGGCCGGCCATCATGACGTCGTCGGCGTGCTCGGCCAGCGTGAGTGCCTGGATGTAGTAGCGCTGGGCCAGTGCCTGGCGGTTGCAGTCCTGGGCGAGCCAGCCGCTGAACTGGGCCAGCTCTGCGAGGGCGCCGAAGGTGTCGGTGTCGGCCGGTCCTGCCACGGCCGCCCGCGTCCGGTCGTGCAGGAACGTCACGACCTGGGGGCGGATCTCACTGCTGCCGAACCGGGCGTCCAGGCGGCGGAACGTCTCGGTCATGTCCCGGATCATCGCTCCGCCGGACGGGGAGGACGGGACGTCCGCGCTGATCCGGCGGATCATGCCGGTGAGGCTGGACAGCACGGGGTCGGCGAAGGCGGTGGCGACGAAGGCCGCCCCGTCATGTAGGACGTCACGTCGCCGCATGTCTCGTCCCGAAAGTCCAGCGAGCGTCCGCAGGGTGTCGTCGGGGATGTCCGCGACGGCGAGGCCGAGGTCGTCGCGTTCACTGGCTTCGCCCCGCCAGCTGAGGTCGGCGGGGGTCACCGGGTAGCCGACGAGGGCGGAGAGTTCGGCCGCGGCCAGCTCGGCGACCATCGGGTCCCGGGGCCGCATGCCGCGGCGCCAGTGCCCGACGGTCGTCCGGGCCAGGCCGAGCTCGATGCGGCGCTGGGATCGGGCGCGGTTGTTGACCTGACGTGCGAAGCGGGTGTCGGAGACGTTGGCCTCGGCGAGCAGGCGGGAGAACAGGGTCGGCGTGCCGGATTCGCCGGTGTCGGGGCTGGTACCGGCACCCCTGGTGCCGCCTGCGCGGGTGCTGCTGGCGCCGCCAGCGCCACCCGCGCCGGTGGACGTTCCGCCGCCGGCCTTGCCCGCGGCAGCCTTCGCCGTCGGCCTGGCGCGCCCGGTGGATGCCATCGACGGCGCCGGGACCTGGTTGTTCGGGAGCTGGGTGGCCGGGATGTGCGTGCCCGGGATGTCGGCGGCGGACTGCGCTGTCGAGATGCGGTCCGGCGGGATGATCTCCGGGGAGGTGTGGTCCGGGGAGATACGGGCCGACAGGCGGCCCGGCCGGATCGGGCCCGACAGGGCCAGGGGCGGCCCAGCCACCATGAGTTCTTCCGCGACCATCGGACCCCCGTCTGCTCGATGTGGCCGGATGGGCCTTTACCAGGCCCTCGGCTACCTCATGGGGCAGAAAGTAGCCGATTGGTCACACATTCAGGAAGAGGGTGTGCAGTAGTGGGCCGGAATGCACGGTCATGGTGGGACCCGGGCCTCTTGCGGTAGGGGCGGTCGAAGTGGGAGACATCATGGCAAACCAGGCCGCTGTCGCGGCGGTGCCGGGCGGCGTCGATGGCCGATCCGTCAGATCGGTCCGCCCGCGGACGCGCCCGGTGGGCGTTACCCGTCCCGCCGCCGCGCGCGGTCGGTGGCCGTCGCCGTGGGTGGGCGGCCGTGTCGCGATACGCCGGTCGAGGCTGCGCCGGCCGGCGCCGTTGTGTCCGGATGATGTCTCCCGGATGTCCGTCGCCGCCGGGCTGGCATGCCCGGAGCGGGCGGATTGCGGCCTGCATCACGGCGCCGATCATCGGGCATGTCAGGGCGTCAGATGCGACGATGCGTGGAGGACCGACATCGATATTGCTGGCTACGGAGGCCCCAAGGCGTGAACATCGTGGTTACCGTCAAGCAGGTTCCCGATACCTGGGCGGAGAAGAAGCTCGACGCCTCGGACAAGACGGTCGACCGTAAGAGCGTCGACAACGTCATGAACGAGATGGACGAGTACGGGGTCGAAGAGGCCCTGAAGATCAAGGAAGCCCATGGCGGCGAGGTGACGGTCGTCACGATGGGGCCGGAGAAGGCCGTCGAGACGATCCGCAAGGCTCTCTCGATGGGCGCCGACAAGGCGGTGCACCTGACCGACGAGTCGCTGCACGGCTCCGACGCCCTCGCCACCTCCGCCGCGCTGGCGAAGGTGATCTCCACGCTCTCGCCGGACCTGATCATCACCTCCTCGGAGGCCTCCGACGCCCGAGGCGGCGTCATGGGCGCCCTCCTCGCGGAGCGTCTCGGTCTGCCGCAGCTCACGCAGGCCCGCAAGGTCACGGTCGACCCGGGCGCGAACAAGGTCTCCGTCGAGCGCCTCGCCGACAACGGCTACGCGCTCGTCGAGGCGACCCTGCCGGCCGTCGTGGGCGTGGTCGAGAAGATCAACCAGCCGCGTTACCCCTCGTTCAAGGGCATCATGGCGGCCAAGAAGAAGCCGCTGACCAAGCTCTCGGCCGCCGACGCCGGTCTCGACGCGGGCTCGGTTGGCCTCGCCGGGGCGACGTCCACGGTTGTCGACGCGCAGCCGGCACCGCCGCGCCAGAGCGGCACCATCGTCAAGGACGAGGGCGATGGCGGCGCGAAGGTCGCTGCGTTCCTCGCGGCCCAGAAGCTCATCTGAGGGGTTGTTGTTCGATGGCTGAAGTTCTTGTACTCGTCGAGCACAGCGATGGCGAGCCGAAGAAGGTCACGGCCGAGCTGCTGACGCTGGCCCGCACGATCGGCGAGCCGTCGGCGGTGTTCCTCGGCGGCCCGGGCAGCTACGCCAAGGCGAAGGAGTACCTGGCCCAGTACGGCGCGGCCAAGGTCTACCTGGTCGAGTCCGAAGACGTCGCCGACTACATCGGGGCGCCGGCGGCCGAGGTCCTGTCGAAGCTGGTCGCGGACGTCTCGCCCGCAGCCGTCCTGGCCGCGGCCACGCCGGACTCCCGTGAGGTCGCGGCCCGCACGGCCGCCCGCACGGATTCCGGCCTGATCTGGGACGCCACCGCGCTCACCTCCGACCTGACGGCCACCCAGGGCATCTTCGGCGGTTCGACGATCGTCAACTCGAAGGTCACCAAGGGCACCCCGATCGTCGTCGTCCGGCCGAACTCGACCGCACCCGAGGCCGCGCCGACGACCCCGGTGGAGACCCCGGTCGACATCGCGATCTCCGACGCCGCGAAGGGCGCGAAGATCGTGGACCGCGTCGTCGAGGCGAAGTCCGGCCGTCCGGACCTCACCGAGGCCCAGGTCGTCGTCTCCGGCGGCCGTGGCCTGGGTGCCGCCGAGCACTTCGCGCTGGTCGAGAAGCTGGCCGACACCCTCGGCGCGGCCGTCGGCGCCTCGCGCGCCGCGACCGACGCCGGCTGGTACCCGCACCAGAACCAGGTCGGCCAGACCGGTAAGACGGTGTCGCCCCAGCTGTACATCGCGGTCGGGATCTCCGGCGCCATCCAGCACCGGGCCGGCATGCAGACCTCGAAGACGATCGTGGCGGTCAACAAGGACCCCGAGGCCCCGATCTTCGAGTTCGCGGACTACGGACTGGTCGGTGACCTGTTCAACGTCGTCCCGCAGCTCACCGAGGAGATCCAGAAGCACAAGGCCGGCTGACCAGCCGAGCCGCTCCATCCGGGACGGCCCGCGACCGGGCCGTCCCGACCGGGCGCAGGACGGCCGGGTGCGTTCCCTCTCTGTCCGGAGGGCCGCACCCGGCCGTCGCCGTTCCCGGGGCGCTGAGGTCGTCTCCCGGCCGAAGCCTCTCCCGGTCCCGCCGCCCCCGGCTCCTGAGCAGGGGCAGTCCGCGCCACCGACGGTTACGCTCGGTGTCGAACTGGGAGCGGGAGGTGTCTGAGTGTCGCTACGTCACGGGTTGCTGGGGCTGCTCGCGGAGGGTCCGGCCAGTGGCTACGACCTCACGAGGCGATTCGAGCAGGTGCTGGGCGCCGTCTGGCCGGCCGGGCACCCGCAGATCTACGGGGAGCTGAGCCGGCTCGCCGGCGACGGCCTGATCGAGATCGACAGCGAGGGCCCCCGCGGCCGCAAGGCCTACCGGATCACCGACTCCGGCCTGGACGAGATCAGGCGCTGGCTGCGTGAGCCGTCGGAGGTCGACCACACCATGCGGCTCCAGTCGCTGCTGCGGTCGTTCTTCTTCTGGCTCATGGAACCGGCGGACCTCAACCAGCACCTGGTGCGCGAGGCCGAGTTCTTCGCGTCGGCGGCCGGCCGGTACCGCGCCTACGCGCAGGCCACCGACCGCGGCGACTTCCCCGACACCCCACAGAACCGGTCGCTGCGCCTGGCGATCGAGGGCGGAGCGCGGCTGTACGAGGCCCTGGCCGGCTGGGCACGGTGGGCGGCCGAGCGCTCCGAGGCGGCGGGCGGACGTCCACGGCCCTGAAACGCGAGCCGGCAGCTCTCGGGCGCATCGGAAGCCACCTGGGCGCAGCAGGCAACCGCGAGAACACCGATACCCGGCCATGGACGTCGAAGCGTGCGATACCCGGCCACGGATGTTCCCCGTGGGCACGGGTGTCGGGGCGCTCGATATGGGGTAGCAGTCCTGAAGCGGCGACGCCGGGAGGCAATCGCCGGAACTCGCCGGGAGAGACCCACCGTGGGCAGGCCTGCGGGGCCCCGGGGAAGCCGGGCAGCGGCCGGTGACAGGCGGTCGGGGAGCCTTCGCCGGGCTCGCTTATGCGCATCGCCGAGCCTACGAGACCGTACTAGAGCGCGTATGCCGTCGGCAGCGTAGACAGTCGGCTGTTAG
>NZ_SJXI01000066.1:0-40855 GCF_004337455.1 Parafrankia sp. BMG5.11 | reverse complement strand
CCTGGCTGAACTCCGCAAACGCCAGGTGACACCAACCGGCCGCGCCCGGCTACGCGAACGCACCAAGGTCGAACACACCCTCGCCCACGTCGGCCACTGGCAAGGCCGCCGCGCTCGCTACCACGGACAGCGCAAGAACCTGTTCGACCTACGCCGCACCGCCGTCGTCCACAACCTCCACGTCATCGCCCGCCACAGGAACGATCAACAGGCAGCCTGACTACCTGACCGGCGCTCTAGGCGAAGCGGACGTACCGGGGCCGGACCGGACGGAAGGGCCTGGCCCTACCCGGTCCGGCCTGGCCCAGGCCGGTCGGGTCGGGTCGGGGGCAACGGGTGAAAGCCGAGGTCAGGTGTCGGGCCGGACGGGGTCCGGCCGAGTCGCCTCGGGCTGGGTGTCAAGGGCGCCGCGCAGCTCGTCGAGCTCCTCGGGCGCGACGAGGCCGCCCTCGGCCGCATGGTCGAGCAGGCTGGCCGCGGTGTCACGTGATCCCGACGCCAGCAGGTCGACGAGCGTGCGGGCCGCACTCGTCGCCCGCAGGCCGTGCACCTGCTCCTGCTGTTCGGCGGACATCGCGTCATACCACAGCACGACGCCCTTGTTCCGCCGCCGCGAGGAACCGGGTGGCAGGAGCAGGTGGATCGGCTCGTCGTCCGAGCACGGCGGCAGGGTTGGGAACTCGTGCAGGCGCGCTGCCGTCAGGCCGCAGAGGGTGGCGCACGGCAGGACGAGCAGCGCCGCCTGACAGCGCCCAAGATAAGTGTCGCAGGTGGGGACGACATATCCGCCCTGGACGGGATTGAGCCAGTCCTCGTTCTGGACCAGCTGATGTAGGCGATGGTCGGTAAGGCCGGCACAACGCGCCTGTACGCGCGTGAGCGCACCCTTCTGGCGGCACGCGACCGCCAGGGCCCGAGCAAGCGCGGGGTCGTGGCGACTCATGACTTCCACGGTGCCAGGAGCAAATCCAGCCGTGCGCCGATATCCAGCCCTCGATCGATGATCTGGCTGAAAATTCTTCGATAGCCAACCGTCAGGCGCACTAAAGATATAAGCACGAATACGATTTCCCAATATTTTTGTCTTCCGGTTTCAGAGGTAGGGATCCCGGGCAGGCGCCGGCGAGACGAAGGGCCGGGGGCAGCCCCGGAGGTCTCGACCCCGGGCCTCGTACACCCCGGCGACCCCTGGGGCCCGGCGACCTCTGTGCTCGGGGGCCGGGGAGCCTCGGAACCCGGGGCCGGCAGCCTCTGGACCTGGGGGCCAGGGGCCCAGCCTCCGGACCTCCGGGATCGGGCCTCCGGGATCAGGGATCGGGGGCCCGGAGATCGGAGATCACGGGTCGACGCCGCACACCCCGGTAGCCTGCTCGCCCTTTGGCATCCTTCTCGCTCTTTCAGGCAGGGTTCCACCGGAAAAGCCACCCGAAACGGCGAGAAAGAAACGAAAAGGCGAGTAGCCGAGCGCCAGAATCGGTCCGGACCAGCCCGGACCGACCCGGATCCCAGCCACCCGCCCCCCACACCGCACCTTCGCGGATGCCCGAATACCGGCCACGCCTGGCCGGTTGCCGGCTACTTCTGGGCAACGGTCAGTGGATGGCGACCTCCAGGCCGATCAGAATGATGCCGAGTAGGGCGATTCCCGCGGTGTAGCCGGCGAGTCGCCAGCGGCGTAGGCCTCCCGCGCGCCCGGAGAACAGGCCCCACGCGCAGAGCAGCAGCAGCGAGGTCCACAGTGCCGCCTCCTGCGCGTCACTGACGCTCGCGCCGGCCGCACGGGCGACTGCCAGCACGGCGAGCGGCAGGAACGAGGCCCGGACCATCGGCCAGTTCTCGACCAGCGCGCGCCGGGCGCCAGACCAGCCGGCGCCGGAGTCGGCGTCGGCGTCGGCGTCGGCGTCGGCGTCGGCGTCGGCGTCGGCGTCGGCGTCGGCTCGGCGATCGGCTACGCGCCCGATGCCGTCACCGGTGTCGTGCCGGACGCGGTGGCCGATGGCGTGGGCGTAGCCGTGTGCCAGCCAGAAGACGACCATTGTCGTGGCGACCGCGGCGATGATCTCGGCGGCCGAGTCCTGATCAGGGTCCTGGGCGGCGATCAGGCCGGCGGCCAGCACCGTCCCGTAGACGGCGTGCCGGGGATGACCGGTTGGCGGGAAGAGGATGGCCCGGGCCGCGGCGCGGAAGACGCCGTCGGCCGTTGAACCGCCCGCGGTGCCCCCGGCGCTCGCCACAAGGCGACATGCTGCCGGCGGCTGCCGGCATCCGCATCCCGACCAGGACCCCGGGCCGGTCGCCCCGGCCCGGGTCCGCCGCCGGGCAACCGAGCGGGGGCATCACGAAGAGGCACGTTGAGCGGGCGTCCCGGGCAGGAGGCTACCGGTACGGTCGGACCATGCCGCTGACACATGAGGAGTTCGCCGGGCTGACGCATCTCGGCTCGGGGAAGGTGCGTGAGCTGTTCGCGGTCGGGGATGACGCGGTGCTGCTCGTGGCGAGCGACCGGATCTCGGCCTTCGACGTCGTGCTGCCCACGGAGATCCCCGACAAGGGCGCGGTGCTCACCGGGCTCAGCCTGTGGTGGTTCGACCAGCTTGGTGATCTCGTCCCGAGCCATGTGATCAGTTCGAGTGTGGACGAGTACCCGGCGGAACTCGCGCCCTACGCCGAGCAGCTGCGCGGGCGCTCGATGCTGTGCCGCCGGCTCGACATGGTCCAGATCGAGTGCGTCGCCCGCGGTTACCTGACCGGCAGCGGCCTGAAGGACTACCGGAGCTCCGGCACCGTCAGCGGCCATCCGCTCCCCGCCGGCCTGGAGGATGGCAGCAGGCTGCCGAACCCGATCTACACGCCGTCGACGAAGGCACCGATCGGGGAGCACGACGAGAACATCAGCCGGGACGACGCGGCCGGCCGGGTCGGCGCGGAGCTGGCGGCCGAGCTTGAGCGGCTCACCCTGCAGATCTTCGGGCGGGCCAGTGATCTGGCCGCCGAGCGCGGGATCCTGCTCGCCGACACCAAGTTCGAGTTCGGCCACGACGCGGACGGCGTGCTGCGGCTCGCCGACGAGGTACTCACCCCGGACTCGTCCCGGTTCTGGCCGGCGGACGCCTGGACGCCGGGCGGCACGCAGCCGTCCTATGACAAGCAGTTCATCCGCGACTACCTGGTCAGCACGGGGTGGGACCGCAACCCGCCGGCACCGGAGCTGCCCGACGACATCGTCGAGTCGACGCGCGCCCGCTATGTCGAGGCCTACGAGCGGCTGACCGGGATCTCGTTCAAGGATTACCTGTCCACCGCGTGACCACCCCGCCGGCCGGGGGTTAGCCCCACCTGGGGTCGCGAGCGAACCCCACCGGGTGCCGGAGGATTTCGGCACCTCAAACCTGGTAGCTCTCCGCAGTGACCAGGAACGGTCGGAACGAGATCGTCGTTCCATGCGCACGAGACCTCCGACAGCATCGACGCCGCGCCGCTCACCCGCCCCGTCGGGGTCCGGCGCCTCGGACGGGCCGGCCGACCGCGGCCCACGCCATGCTCACCGGGCCGCGCCGACCGGCGCGTCCCCCGACAGCCCCACGCACGCCACCCACCTGGCCGCCCGCGCGGCCCGGTGGAGCGTGCGGCACCGCCGCCTCGCCATCGGCGGCTGGATCCTCGGCGTCGTGCTCGTCACTCTGCTGGGGAGCCTGATCGGGACCAGCACCCTCGGTGACGACGACTACAGCGTCGGTGAGGACGGGCGGGCCCAGAGCACCCTGGACGCGCACGGGTTCACCTCCCCCGCCAACGAGAACGTGCTGATCCAGCGGCCGGCGCAGGCTGCCAGCCCCGAGGAGCTGCTCGCCGACCCCGAGCTGCGGGCCGCCCTCGCGGACGTCGCCGCGCGGCTCGACGGCACCGGTGAGGTGACCAACCTGCGGGCGCCGATCGCGCTGCCCGGGGTGGAGGCGAACCCCGGGCTGGTGTCCAACGACCGTCGTTCGGTCATGGTGACCTTCGAGATGCGCGGTGACGAGGACACCGCCACCGACCGGATCGACCCGGTGCTGGCCGCCGTCGCGGCCGCGGCCGACGAGCATCCGGGGCTGCTCGTCGAGGAGGTCGGCGAGGCGAGTGCCGACAAGGCGCTCGGCGACACGATCGGCAAGGACTTCAAGCGGGCCGAGCTGCTCGCCATCCCGCTCACCCTCGGCATTCTGCTGGCCGTCTTCGGCGCGGTCGTCGCCGCGCTGGTGCCGGTCGTGCTCGCGCTGACCGCGTTCGTCGGGGCGCTGGGTGTCGTCGCCTTCACCAGCCGGCTGCTGCCCACGGACGAGACCGCGACCTCGGTCATGCTGCTCATCGGCCTGGCGGTCGGCGTCGACTACGCCCTGTTCTACATCCGCCGCGAGCGCGAGGAGCGGGCCGCCGGGCACAGCCCGCAACGCGCGCTGGAGATCGCCGCGGACACTTCGGGTCACGCCGTTCTGGTGTCCGGGCTGACGGTCGCCGTCTCGATGGCGGGCCTGCTGCTGACCGGGCTGAGCGTGTTCAGCGGGATCGCCGGCGGCACGGTCATCGTGGTGCTGATCGCGGTGCTCGGCTCGCTCACGGTGCTGCCGGCGGTGCTGTCCTGGCTGGGTGACCGGGTCGAGCTCCTGCGGCTGCCCTGGCACCGCCGCGCCGACGCCCGCGCCGCCGCCGCCAGCGCCCCGGGCGCGGACAGGAAGACCACGAGCACCACGAGCACCACGAGCGTCGCCGGCACCGCTGGCGTCGATCTGACCCGGCCCGGCCTGACGGGACGGCTGCTGCGCCGCCCCGGCATCGTCGCGGTGGTCACCGGCGGGCTGCTGATCCTGCTGGCAGTGCCCGCCCTGGGGCTGCGGACCGTCGAACCGGGCATGGA
Source organism: Parafrankia sp. BMG5.11 (assembly GCF_004337455.1). Taxonomy (NCBI): domain Bacteria; kingdom Bacillati; phylum Actinomycetota; class Actinomycetes; order Frankiales; family Frankiaceae; genus Parafrankia; species Parafrankia sp. BMG5.11. Next base: position 35,961 of record NZ_SJXI01000066.1, on the reverse strand, counting down.
CGACATCCCCGACGATCTTCCGATCATGCAGACCTACGATCGGGTCCAGGCGGCCTTCCCGGGCGAGCAGACGGCCGCGGTCGTCGTGGTCTCGGCCGCCGACGTGCGGGCGCCGCAGGCGGTGGGAGCCATCGACGCGCTGCGCGAGCGGGCGCTGGCCAGCGGAATGATGTACGAACCGATCACCACCGAGATCAGCGCGGACGGCCAGGTCGCCAAGATCTCGATCCCGATCGCCGGCGAGGGCACCGACGACGCTTCGCTGCGGGTGCTCGACACGCTGCGCGGGGAGATCATCCCCAGCACGATCGACCCGGTCTCCGGGATGTCGGCGGACGTCACCGGGTGGACTGCCGGTTCGGCCGACTTCAACGCCCAGCTCAACGGGCGCACCCCGCTGGTGATCGGGTTCGTGCTGGTCCTGGCCTTCCTGCTGCTGCTGGCCGCGTTCCGCAGCGCCATCGTCGCCGCGGCGGCCGTCGCGCTGAACCTGCTGTCGGTGGCCGCGGCGTACGGCCTGCTCGTGGTGGTGTTCCAGCATCACTGGGCGGACGGCCTGCTCGGCTACACCTCGACCGGGGCCATCACCAACTGGCTGCCGCTGATGCTCTTCGTGATCCTGTTCGGCCTGTCCATGGACTACCAGGTGTTCGTGCTCAGCCGGGTCCGGGAGGCCTACGACTCGGGCCTGCCGATGCGCGACGCGGTGCTGGTCGGGGTCCGGCGTAGCGCGGGGGTGGTGACCAGCGCGGCCGTGATCATGGTGGCGGTGTTCAGCATCTTCGCCACCCTGTCGCAGGTGAGCATGAAGCAGCTCGGCGTGGGGCTCGGCGCGGCGATCCTGCTGGACGCGACCGTGATCAGGGTGATCCTGATGCCCGCCGTCCTGACGCTGATCGGCGAGCGGGCGTGGCGCCGCCGGCCCGCCGCCGTCGCCGCCGCCGACGACGACCGGGGGACGGCCGTCCCGGTGCCGGCGGGTGACCGCCGGCCGCAGCTCCCGGCGCAGGCCCCCGCGCCCGCCGTGCCCCCCGCACCCGCCGGCCACGGCCCGTTCTCCGGCATGGGCGACTTCCCCCGTCACCGCCAGGACTGACCGCGCAGGTCCAGTCACCGATTCCGTCCAGTCACCGCCCCCGGTCGCGCCGTAGCGGCCGGGGGCGGTGTGTCTTCTCGGGTCTCCGGCCGCGGCGCGAGCCGGCCCGATGCCGTCCCGGCCAGGCTTGCGCGGCGAAAGACGGCCCGGTCACAGACCGGGCCGGGGGAGGTTGCATGCGGGTTACAGTGTCCGGCGACGTCCGGTACCCCATCCGAGGACTGGAACGGACAGATGCCTGTTCACATGCCTGCCCAATCGCCCGCCCGCCCGATTTCCGGGCCGGCCGCACCGACCTCGCTGCCCTCGCCGGCCGCACCGACCTCGCCATCGGCGTCAGCCGGACCGGGGGGCGGGACCACCGCCTCCGGATCACCGGTCCGAACGGGCCGGCCCACCGTCGCCCGCACCCGCGCCGAGCTCGCCGCCCTGCTGAGCGAACCCGCCGCGTCCCCCGTCGGGAACGGCCCCGCGCGGGGGGTGCGCGCCGTCGTGATGACGATGGGCGCCCTGCACCGCGGGCACGCCGAGCTGATCAGAGCGGCCCGGCGCCGGGCCGACCAGGTGGTGGTCACAATCTTCGTAAACCCGCTGCAGTTCGGGCCGGGTGAGGATCTCGACCGCTACCCCCGCACCTTCGAGGCAGACCTCGATCTCTGCGCGCGCGAGGGTGTCGACGCCGTCTACGCCCCGACCCAGGTCCATGATCCCGCACCGCTGGTCACCCTGAGTGCCGGCCCGCTCGGCGACGTCCTCGAGGGGGCGTCCCGGCCGGGCCACTTCGACGGGATGCTCACCCTGGTCGGCACGATGCTGCACCTCGTGCGCCCTGATGTGGCCTTCTTCGGCCGCAAGGACGCCCAGCAGCTCGTCTGCATCCGCCGGATGGTCGCCGACCTGGCGTTCCCGGTGGAGATCGTCGGAGTACCGACGGTGCGGGACACCGACGGTCTCGCCCTGTCGAGCCGAAACGCCTACCTTGGGCCGGAGCAGCGGCGCAGCGCGCTGGCGCTCTCCCGGGCACTGTCCGCCGGCACCGGGCAGGCTGGAGCGGGCGCGGCGGCCGTACTGTCCGCGGCCCGGTCGGTGCTGGCCGCCGAGCCGGGTGTGGGCGTCGACTACCTGACGCTGGCCGACCCGTCCGATCTCGGGCCGGTCGAGGTCGGGCCGGCGCTGCTGCTGGTCGCCGCCCGGGTCGGGAACACCCGGCTGATCGACAACGTCGAACTCGTCCTGACGGGGGCCGGGCCGGGCCCCGTCGACGACGAAGCCCGCAGCAAAGACCACAACGAGGCTCGCAACGACGCCGGCAAGGGCAAGGAGGTCTGACCGGTGTTCCGGACCATGCTCAACTCGAAGATCCACCGGGCGACGGTCACCCAGGCCGACCTGCACTACGTGGGCTCGGTGACGATCGACGCCGACCTGATGGCGGCCGCCGACCTGCTGCCCGGCGAGCAGGTGACGATCGTCGACATCAACAACGGCGCCCGGCTGGAGACCTACGCGATCAGCGGCCCGGCCGGCAGCGGAATCATCGGGATCAACGGGGCGGCTGCCCGGCTGGTCCACCCCGGCGACCTCGTCATCATCATCTCCTACGGGATCATGGATGACGCCGAGGCACGCCGGCACGTCCCGAAGGTCCTGTTCGTCGACGCGGAGAACCGGATCATCGGGCAGGGCGGTGATCCGGCGGCGGCGCTGCCGGGCGATCCGTCCAGCCTGCGGGGCGACGTCCTGGACCCGGCCGGCGCTCACGGCCTGGGCGGGGGGGCGTAGCGAGGTGCCTGTTCTTCCGCACCGACTCGGCGCGCCCCGTCCGGGCTGGACCAGGCACGCCGACATCGTGGTCATCGGGTCCGGAATCGCCGGGCTCACCACCGTGCTGCACGCGCGCGCGGCGAGCCCGGACAGCCGCGTCCTGCTGGTCACCAAGGCCCTGCTGGACGCCGGATCGACCCGCTGGGCCCAGGGCGGCATCGCCGCGGCCCTGGGCGTCGGGGACTCCCCGGCCGAGCACCACCGCGACACCCTCGTGGCCGGGGTCGGCCTGTGCGACCCGGTGGCGGTCGACATCCTGGTCACCGAGGGTCCCGCCCGGGTGCGGGAGCTCGCGGCGCTCGGCGCCCGGTTCGACCGGGAGCCCGACGGGGCGCTCTCACTCACCCGCGAGGGCGGCCACCTGCGCGATCGCATCGCGCACGCCGGTGGCGACGCCACCGGGCTGGAGGTGGAGCGCGCCCTGATCGCCGCCGTGCGCGCCGACCCGTCCATCGAGGTGCTCGAGCACGCGCTCGTCCTCGACCTGCTCACGGACCGAGGCGGGCGGGCGGTCGGAGCCACGCTGCACGTGCTCGGCGAGGGCAGCCGGGACGGCGTCGGCGCCGTGACGGCACGCGCGATCGTCCTGGCCACCGGTGGCATGGGGCAGATCTTCGCGTCGACGACCAATCCGGCGGTCTCCACCGGCGACGGGGTGGCGCTCGCCCTGCGTGCCGGGGCGGTCGTGACCGACCTGGAGTTCGTCCAGTTCCATCCGACGGCACTGTGGCTGCCTGAGCACGAGTCGGGCCAGCAGCCGCTGGTCAGCGAGGCTATGCGCGGCGAGGGCGCGCTGCTGGTGGACGCGGCCGGCCAGCGGGTGATGGCCGGCGTCCACCCGCTGGCCGACCTGGCGCCCCGGGACGTCGTCGCGAAGCGGATGTCGCGGGTGATGGCCGAGCAGGGGGTGCGCCACCTGTTCCTCGATGCCCGCCACCTGGGCACCGAGACGCTCCTGCGCCGGTTCCCGACCATCACCGCCCGGTGCCGGGCCGCAGGCATCGACCCGGTGACCACGCCGATCCCGGTGGCCCCGGCGGCGCACTACGCCAGTGGCGGGGTCCGCACCGACGTGTGGGGGCGCACGAGCGTCCCCGGGCTGTACGCGTGCGGGGAGGTCGCCTGCACGGGAGTGCACGGGGCGAACCGGCTGGCGTCCAACAGCCTGCTGGAGGGGCTGGTGTTCGCGGCGCGGATCGCCGAGCACATCGCCGGGCTGCCCGGGGTCCGCCCGGTGGACGGACCTGGCGGCACGCCGTCCACCGGGGAGCCGACGGGCGCGCGGGGATCGGGCCTGACCGATCCGACCGAGCGCGGTGCCCTGGCCCGGGTGATGACCGACGGGGCGGGCGTCCTGCGCAGCGCCGAGAGCCTGCGGGCGACGTCCAAGATGCTCGCCGGCCTCGGTGACCTGCGGGTCAGCGGGGCGACCGTGCAGGCCGGGCCGGCGGCCTGGGAGATGACGAACCTACGCACGGTGGCGACCGCACTGGTCGCGGCGGCGGAGCTGCGCACCGAGACCCGCGGCTGCCACTGGCGCGAGGACTTCGGCGCCCGCGACGACGAGCACTGGCGCGGGCATGTGCTGACCAGGCTGGATCAGGAGGGGAAGCTGATCGTGACCTACGAGGCACCGCCGGCCGAGGAACGGTCGAACGGGGCACGCGCGGCGCAGGGCCCGTCGGCCCGGTCGCAGGCCCCGTCAGCCCCGTCGGGCCGGTCGACGGCGTCCCAGGCGCGGTCGGCGTGAGTGGCGGGCGGCCGGGGCCGCCGCTCGGCCCCGACCAGCTTTCGGCCGCCGTCCTCGCGGGGCTGAAGTCCGCGGGGCTGGAGGCGGCGGCAGTCCTCGACGTGATCGGTCGGGCCCTCGCCGAGGATCTTCCCGTGGCCACGTCCCCGCAGGTCAGCGGGGCACCCCGGCCGGCGGACGAGGCAGCCCCGCCAGGTGGTGAGGCGGCCCCGCAGGTGGGCGAGCCGGCCTGGGCGGTCGACGCGACGTCCGCGGCGACCGTGGACGCGGCGCTGATCAGTACCGGTTCCGTGGTCTCCCGGGCGGACGGCGTGGTGGCGGGCGTGCCGGTCGCCGCGGCCGTGTTCGAGGTGCTGCTCGGCGCCGCGGTCACCGTGACGCCGACGCTCGCCGACGGGGACCGGGTCGTTCCGGGCACGGAGGTGCTCCGGGTGCGTGGTCCCGTCCGTGGGCTTCTCACCGCCGAGCGGACCGCGCTCAACCTGCTCTGCCACCTCTCCGGGGTAGCCAGTGTGACCCGGCTGTGGGCCGACGCGGTCGCCGGCACCGGCGCGGCCGTCCGCGACACCCGCAAGACCCTGCCCGGGCTGCGCGCGCTGGAGAAGTACGCGGTGCGCTGCGGCGGCGGGCGCAACCACCGGATGTCGCTGGCCGACGCCGCGCTGGTCAAGGACAACCACGTGATCGCGGCCGGCGGCGTGGCGGCGGCGTTCACCGCGGTGCGCGCCCGGTACCCGGACCTGCCCGTCGAGGTCGAGTGCGACACCGTCGAGCAGGTCGTCGAGGCGGTCGGCGCCGGAGCCGACCTGATCCTCTGTGACAACATGTCCCTGGACGAGCTGCGCGCGTCGGTCGCCGTCGCCCGGCCGGCCGGGGTCCTGTTGGAGGCGAGCGGCGGGCTCACCCTCGACGTGGCCGCCGCGGTGGCCGCCACCGGGGTCGACTTCCTCGCCGTCGGCGGGCTCACCCACTCGGCGCCCGCGCTGGACCTCGGCTTCGACCTCGCGGTGCCGGCTCCCCGCTGACGCCCGCGCACCGCGCGCACCCCACCCCCCGAGCGGACAGACCCTGGACGGCCGAAACATGCTGCTGACGATCGACGTAGGCAACACGAACACCGTGCTGGGTGTTTTCGACGGCGATCAGCTCGCCAACTCGTGGCGGGTCCGCACCGACCCGAGAGCGACCGCCGACGAGCTGGGCTGGCTCTACCGCGGCCTCCTCGGCGACCACCCGATCGGCGGTGTCTCGGTGTGTTCCACCGTGCCGGCCGCCCTCCGGGAGATCCGCCGGATGGTCAGCCGGACGTTCCCGGCGATGCCGACCGTCGTCGTCGAGCCCGGCACCCGCACCGGGGTGCCGATCCTCATCGACAACCCGAAGGAGGCCGGCGCCGACCGGATCATGAACACGCTGGCCGCCCACCACCTCTACGGCGGCCCGGCGATCGTGGTCGACTTCGGCACGGCCACGAACATCGACGTGGTGTCCGCGCGGGGCGAGTTCCTCGGCGGGGCGTTCGCGCCGGGCATCGAGGTCGCGCTGGACGCGTTGGCCTCCCGTGCCGCGCAGCTGCGCAACGTCGAGCTGACCACCCCCCGTTCGGTGATCGGCAAGAGCACCGTCGAGGCACTGCAGTCCGGGATGATCTACGGCGTCGTCGGCCAGGTGGACGCGCTGGTCCGCCGCATCCGGGCCGAGCTGGGCACACCGGCCACCACGATCGCCACCGGCGGCCTGGCCCCGCTGGTGATCAAGGAGAGCGAGACCCTCGACAATCACGAGCCGCACCTGACCCTGATCGGGCTGCGGCTTGTCTTCGAGAAGAACACCGAACCGCGCTGAGGCGAAGTCCGGGAAGACCCGGTCCGCGCCGTCTCTATCGGATTTCCGACAACCATCCGGGCGCCGCCGGACGGAACAGCCGGACTCCGCGGTAATCCGGTGACGCGCCGCCAGCTACATCCCCGTTCCGGGCAGGAAACCGTCCGGCACCGGCGTGCCCGGGTTAGCCTTTCCCTCATGCGGCACAGCACGGGGGCGACCTCACGATTCGGCGGCCCGCACGGCCCGCACGGCCGGCACGACCGGACGGCACTGTTCAACCGAACAGCGACGTTCAACCGAACAGCGCCGTTCACCTGGACGGTACTGTTCGTCTCGGCCGCACTGTTCGTTCTCCTCGGGACGCCGATGGGGACGGCCGGGGCGGCGACCGCGGCCCCGGGAACGCTGACCGTGGCCGCGCTGGGCGACTCGTACTCCTCCGGTGAGGGAACGCCCCCGTTCGAAGCGGCCTTCGCGAGCTGCCGCCGCAGCGCCGGGGCGTGGCCACGGCTGCTCGCCACCCTCGACCCGCCGGCCACCAACGTCCTGCACGCGGCGTGCGGGGGCGCGACGACAGAGGCCATGACCAAGCCTCAGCGGGGCTCTCCGCCCCAGCTCGAACAGCTGCGCGCCCTGCCGACCCCACCGGACGTGGTGACGCTGACCATCGGCGGCAACGACGCCGGGTTCAGCCAGGTCATGTTCAGCTGTGTCGCATGGAAGTGCTTCTGGGACGGCGACGACCGCCGCCGGCGGGACTACGTCGAGGACGTGCTTCCCGACGTCCTGGTCGCCACCTACAAAGAGGTGAAGGCCGCGGCGCCGCACTCCCGGATCGTGGTCGTCGGGTATCCCACCGTCGTTCCGCGGTCCCAGAGCGACAACACCTGCCGATGGCTCGACAAGAGTGAGCGCCGCCAGCTCGCCAGCCTGAACAACGCGCTCAACCGGACTATCCGCAGAGCGGCGTCCGACGCCGGTGTCGAGTACGTATCGACCGATCGGTCCCTGCGCGGGCATGAAATGTGCACCAAGGACTCCTGGGTGAATCCGATCGGCCTTTTCGGCGCGAGCCGGAGTCTCAGCGCCCATCCGACCCGGGCCGGCCAGGAGGCCCTGGCGAAAACCGTCCACAGGGCCCTCTTCGACGACCGCTGACGGCTGGCGTCAGCCCGCGGCGGACCGGAGCTCGGCGAGCACCCGGCGGGTGTCGGCCGTCTCCCAGCCGCCGGCGGCCAGGCCGGGATCGCGCGCCGTCCAGCGGTCGAGCAGCCGCACGCCGGCGCCGCGCAGCGTGCGGCACGACGCCGCGAAGGCCGGATGGGCCGCCTGCGGCTCCGCCAGGCAGGGCGCCGCGACGACCGGGAGACCGAGGCCGAGCGCCTCGGTGAGCAGCCCCAGCACGAGGGTGTCCGCGATGCCGGCCGCCCACTTGTTGATCGTGTTGAAGGTCGCCGGGACCACCACGAAGGCGGCCGGCGGCGGGAGGACGTCGGGCTGGCCCGGAAACTTGTAGTCGGTGCGCACGGGATGTCCCGTGGCCGCGGCGAGGGCAGGCAGGTCCAGCCAGGCGGCGGCCCGCGGCGTCGTCACGACGCACACGTCCCAGCCGTCCCGGCGGGCCTCGGTGGCGAAGTCCGCGGCGGCCAGCGCGGGCAGCGCCGCGCACACGACGTGGTAGAGCACTCGCGGTGAGGTCGTCATGGCTGCCAAGTCTCGGTGGCCGCGCCGTCTCGTCCCGCGGACTTGCCGAATCGGCACCGCGAGCGCGCCGACTGCGGGAAGAATGTCTCGTCCGTGCCACTATGAACGACCGGGGCCGCGGGATCCTCCGGTCGACGACGGGGAGGCGCATGTCCGCCGCAGTGGTCGCGTTCTTCAACAACAAGGGCGGCGTGGGCAAGACGTCCCTCGTCTACCACCTGGCGAACATGTACGCCGACCTCGGCCGGCGCGTCCTCGCGGCTGATCTCGACCCACAGGCGAACCTGACCGCCTCCTTCCTGGACGAGGACACGCTCGAACGCCTGTGGCACCCCGAGGCCCGGCGGTCCGCCGCACCGGCGCGAACCATCCACGGGATGCTGCGCCCGCTGATCGAGGGCACCGGCGACATCGCGCCCGCGCCCGGCCAGCTGGTCGGCGACAACCTCGTCCTGCTCCCCGGCGACCTGGAGCTCTCCGGCTTCGAGGACGAGCTCTCGCAGGCCTGGCCACGTTGCCTCGAGGGGCCCGGCAACCCCCGGGCCTTCCGCGTCATGAGCGCGCTGGGCCGGCTGGTGCGCGCGGTGGCCGACCTGCACGACGTCGAGATCGTGGTGATCGACGTCGGCCCGAATCTCGGCGTGATCAACCGGGCCGCCCTGGTGGCCAGCGACCATGTCGTCGTCCCGCTCGCCCCGGACCTGTTCAGCATGCAGGGCCTGCGCAACCTCGGCCCGGCCCTGCGGGCGTGGCGCGACGGCTGGGCCGACCGGCTGGCCCGGGCCCCGCGTGACGTCACAGGCCTGCCAGGTGGCGGTATGCGCCCCCTCGGTTACGTCATGCTGACACCGCACGGGCGCTCCGACCGGCCGTCACGCGCGCACAGCCGCTGGATCTCCCGCATGCCGACGGTCTACGCCCAGGAGGTCCTCGGCGTCGCTCCCCGGGTGCCGGTCGACATCGCCGTCGATCAGCACTGCCTGGCCCAGGTGCAGCACTACCGCAGCCTCATGCCGCTCGCGCAGCTCGCCCGGCGGCCGGTCTTCGCGCTGCGCCCGTCGGACGGCATCGTCGGAAGCCACCTGCAGACCACACAGCGCGCCTACCGCGACTTCTCCACGCTGGCCGTCCGGATCGCGCGCCGGATGGCCGAGGCCGAGCGGCGGCCCGGTCCCCGGGAGCTGGAGCCGGCGCCTCGGGTGGATCACCGCCCCGCGGGTGGACGGCCGCCGGGCACGAGCCCCACGGCAGGTCCCATGGCAGGTCCCGCTGCAGGCCTCACGGTAGGTCTCGGGGCGGGAGGCGGTCCGCGCCCGGCCCTCGGCCCCGACGCCGAGGTGGCCCTGAGTCGGGTTCCTCTCGCCCGGAGCGAGACCGCTCCGCGCGCGACGCTCGCCGCCGGCCCGGCCGCGAGCGTCTCCACCAGCCCGGTCGCGGGTCGGCCCGGAGGGCCGGTGGCAGGCCTACCAGCCGGGCCGGTCGCGGGTGCGCCCAGCGCGCCGGTCATAGCCGGCGCCTCCGTCGCCCCCGGGGCGAGCGTCGCCACCAGCCCGGACTCCGTCGGCCCGGTCTCGATGGCCGCTCCCCTGCCGCCGGGGCTGCCACCCACCGTCGCCATGCCCCGGGTGCGTCCCGACCGCCCCCGCCCCGGCCGCGCCGGCTGACTCGGCCAACTCCGGATCAGGGAACCGTGGCGCAGGTCGCGTCGGCGCCACCCCGGCCTCCCACTGTGATGCCGGACCGCCGAGGGCGCAGGGTATAAGGTCAACCTCACTTGCTGATCTCGTGGACATGGCCCTGGGTCGGGTCAGTCTCGGGTCAGGCGCGTCACAGGTCAGTTGGGTCACAGGTCAGATCGGTCACAGGTCGCCGAGTTGCCCAGTCGCGTAGGTCGGCCACGGCGAATCCGTCCGCGGTCGGTTCAGTGGTCCTGCGCGCGGGGCAGGCAAAGAAGATAGAAGGTGGCACCCGGCGGGCCCGTCCGCCGAGCCGTCGGCGGTCGGGCCGGGTCCACCAGGGCGGACGCGGCTGGGTAGTGGACGTTTCCGGGTGAACCCGGACATCACACGCGCCAAACCTTCGGCGGACTGTGACGAATCCATCTTGCCGACCGGCGAGCCCGGGACCAGCCGCGATGTTCTCGGCGCGGCGGCGGGTGGGCGACGCCGAGTTGACGGAGACGGTCAAGTTAGGCTTACCTAACACCATGTCTTCCGCAACGCCTCCCCGGTCGCACCCAGGGCCAGCGGCGGCCTTCCCGGTGGCAGTCCTCCCGACGAGGACCCTGTCCCCGACGCCGTGCCCGGCCCACCCGCCCAGCGGGACGGTGGCGGCGCGATCGACTGCCGGACCACGCAGATGATTCCGGCCCAGAACTGCGCGACCCGGCCCGTCGGCCTGGCGGGTTTCGGCTCCACCCTGCGAGCGGTGGCCCCGGCCCTCGACCACCGCCACGCGATCGCCGGGTCGCCCGAGCCGGCCGACGGCTGGATCGACGCCACCGACCTGCGCAGCCCCGCGGGGCTGGACGCGGCGCTCGGCGTCATCCGCGATCATCACCAGGCCAGCGCCGAGGTCGCCGTCAGCTACCTCACCGCCTGGTATGCGGCGACCGTCGTCGGGCCGGCCGTCACCGCGTTCGTCCTCACCCGCCGGATCCCCGACCTCGACCCGGCCGGGATCTCGGTGCGCTGTCGCGAAGGCGGCTGGTTCGACGCCACCGCGTTCCGAACGCGGCGGATGACGATCATGCACTCGGATCCCGTCCTGACGGCGCCGGTGCCGGCGCGGATCGCATCAGAACTGATCACCCAGGCCGGCGGCCCCGTCACCGAACAGGTGCTCCCGGCCGGCACCTACGACCGCTACCCGGACAGCGTCGGCCCCCCGGACAGCGCCAGTTACCCGGACAGCGTCGGCTACCCCGAGGGCATCACAGCGGACGACCCGATCGAGGTCGTGGAGGCCGTGGCCGACGTCGAGACGCTGCGCGCGCGGCTGGTGAGCCAGATCGTCGGCCACCTCGAGCCCGTGCTCGCCGACCTGCGCCCGCGGGCCCGTCTCGGCCACGCGGCGCTGTGGGGCGCCGTCGCCGCGCAGTGCGGCCGTGCCTTTCTTCTCACCGAACGGGTGAGTGGTGATCCCCACGCCGGCCGCCTGGAGGCGGACGCCTTCTTCGCGAGCGCGTCACCGCCGCTGCGGGCGAGACCGACCTGGCAGCAGTTCGTCCATCGCGGCCGGCCGTACACGGGCATGCGGCGCGGCTCGTGCTGCCTGGCGCACCGGGTCACCGCCGAGTTCTGCACGGCGTGTCCGTTCGTGGCCGCCGAGGAGCGCGAGAACCGGCTCCGGGAGTGGATCGACACCCAGGGTCCCGGCGGTCTGGCGGTGTGAGCCGACATCCACGGGGCAGGCTCGAACGAGGCCGGGCGTGGTCTGGCCGGACGTGGTCTGACCGGGCGCGCTCCGGTGGGATGCGCTCTGGTCGGATCTGGGCCTGGGCGCACCCGACCTGGTCAGACGTGATCTCAACGTGGCCTGAATCACACCGAAGGGCCACCTGAGTATCGGTTACCGTCGGTAGTGCTGGATTCGGGTCCAGCCGGTGGCCAGGGCCCCAGACACCCGTTCCCGCCACCGTTCCCGGAGCATCGCGGCTCCGGTTACAAGTTCTGATCATCTGCCCGTCGAGCCCCGGCCACGAACTGTCGGGGTCACCATGTCGTTCCGCTCTTGGCGGAACCACGTGACGGAATCACGCCTGGTCGGCCACGGTTGCGATGAACGTCTCCGCTGGTCGGCCGGCAATCCGGCCGCGACGCCGTCCCCGACGAGGGGGACGGTTCCGGCGGGTAGGTTTCTGTTCGATGCGTGAGGACATGCCTCGGCGGAGCTAGCATGCGGATACCGGCTGTCGTGTGGTCGGTCGCAGCTCGAAGGAGCGCACATGTTCGAGAGGTTCACCGACCGGGCACGTCGGGTCGTCGTCCTGGCCCAAGAAGAGGCCAGGATGCTCAACCACAACTACATCGGGACCGAGCACATCCTGCTCGGCCTGATCCACGAGGGCGAGGGCGTCGCCGCTAAGGCCCTCGAGTCGCTCGGGATCTCGCTCGAGGGTGTGCGGTCACAGGTCGAGGAGATCATCGGGCAGGGTCAGCAGGCGCCGAGCGGGCACATCCCGTTCACGCCCCGGGCCAAGAAGGTCCTCGAGCTGTCCCTGCGTGAGGCTCTCCAGCTCGGCCACAACTACATCGGCACCGAGCACATCCTGCTCGGCCTGATCCGCGAGGGCGAGGGCGTCGCCGCCCAGGTGCTGGTCAAGCTCGGCGCGGACCTCAACCGGGTCCGTCAGCAGGTCATCCAGCTCCTGTCCGGCTACCAGGGCAAGGGCGACCCGGCGACCGCCGGCGCCCCGGCCGAGGGAACGCCGTCGACCTCGCTGGTCCTCGACCAGTTCGGCCGCAACCTCACCGCGGCCGCTCGTGAGTCCAAGCTCGACCCGGTCATCGGGCGCGAGAAGGAGATCGAGCGCGTCATGCAGGTGCTGTCGCGCCGGACGAAGAACAACCCCGTCCTGATCGGCGAGCCCGGCGTCGGCAAGACCGCCGTCGTCGAGGGGCTCGCGCAGGCGATCGTCAAGGGCGAGGTCCCCGAGACCCTGAAGGACAAGCAGCTCTACACCCTCGACCTCGGCGCGCTCGTCGCCGGGTCCCGCTACCGCGGTGACTTCGAGGAGCGGCTGAAGAAGGTCCTCAAGGAGATCCGCACCCGCGGCGACATCATCCTGTTCATCGACGAGCTCCACACGCTCGTCGGTGCGGGTGCCGCCGAGGGCGCGATCGACGCCGCCTCCATCCTCAAGCCGATGCTGGCGCGCGGGGAGCTGCAGACGATCGGCGCGACCACACTGGACGAGTACCGCAAGCACCTGGAGAAGGACGCCGCTCTCGAGCGGCGGTTCCAGCCGATCCAGGTCGCGGAGCCGTCGGTGGCGCACACCATCGAGATCCTCAAGGGTCTGCGCGACCGGTACGAGGCGCACCACCGCGTCTCGATCACCGACGCCGCCCTGGTCGCCGCGGCCTCCCTGGCCGACCGCTACATCTCCGACCGGTTCCTGCCGGACAAGGCCATCGACCTGATCGACGAGGCCGGCTCCCGGATGCGCATCCGCCGGATGACCGCTCCGCCGGACCTGCGGGAGTTCGACGAGCGCATCGCGAACGTCCGCCGGGACAAGGAGTCCGCGATCGACGCGCAGGACTTCGAGAAGGCCGCGTCGCTGCGCGACAAGGAGAAGACCCTGCTGGCCGAGAAGGCCAAGCGGGAGAAGGAGTGGAAGGCCGGCGACATGGACGTCGTCGCCGAGGTCGGCGACGAGGAAATCGCGGAGGTCCTCGCGATCTGGACCGGCATCCCGGTCTTCAAGCTCACCGAGGAGGAGACCGCGCGTCTACTCCGCATGGAGGACGAGCTCCACCGCCGGGTCATCGGCCAGGAGCAGGCCATCAAGGCCGTCTCCCAGGCGATCCGGCGCACCCGCGCCGGCCTGAAGGACCCGAAGCGCCCCGGCGGCTCGTTCATCTTCGCCGGCCCGTCCGGTGTCGGTAAGACGGAGCTGTCGAAGACGCTGGCGGAGTTCCTCTTCGGCGACGAGGACTCGCTCATCCAGCTCGACATGTCCGAGTACATGGAGAAGCACACCGTCTCGCGGCTGGTGGGCTCCCCGCCCGGCTACGTCGGGTACGAGGAGGGTGGCCAGCTCACCGAGCGGGTGCGGCGCAAGCCGTTCTCCGTGGTCCTCTTCGACGAGGTCGAGAAGGCCCACCCGGACGTCTTCAACACGCTCCTGCAGATCCTGGAGGACGGTCGCCTGACCGACTCCCAGGGCCGGCTGGTCGACTTCAAGAACACCGTCCTGATCATGACGTCGAACCTGGGCACCCGGGACATCTCCAAGGGCCCCGGCATCGGGTTCGCCACCGGCCAGGGCGCGGTCGACTACGAGCGGATGAAGGCGAAGGTCCAGGACGAGCTCAAGCAGCACTTCCGGCCTGAGTTCCTCAACCGGATCGACGACATCATCGTCTTCCACCAGCTCTCCGAGAACGAGATCATCCAGATCGTGGATCTCATGCTCGCCCGGGTCGACAGCCAGCTGAAGAACAAGGACATGGCGCTGGAGCTCACGCCGGCCGCCAAGGCGCTGCTCGCCAAGCGTGGCTACGACCCGGTGCTCGGCGCCCGGCCACTGCGCCGGACGATCCAGCGGGAGATCGAGGACATCCTGTCCGAGAAGATCCTGTACGGGACGCTGCGTCCCGGCGAGATCGTGGTCGGCGACGTCGAGGGTGAGGGCGAGGAGGCGAAGTTCGTCTTCCGCGGCGAGCCGAAGCCGAACTCGGTGCCGGACTCCCCGCCGATCGACCTCGCCAAGTCCAGCGAGTGACATCGGGCCGCAGGACGCCCAGCGCGTGAGGTGACGGCCGGTTCCGCCTTGGAGCGGGCCGTCGCCCACCCGGGCCAGACCCATCCGAAGGGCGGTTGCGCGCCAGCGCAGCCGCCCTTCGGCGTGAGCGGCCATCAGCAACCAGCCGTAGCCATTCGCAGCCAGCCCCGTAGCCAGCCGTAGCCACCGGAAGTCATGCCTCACAGCCTTCGCGGTCCACGACGTTCCCGGTCACGATCCTCCGAGTCGCCGGCCTCCGCACCACGAGACGCCGCACCACTAGACGCCGCACCACGCGACGCCCCGCCGCGGCCCGGCGGAGGGCCGTCGCACGCCGAGCACGGGGTGCACCTCGCCTTCGGCGCGGATCCGGCGACGTCGATGGTGGTCTCCTGGATCACCAGGGAGCCCGTCGTCCGGCCGCTGGCCCGGGTGGTCACGGGCACCGCCGAGGCAGTCCGCGAGGTCGGGGCCGGCACCAGGTCGTACACGGACGCGGTTACCGGGTGGGAGATCTACGCGCACCACGCGCTGCTGGACGAGCTGGCGCCGGACACCGAGTACACCTACGAGATCACGTACCAGACCACGGCGGCCGGGGTCGTCCGCGAGGTGGGCCGGGCGTCGTTCCGGACGGCCCCCCGCGGCCGGGCCGCCTTCACCTTCGCCTGCTTCGGCGATCACGGCACCGACGCGTCCGACAACCCGTTCGGCACGCCGGCCTCCAGCGCGCTCGTCGCCGGCGTCGAGCGGGTGGACCCGCTGTTCACCCTGGTCGACGGCGATCTGGCCTATTCGAACGTCAGCGACGTCCCGCCGCGGGCCTGGGCGGACTGGTTCGCGATGATCAGCACCTCGGCCGCGCGCCGCCCGTGGATGCCGAGTGTCGGCAATCACGAGACCGAGCGGGGAAACGGAGCGCTGGGCCTCGCCGCCTACCAGACCTACTTCCAGCCGCCGGACAACGGCGAGGAGCCGTACCTGGCCGGCCTCTGGTACGCCTTCACAGTGGGTGGCGTACGGTTCGTCGTGCTCAGCGGCGACGACGTCTGCTACCAGGACGCCGGCCGCGTCTACCTGCACGGCTACAGCTCGGGTCGGCAGACCGCCTGGCTCGAGCGGCAGTTGGCCGAGGCCCGGGCGGACCAGGCGGTCGACTGGATCATCGTGGTCCTGCACCAGGCAGCAGTCTCCACAGCGGAGTTCCACAACGGCGCGGACCTCGGCCTGCGCGAGGCCTGGCTGCCGTTGTTCGACCAGTACGGCGTCGACCTGGTGATCTCCGGGCACGAACACCACTACGAGCGCACACACCCGCTACGGGGGGTTGTGGACGGCAGCGCGACGCTGACCCCGCGGCCGGTCCCGGGCTCGGTGTCCGTCGCGGGGGGCGGCGGGGGCGGTACTGCCACGCTCGACACGTCCGCCGGGACGGTGCACATGCTGATCGGCACCGGCGGCTCGTCCACGCCGTCGGCCGGGCAGCTGTTCGACCCGCCGGCCTGCCGGGTGGTCGTCGGGGTGCGGGAACGGGAGCCCGGGCAGCGGCAGCGCTCCTCGATCCGTGCGGTCGAGCCGGCCCCGTGGCTGGCGGCCCGCTTCCCCGAGCATCCGTACGCGTTCGCCGCGCTCACGGTCGATCCGGGCGAGCCGGGCGGGACGACCCGCATCCAGGTCACCGTCTACGACTCGGCGGACGCCGTGCCCGTGCCCTTCGACACCTTCACCCTCGCCCGCCCGCGCGCCGACGCGACCTGATCCGCCGCGCGCCAGGCGACCTCCCCGTACCCGCCCGCCGACGCGACCTCATCCGCCGCGCCCGCTCGGCGCCACATCCCGACCCGTTTTCGGGATCGACAGGCCCTTCCGGTGACGCCGCACTTCCGGCGATACTGACCTTTGGGTGATACGGACGGGAACCCGACACCTGCTGCCGGTGACCGGCAGGCCCCTGACGCGGCACCGGTGGAATCAGCAGCTTTCTGTCGCAGTCCTGACACCGGCCCGGTCTTCGCCGAGTTGTTGCCTTTGGTTATGTATGGAGACGGCTGCCGACACGTCCTATAGCGTGATCGGGTTGTCGTGGCGGGGACGGAGGCCATGGGTAGCTCACTGGTACCGATCATGCTCATCGTGGTGCTTCTGGTGGGCGCGGTGGTTTTCGTCGTCCTGTCCAGTCGCGCACCACGCACCGGCTACGGATCCGGGCGCAAGCGCTCGCTGGAGACGAGACGCTCGCGGCCCGGCAGCATCCCGCTGCGCGACGCCCCGGAGCCGTCGGCTCCGGCCGCGCCGGACACGCGCGCGCCGGACCCGCAGTCACCAGACGGCGTCGTGCCCGGCTTCACCGCGCCCGCGAGCGCTCCCGCCGCGGTGGAGGTGGCGCAGGCCGCGGACGGCACGAGTCGCGGCACCGGCAGCGCGGCCGATCCTGGCCCGGACACCGGCTCCGCCTGGAGTGACGGTTCCGCCTGGGACGACAGCGGGTGGGGCGACGCCGACGCCACCCGCATCGACAGTCTGCGCGATCCCGGCCACGGGCCTCCCGGCACGGCGGGAAGTACAGCGAACGACACCGACACGGTCGCGTCCGCTACGGAAAGCGGCGGGACCGGAGGTCACAATATCGGTGGCGCGTACACGTCACGCGCCGATACCGGCGCGGCGCCGGCGGATCCGTCCCATGCGGGGGCGTACTTCGCCGGAGCCGCACAGCCCGGCGGGCCCCACGCCGGTGCCCACGGCACGGGGGGTATCGACGTGAGTGGACTCGACTCAGGCGGCAGGGACACCTACATGAACGACAGCCGAGACCCGGACGCCACCGGGTGGACTCCGCCCCCCAGCGGGCGCCCGCACCATGGCGAGACGGACGACGCCGCCTACCGGCTCGCGGTCGACGACCACGACCCGCTCGCCGGTGGCTTCCCGCACCAGGGGTCGTCGGGGTACTCCGGACCGGCCTCCTACCCCGACCCGACGGCCGGCGAGACGATGCGGATCGGCTCGACCGCGCCGACCGGGCCCGGCGCCGACGGGTACGGGGCGGCCCCGGTGGGTGGCGAGACGGTCTGGGGCGCGCCGCCCGCGGCGGCCTCACCTGCGATGACCGCGCCGACCGTGCCCACCCCCGACCCCTCCGCGCCCGGCCTGGTCGCGGCCGAGCCGGCCCAGACCACGGCTCCCGCCCTGCGGCTGGCCGCGGCCGGCCGCACCCGGCGCGGCAAGCGCGGCGGCCCCAACGAGGACGCCTACGTCGTGTCCGACGGCCTGCTCGCCGTCGCCGACGGCGTGGGCGGGGAGGCCGCCGGCCAGATCGCCTCGACGCTGACGGTCACGACGGTGGCCGGGTTCCGTCCCCAGTACGCCGAGGACCCGGCCGACGGGCTGCGCCAGGCGGTCGCCCGGGCGAACCAGGTCGTGCGGGAGAAGCCCCGGCAGGAGCCGTCCTGGCGAGGTATGGCCTGCACCCTCGACGTGGTCATCCTCGGCCGCCAGCAGTCGACGGGCGAGACGCTGTTCATCGCCCACGTCGGCGACAGCTCCGTCTGGCTGCAGCCGCAGAAGGGCCGACCGCGCCAGGTCACGACGCCGCACGCCATCAAGAACGGCCCGCTGCTCAACGCCATCGGCCTGGCCGACCGGATCGAGGCCGACATCCTGCGCGAGGCGGTGCGGGCCGGTGACCGGGTGATCCTCGCCAGTGACGGCATCACGAAGGTGATGACCCCGGAGCAGCTGCTGGGGCTGATGACCGAGCTCGGCCCGGAACCACCGGAGCGGGCCGCGGACGCCCTGGTCGAGGCGGCACTGCTGGCCGGCGCCCGCGACGACACGACCATCGTCGTCGCCGACCTGGTCTCGGAGCCGTCGGCGCGATGACGGCTCACCGCCCGGAGTGACCGCCGGCGGTTCCCGAGGTCCGTCGGGCGGTCCGGGTCCTCCCGGTCCGTCCGGCAGACCGGGCCGGTTAGGCCGGCTCGCCCGGGTACTGGACCCGCGCCACCTGCTGGGGGGGGTGGTGGCGCGGGCGGCGCGGCTCTACGCGACGCTGCTGTTCGGCCGGATGGGGCGGATCGGCCGATGGCTGCGCCGCCACCTGCTCGGCACGTTCCTCGTGCTCGGGCTGATCGCCCTCGTGCTGAGCCTCATCGGCTCGTACCAGCACTTCTCCGCGGAGCCCGAGACGTTCACCTGGGCGAACGTGATCTTCTTCGCCTCGACGCTCTTCCTCGCCGACGGCACGATGTTCGAGAACGGCGGGCAGTTCCCCCCAGCGCTGGAGATCGCCCGTTTCCTCGCCCCGCTGGCGACGGCCGTCGGTGTCGCCGACGCCGCCAGCACCCTGTTCGCGCACCGGTTCGAACGGTTCCGCGCCCGGCACGCGCACCGGCACGTCATCGTCTGCGGCACCGGGCCGACCGCCTCCGCGCTCGTGGACAAGCTCGTCGGGAACAGCCGGGTCGTGCTCGTCGCCGAGGACGCCGAGCGGGAGTATCCCGACGCGGAGCGGCCCCCGAACCTGCTGCGGGTCATCGGTGACCCGGTGGAGCGGCTCGTCCTGGCCAGCGCGGGGATCATGCGGGCCGAC
The DNA here is from genome assembly GCF_004337455.1 of Parafrankia sp. BMG5.11. Taxonomy (NCBI): domain Bacteria; kingdom Bacillati; phylum Actinomycetota; class Actinomycetes; order Frankiales; family Frankiaceae; genus Parafrankia; species Parafrankia sp. BMG5.11. Next base: position 16,718 of record NZ_SJXI01000066.1, on the reverse strand, counting down.
GTCGTCTACAGCTGCCTGGACGACACCGCCTCCAACCTCGCCGTCGCGCTCACCGCCCGTGGCGTCGTGCGGACCAGCCGGGCCGGCAGCCGCCGGATCTCCTCCGCCCGGCTGGACCATCCGCTGCGCTGCCTGGCCCAGGTGGGCGACCTCTCGCTGCTGCCGCACCTGCGGGCCCGCCGCATCGGCCTGGAGAACGACCCTGGCTTCCGCCTCGACTTCTTCGCGGTGGAGGTGCTCGGCGCGCACGCCATGCTGAACGGCAACGCGCCTGCCTGGGCCCGGCCGGACGAGTTTCCCGACCTGCGGGCGCGCCCGGCGCCGGTCGTCGTTCTCGGGATGTCCGACCTGGGCCAGGCCGTGGTGATGGAGCTGGCGCGGCGCTGGCGCGACTACAGCTCGCCCGGCTCGCCACCGCTGCGGATCGTCCTGTCGGGGCGGAACGCGACCGTCGAGGCCGCGGCCATGCGCTCGCGGGAGCCGGCGCTGGCCCGGGTCGAGCTGTTGGCCAACGACAGTCCGTCCGGGGAGCTGCCCGTGGCGGTCCTCGAGCTCGACGACCCGGTCGAGGGCACCCGGACCGTCCCGCCGGAGTTCGTCTACGTCTGCCACGGCGACGAGGAGGAGGCGCTGCTGCGCGGGCTGGAGGTGGCGCGCACGCTGGGCGCCGCCAGCCTCGGCGAGCATGGCACCCGGGTCGTCGTGCGCACCGGCCGGCAGCGCAGCTTCGAGGACGTCTTCGGCCCGCGCGAGGCACCCGACCCGGACGGCCCCGACGCGCCCGTCCCGCCGCCGCCCGGCCCGGGGCGGCGTGGCGGCGGTGCGCTGCTGGACGACGTCCAGGGCGGGTTGCGGTTCTTCGCGGTCAACGACGAGGCGCTGCCCCTCGATCCCGGGGCGAACGACCTCATCGAGCGCTTCGCGCGGATCATCCACGAGAAGTACCTGTTCAAGGAGATGACCGGCGGCGCGGTCCTGCGTTCGCGGCGGAGCCTGCGCCCCTGGGACGAGCTGGACGACGATCTGCGGGCCGCCAACCTGGCGCAGGCGATCGGGTACAGCGACGTCCTGCGCCGGCGGAACTGGATGCTGATGCCGGCCGGGGAGCACGACCCGGAGTTCGTCTTCACGCCGGAGGAGCTGGAGGAGCTGGCCCAGGCGGAGCATGCCCGCTGGCGGCGCGAGCGGGAGAGCCGCGGGGTGCGGTACGGGCCGGTGGAGCGGGGCGGCTCCGATCCGCGTCACCCGTCCCTCGTCGACTGGGAGCAGCTCTCCCCGGCGGACCAGGACCGCGACCGCGACGTGGTGCGCAACATGCCCCAGGTGCTGGCCACAGCCGGCCTGCGCATCGTGCGGATGACACCGCGCCCACCCGACTGACCGCCCACCCGACCGCCCACCCGGCTGACCGCTCGCCTGGCTGGGCCCGCTGCGTCAGTGCAGGCGGTGGTCGGCCGGGCAGTCAAGGGCGCTGGCCCGGGTCAGGCCGTCCACGGAGAGCCGGGCGGACAGGCGCACGGCGCCGGCCGACTGGGTGAGGATGCCCGTCCAGCCCCCAGCGGCCCGGAACACGCAGGCGTCACCCTCAGTCAGTTGCCAGTACGGCGTGTAGTGCACCAGGACCGTGGCGACCCCCGGGCTGGCGAACGACACCGCGACGGAGCTGACGCCCAGCTCGGTGAGGGTCGCCGGGCCCCGCACGAGGCCGGACGAATCCCGGACCAGCCAGACCTTCCAGTCGGCGTTCTGCCAGGCCAGCTCCAGGTAGGGCAGGCCGGACCGGAGCAGCTTGGCCTCGGCGACCGCGGACGGGTCGAGGTCGACGTTGGGCAGCGCGACATACGTGACGCCGCGGGCCAGCAGCCACTCGTGGTAGGTCTCGGCGGTGAGCGTCCCGTCGTAGAACAGGGCGTTGTACTTGCTGTCGAGCTGGCGAAGCCAGCCCCGGGCCATGGGCAGCTTCGGGGCGACGTACCGGGCCTCCCAGTGCGCCTGGGTGAAGGGGATCTCGACCCGCCCGGCCGGTACCGGCCCGCCGTTGTCAAGGTAGCCCAGCAGGTCGGTGTAGTACCCAGGAGCGGCGGACGGATCACCATGAGTCACGAACGCGCCGTGGATGGGCCCGATCTGCCATCCGATCAACGGGATGGCGACCAGCGCGAGCGCCCGCGGCCGGGTGGCCAGGAACACCGCGGCGGCGGGACCGGCGAGAAGCGTCGCCGGACGGGTGATGTTCCCCCCGACCTGGGTGGGCACGAAGAAGAACACGATCGCCGCGCCCGCCCACAGCAACAGCCCGTTGCGGACCGCCCGGTGCTCCTTCGGAACAAGGAGCAGCCCGCCACCGATCAGGGCGAGCAACGACAGGAAGGTCACAGCAGGGAAGGGCTGGTAGCCCTCCTCCGGGAAGGCGAGGGCGACGATGATCCCGGCTCCGGCCCCGCCGAAGGCGAGGATCACGCGGCGGGGCAGCGACCCGGTCAGCGCCAGCGCCAGCCCCACCATGAGCACGAACCCGGCGGCCAACGGCGAGGCCAGCGAGGCCAGCACCGCCCCGGCCCACACCAGCCACACCCGGCGCTCGCGTGCCCCGACCAGCGCGACCGCGCCGAAGGCCATCCCGAGCGCGAAGGGCATCCGGCCGACCACCAGATTGGCCACGGTGGCCACCGCGAACCACAGCAGCGGCAGGTCCTGACCGTGGCGCACCCCCGGCCCGCGCAACAGCCTGGTGACGGCGACGGTCGACGCGACGCACGCGAGCGCCCCCACCGCCTGCACACCCAGGAGGGCGCCCAGTGGGGGGAACAGGACGCTGTAGCCCGGTATCGTATGGCCGCCGTACCAGCCGTCGTCCCACAGCACCGCGCCGCCGTGCTCGAACAGCCACACCCGATACTCCTGGGCAGGGGTGTCGGGGCCGGTCACATCGAGGCACACGCAGATCAGGCACAGGACGGCGGTCAGCAGCCAGGGGCGCCGCCGCACCGCCGTACCCAGGGTCACGGCCCCCTCGACCAGCCTGTTACGGCGACGGGGTCCCACGGCGAGGCAGGAGGTCTGTGCGAGTGAGTCGTGGCGACGCCCGGTTCCGCCCGGCCGGGGGATCCCCGACGCGGCCGGGGCGTCCACGGTGGTTCCGACCGGTGGTTCGGGCGTCGCGAGCAGACCCACCCGCCACCTCCCCACCTTCCGCCGCCGGTCCGTCCGGCGCCGTGACCACCCAGGGCGACCCACGGGCCGCCCGTCGGGGCGCGGCCGTTCGGGCGGACGGCCCCGCCGAGCTCGTGGGACCATCCCATCCCGAGCCGCACGGCCGCGTCGACCGAGGGGCCGGCGACCGGCCCGCGTGGCGGCTGATCCTGGCCGGCGCGATCGCCGCCGCGCTCGCCATGATCAGTGAGGCTCGGCTCGGGCCGCGAGATCCTGAAGTGGCCGACCCGTCGTCCTGGTGGGGAATTCTCCCATCCGGACAGCCCGCGGACACGGCCAGGGGCGTGCTTGCCGCCACAGCCGGGCTGGCCGTGATCGGGCTCTGCCTGAGCTGGCTGCTCCTGCTGGCACGCGCGCGCCGCGGGACGATCTCGCCGCGGGCGGCCGGCGCCGCCGCGCTCGCGTGGGCCGTCCCGTTCGCGGTGGGACCGCCGCTGTTCAGCCGGGACGTCTACGCCTACGCCGCCCAGGGCGAGCTCGCCCGGCACGGTCTCGACCCGGCGACGCACGGCATCAACAGCCTGCTCTCGCGGGAGGCAGGCGGGGGTCTGTTCATCGCCGCGGTCGATCCGCGGTGGCGCGACACACACGCCCCCTACGGGGGGTTGGGGGTGGGTGTCGAACGCGCGTGCGCGGCGCTCGGTGACCTGCTCGGGACCGGCGCGGCCGGGACGGTCGCCGCGCTGCGGGTGGTCGCCCTGATCTCGACCGTGCTCCTGGTCGCCCTGGCCCTGAGGCTGCCCGGCGGCCCGCGCCGAGCGGACCAGGGTGGCCGTTCTGGTCGGTGCCGTTCTGGTCGAACGGTGGCGATCGTGCTCGCGCTGCTGGCTGCGAACCCGTTTGTGATCATTCATCTGGTCGGCGGCGCGCACCTGGACGCCCTCGCCGCAGCGCTGCTCGTCGCGGCGCTGGTGATCGACCGTGGCCGCGGGACCGGTCGCGCTCCCAGCTGGGCTCTCGGCGCCACCGCGGTGGCCTTCGCGTGTCTGGCGGGCAGCGTGAAGGCCACCGCGTTCCTCGGCGCCGGCTGGCTGGTCTTCGTCCACGTCCGCGATGCCTGGCACTCCGGACCGGCCGCGGCCACCGGGCGGCCCGGCCGGCGCGCGGCGACGATCGGGACGGCGCTCGCCGCGGACACCGTGGCGGCGGCCCTGGCGCTGCTGGCCGGGATGGCCGCAGGCGGATTCGGGCCGACCTGGATAGGCGCGTTGGCCACCTCGGGCAAGCTCGAGACCGGCATCGCGCCCGCCTCGGTCTTCGCGACCCTCGTCGACCTGGCGCCGCGGATCGTCGGCCTCGAGTGGCCCGGAGACTCCGACGCCGTGCTCGGCGCCACCCGCGCCCTCGTGCTGGCCGTTGTCGGCCTGACCGTAGCCTGGCTCGCGCTGCGGACCTGGCCGGCGCGACCGGCGGCACAGGCCACCCGGCCGCTCACGCCCGACGCCGTCAGGCCGACCGGGCCGGAGCCCGGCCGCCGGGACGACCTGGTTGTCGTGGGTTTCGGGGGGATGGCCCTGGTGCTCGGCTCCCCCGTGGTCTACCCGTGGTATCTCGCTCTGAGCGTGCCGTTCCTGGCCGCGCTGGTCGCACTCGCCCCATCCCCGCCCGGACGGCAGACCCGCGCGGCCGTCGGGCTGATCGCCGTCACGTCGGTTTGGCTGTGCCTCGCGACGCTGTCGCCGCTCGCCGCCACCTGGCGACTGCTCGGCCGGGCCGACCCGCTGCTCGGCGCTGCCCTGGTGGTGGTGTCGGCGGCAGTGGTGTCGGCGGCGACTGTGCCGGCGGTCCGTCGCCGGACGACTGTCCGTCGCCGGACGATTCCCGCGCCGCGGCCCGAAGCGCGTACCAGGCCGCGGTGACGAGCACGGCGTTGCGCGCGACCAGCAGCAGCCCGCCGACGACCCGCCCCTGCACGACGTCGTTGTAGCGCCACGGGTAGACGACCTGCGACAGCACGGCGCAGACGGCGAGCAGCCCCGCCGCGTCGACCTTCCGCCCACGCCACCCACGCCACCCGGACCACCCGAGCCGGCCGCCTGTGCTCTCGGAGTGGTCCGATGACTCGGCCCGCACACGCTCGGCGCCGGCGGTGGACGGGCGGACGGCGGCGGCGGCGGCGAGGACGAGCAGCCAGACCAGGTACTGCGGGCTGAGCACCCGCGAGGTGATCACAATCAGCAGGACCAGCGCGAGGCCACGCCCGGCAACCGACGATGTGCCCTCCGCGTCCATCGAACCGTCCCCGCCCGGCCGGGGGGAGGCGTCCACGGCCCGACCAGGGGACCGCCGCGCCCACCACCACAGGACCGCGGCGGCGATCACGATCACCTCGGCGAGCGAACAGGCCGTCGCCACCGCCCTGGCGAGCCCGCCGTCGAACTGGAGTGACCCGTAGGAGTACTCCGGGGCGGAGCCGATCCCGAGCATCCGCGCCACGACGAACGGGGTGGCCGGAACCGCCTCGATCTGCAGGCCGCGGGCGCTCTGCGCGTTCAGGAACCCCAGCGCGCCCCGCCACCAACCGGCGAGCACGAGGACGGCGGCCAGGACGGCCGCCGTCACACCCGCACCCGCCACGATCCGCGCCACCCGGCCCAGCACCGGCGAGCCCGGGCGCGTCAGCCCGCGTCGTCCCAGGGCCACCAGGAGCAACCCGGGCCACACCTTCACCGCCACGCCCAGCGCCACCCAGCCACCGAAACGACCGAGTGAACCAAGCGCACCGAAAAAACTGAACGGGCGGAGGCGCCGGGAGTGCCCCGGCCGACCAGCGCCATCAGGAGGCTCAGCGTCACCGGAGCCATGGGTGCCACCGGGCGCGGAGCCGTCCAGGGCGAGGACCGCGGCCAGCGCCGCGGCCGCCGGCACCAGGTCGAACCGGGTCAGCATCACCGGGCCGAGGGCGAGCGTGGCCAGCAGCCAGTACCGGGCTGCCGCGGGTGAGCGGCGGGCCAGCGCCCGGGTGAGCACCGCGTCCACGACGAGCATCAGCAGGTAGAAGGACACCTCATACGGGACGCCGGCCAGCTCGCGCGGCACCGCGGGCAGCGCCAGGACGACCGCCGCGCCCGGCGGGTACTGCCATTTCTCGTCCCCGGGCACCGTCCCGTCACCGACGAGCGTGTGGCCCCACTCCCGGTAGAGATCGACATCACCGAGAACGCTCTGCTGCGCGCCGAACACCTGGCCGGCCAGCGCCAGGGTGAGCAGCAGGGCCCGGCTGACGACCCACCGGACGACCAGCGGCCGTCCTCGCAGGGCCGCGTACCAGCGTGCCGGGCCGCGCGCCCGTCCTGCCGGACCTGCTACTCCCGCGCTGTTCACGATCCCCGGAAGGTACCGGTCGCGGCGGCGAGCGCGGTACCGACGTGGGACAGTCGTAGCCATGCGAGTACGCTGCGCAACCTAGCGTCACACGAGCGGTTACGTGCCTCGAGCCCACGTACCTGCTACCGACAGCAGGAGTCACTCCACGGTGCGCATTTGCGCCCGTGAGCGCGGAGCCCGACGGCGCGCTCCGCGCGTTACGGGTGGCCGGACGCGCCGCGGAGGTGTTCTGTGATCCTCGGGACCGGCTCCGCCTGGGACACGGCGTGCGTGCAGCTCGCCGACGCGGCCCAGCACCTGGGTCTCGACGACGGCATGCACGACCTGCTGCGCACGCCGCGGCGGTCGATCACCGTCTCCGTCCCGCTGCTGCGGGACGACGGGCAGCTGCTCGTCCTGTCCGGCTACCGCGTTCAGCACAACCTCGCCCGCGGGCCGGCCAAGGGCGGGCTGCGCTACCACCCGGCCTGCGACCTGGACGAGGTCAAGGCGCTGGCCATGTGGATGACGTGGAAGTGCGCGCTGATGGGGATCCCCTACGGCGGCGCGAAGGGCGGCATCGCGGTCGAGCCCGGGCTGCTCTCCCGGCAGGAGCGGGAGCGGATGACCCGCCGGTACGCCGCCGAGCTCGTCCCCCTGATCGGGCCGGACAAGGACATCCCGGCCCCGGACGTCGGCACCGACGAGCAGACCATGGCCTGGATCATGGACACCTACTCGACGCACACCGGCCACACCGCCCCGGGAGTCGTCACGGGCAAGCCGCTGTCCATCGGGGGGTCCGCCGGGCGTGCCGGGGCGACCAGCCGCGGGGTCCAGCTCGCCGCGTTCGCCGCGCTGCGCGAGCTCGGCCGGGACCCTCGGGAGACCACGGTCGCCGTCCAGGGGTTCGGCAAGGTGGGCGCCCTGGCCGCCCAGTACCTGCACGACGCCGGCTGCCGGCTGGTCGCGGTGTCGGACGTGAAGGGCGGCATCCACAACCGGGCGGGGCTGAACCCGTCCGCGCTGATCCGCCACCTGGCCCGCGGGGCCGACACCGTCGTCGGCTACCCGGGCACCGACACGATCACCAACACCGAGCTGCTCGAGCTGAACGTCGACATGCTCGTCCCCGCCGCCTTGGAGGGGGTCATCAACATCGGCAACGCGGACCGCGTCCGGGCACCGCTGATCGTCGAGGGCGCGAACGGGCCGGTAACCGCCGAGGCGGACCACGTCCTGACGGGCAAGGGGACGGTGATCGTCCCCGACATCCTCGCCAACGGCGGCGGGGTCGCCGTCTCCTACTTCGAGTGGGTGCAGGACATCCAGGCGTACTTCTGGACCGAGGACCAGGTCAACGACCGGCTGCGCGCTCTCATGCAGCGGTCCTACCAGGAGGTGTCGGCGCTGGCCCGCGAACGGCGGGTGAGCCTGCGGACGGCCGCCCACATCATCGGGGTCGCCCGCGTCGCCGAGGCGCACCGGACCCGCGGCCTGTACCCCTGACGGCCGCCCCACCCCTGAGGCCGGCGTCGCCCGGGCCCCGCAGGCTCACCTCGTCCGCGACCCGGGCGGCCAGCGCGAACAGCGCGGACTCGGCGTCGGCGGGCGAGGTCCGGTTGCGCCGCAGGTGCCCGCAGCTCTCGCAGCGGTGAGTCAGGACGGTCTCGCGCGCACGCATCTCCACCCCGACAGGACGCATCAGCCCGCGGCACGGCGCCGCGCGGTCGCCGGGGTTGACGTCGACATGCCGCGACCAGAGGCAGGCCGGGCAGTGGTTCGTGTACCCGTCGCCGCGCACGGTGGCGCCGCACACCAGGCACGCGAAGTCCTCCGGCGTCCGGGCGAACCGGCGGCCGTCGTCGGCGCCCCGGGCGGCACCGGGCCCGTCCTCAGGCGGTTGCACAGTTCAACGGTAGGGCAGGGCGCGCCCGGGCCGCCCGGCCCGGGCGCCACCGGACGGGCTCCGTGCCACCGGACGGGTCCGTGCGGGGGCAGCGTGACCGACGCGCCAGGGTGTGTCCCGGGAACGAACGGGGATGTCGGACGCACAGGGTGAAATAGTGGGCGGCGACCACGCGACCGTGGTGCGCGTACGCCCGCTTGAGCGCCTCCGTAGCGAGGCTGCCCACAAGGAGGTCCCAGCGTGGACGCCGCCCATGCCGAGGCCCGGCGCCGAAGTGTCCCGGGCCCGGCCTCGTCGCCGCGCCCGGGGCGGAGCGGCTCCGCGGACACGGGCCCCGGCGGCCACACCGGCCCAGGCGGCTCCGGCCCCGCCGGCACCAGGCCCGCGGGTTCCGGGCCTGCGAACTCCAGGCCCACCAGCGCCGGACCCGTAGGTCACGGGCCCACCGGATCCAGACCCGCGGATCCAGGGCCCGCAGGTTCCAGGCCAACCGGTTCAGGGCCGGAAAACTCCGGGCCCAGCCAGGCGGCGGCAGGCGGGAGCGCGACCGGCGGCGGCGAGGGTGGCTCCGGCGAGAACGGGCGCGGCGCCAACGGGCTGACGGAACGGGAAGCCCGGGTCCTCGCCTTCGAAAGCCAGTGGTGGCGCTATCCCGGCGCCAAGGAGGCCGCCATCCGGGCGGAGTTCGGCCTGTCGTCAACCCGTTACTACCAGATCCTGAACGTTCTGATCGACTCGCCGGCCGCGCTGGCCGCCGACCCGATGCTCGTCCGCCGACTGCGGCGGCTGCGCGAGCAACGCCGGCGCGCCCGCGCCGGTCATGTGGACGACGCCGGTGAGCCCGGCGACGACGGTTCCGACGACGCCTGAGGAGAGCCCGTGCCCAGAGGCTCCCACGACTTCTCCCGACACCCGGGTGGTGACCGCCTGCGCATGGCAGGTGCCGCCCTGGTGGCCGTGCTGGCCGTACTGGCCGGAATTCTGCTGGTGAACCTGTTCAACGGGTCCGGCGACTCCGACGACGGCGCCGCCCCGGCGGTGACCGGCGAGCCCGCCGCCCCCTCGGGCGAGCCGGCGCAGGGCGCAGACCGCCCCGAGGACTCCTCCAGCCCGACGCCGTCGGAGCGGGCGACCCCGAGCCGGTCGCCCAGCCCGACACCCGGCCCGCGGCCGTCACCGACGCCGCAATCCGCCCCGGCGCAGCCACCCGCGGCCCCGGCCACCGGGGCGCCGAAGGTCTTCGCGCCCGTCGTCGTGCTGAACAACTCCCGGATCGCGGGTCTCGCGGACAGCGCCGCCAACCGGGTGGAGGCGGCCGGCTTCCGGGTCGAACGGGTCGGCAACTACCTGGGCCAGTACAACGTGCCGGTTTCGACCGTCTTCTACGATCCCGAGGACGCCGACGCCGCGCGCACCCTGCTCGAGACGGTTCCCGGCGTCGAGCGCATGGTGCCCCGCGCAGAAACGAGGATCATCGAGACCGACACCCTGATCCTGGTCGTCACCCGTGACTTCCCGACCGACGACCAGCCCTGACAACGGCCCACCAGCAGCCACCATCCCTCACAAACGACGTGACCGGGAAGGGATCGTGACCGACTCCTCCGCGCCCTCGCCGCCCGCTCCCGCGGGTGCCCACGCCACCGCCGAGCCTGCCCCCGCCCCGCGCACCCTGGCCGGCGGCGCCGGCCTGGCCGCCCTGCTGACGACGCCGGACAAGGCGCTCGTCGCCCTCGACTACGACGGCACCCTCGCCCCGATCGTCTCCCGGCCCTCCGACGCGGTGCCCGCGCCCGGCGCGATGGCCGCGCTGGGGCGGATCTCCCGCCGCGTCGGCACCGTCGCGATCATCACCGGCCGGCCGGTGGACGCCGTCCTCGAGCTCACCGGGGTGGAGCGGTTCACCGATCTCGGGCACCTGCTCGTCCTCGGCCAGTACGGGCTGCAGCGGTGGGACGCCGAGACCCGGCAGACCACCGCCCCGGAACCACTGCCCGGGGTGGAGGCGCTGCGCTCGGCCCTGCCAGACGCACTGCACGACGCCCCGGCCGGGACGTCGGTCGAGGACAAGCGGCACGCGCTGGTCGTCCACGTGCGGCGGACCGCCGACCCCGACGCCGCGCTGGCGGCGCTCACCCCGGCGCTGACCAGGCTCGCCGAGGAGCACGGGCTCGAGGCGGCGCCGGGCAAGCGGGTCCTGGAGCTGCGCCCGCCCGGTCACGACAAGGGCCGTGCCCTGCGCGGGCTCGTCGCCGAGCGGGCGGCCCGGTCCGTCCTCGTCGCCGGCGACGACTACGGGGATCTCCCCGCCTTCGAGGCGGTCGACGAGCTGCGGGCCGGCGGCCTGGGCGCGATCACCGTGTGCAGCGACAGCCCGGAGGTGCCCGACGTGCTGCGCGAGCGGGCGGATCTGGTCGTCAGCGGCCCGACCGGCATGGTCACCCTGCTGGAGGTACTCGCCGACCGCCTCGGCGCCTGACCCGCGACGTCGACTCGAGGCATGACCCGGGACGGCCGCTCGGGGCCTGACCCGGGAACCGGGCTCGGGGGCCGGCCCGGCCCGGGGAACCGGATCAGCCGGCGCGGTCCGGTTCCGCCGGCGCGTGGCCGCGGATCTCGTCCAGCTGCGCCCGGAACCAGGCCCGCGGCGGCAGCTCACCGGCGACGGCGGCCAGCCGCCGGGCCCGCTCGCGCCGCTCAGCCGCCGGCATGACCAGCGCGGTGTGCATCGCCTCCGCGGTGGCCGTCACGTCGAACGGGTTCACCACGACCGCGTCGGCGCCCATCTGCGAGCACGCCCCCGCCTCCCGGGAGAGGACGAGGACCCCGCCGTCGGCCGAGACCACCATCCCCTCCTTGGCGACGAGGTTCATCCCGTCCCGGATCGGGTTCACCACGAGGACGTCCGCGAGCGTCATGGCGGCCAGCGAGCGCGGGAAGTCGTCGTTGATCTCCAGGTGCACCGGCAGCCAGGTGTCCGTCCCGAACTCGTCCTCGATCTCGGCGGCGAGGCGCTGGACGGCCGCCGTGTACTCGCGGTACTCGGGCAGGTCGTGGCGGGACGGGTAGGCGCACACCAGGTGCATGACCCGACCGTGCCACTCCGGGTGCGAGCGGAGCAGCTCGCGGTAGGCGTCCAGGCCGCGGACGATGTTCTTGGACAGCTCGGTGCGGTCGACCCGGACCACCAGGCGGCAGCCCCCCGCCAGCTCGCGCAGCTCGGCCGCGCGGGCACGGACGTCGGGGCGGGCGGCGCGGTCCCGCAGCTCGGCGGCGTCCACTCCAAGGGGGTACAGGCTGGTGCGCACGGTGCGCCCGCCGGCGGTGACGGTGTCGCCCACCACCTCGGCGCCGAGGATCTCGGCGCAGCAGTCGCGGAAGGCCGCCGCCCACGCCGGGGCGAGGAAGCCGAGCCGGTCCGCCCCGAGCATGCCGTGCAGGATCGCCGCGGACACGTCGTCGGGCAGCATCCGGAAGTACTCCGGCGGGGACCACGGCGTATGGCTGAAATGGGCTATCCGCAGGTCCGGCCGCATCTGGCGCAGCCGGGCGGGGACCAGCGTCAGGTGGTAGTCCTGGACGAGCACGCACGCCCCCGGCGCCGCCAGCTCGGCCAGCGCGTCCGCGAACGCCGCGTTGTACGCCTCGTAGGCGGCCCAGTCCTTGCGGAAGGACGCGCCGAAGCTCGGCTCCGTCGCCGGCGCATGCAACAGGTGCAGGACGAACCAGAGCGTCCGGTTGGCGACCGCGTTGTAGGCGCGGTCGAACAGCACGCGGTCGAGGTCCAGCATCCGCACCGAGGCGCCGCCGGTGTCGTAGCCGCTGCGGTCGATGCGGCCGCCCGGAGCGGAGCGGGCGGCCCGCCGGTCGGCGTCACTGAGGGCCGCGCAGACCCAGACGATCTCCCGGCCGTCCTCGGGCGTGTCCTGGACGACCTGGGCCAGGCCGCTGACCAGACCGCCGCCGCCGCGCCGGGGATGCAGCAGGCCGTCGTCGCCGACGACGAACGACACCGGCCCCCGGTTCGACGCGATCAGCAGATCGGCCTGGGCCGGGTACTCGCTCCCGGGCGCCGTGAACTCCCCGATGCCCGGCATGTGACGCACACAGCGGAGCGTAGGCCATCGAGTGCCCTGTCGGGGCGCCACCCGCAAGCACCGCGGGTGCGCGCCGCCGGAATGCCGCCCGGCAGGGCCGCCGCGACGGGGCCCGCGGTCAGCCGGCGCCGAGCGCGGCGCGCACCGCGGTGGCCCAACCTGCACCGAGCGGGCCGTCCTCGACCACCACGTTGTCGTAGGCCGGGAGCAGCGCGGCGATGTCCGGGTGGCGCACCGCGTTGGCCACCAGGTGCATCCGCCCCACCGAACGGGCCATCGCGAGATCACTGGCGGAGTCGCCGATGGCGATCGCCTCGGCCGGGTCCACCCCGCGCCGCTTGAGGTCGTGCGCGACGGCGTCGCCCTTGCTGACGCCGTCCGGCACCAGGTGGTAGACGTGCGGGTGCACGCCTAGATCGGGCATGTGCGCCGGTGAGATGAGCCCGTTGTCGCGCATGCTCAGCCAGCCGAAACCGGACTCGGCCAGCCAGCCGTCCACCTCGGCGACGTCGATCCGGCCACGCAGCATGACGTCCACCTCGCGGCCGGTGTGCCAGGGGGTGTGCAGCTCCAGGCGGCCGGGGTGCAGCTTGATCAGCTCGTCGAGCAGGCTCTCCGGCACCCGCTCGAACGAGTCGGGCATCGCGCCGCGCAGGATCTCGGTGTCGAGCCCGGTGTTCCATCCGATGATCGCGCCCAGCTCGCCGATGAACCCGTCGGCGCCGAAGATCCCGGCGGCCTCCACGAGCTGCGGCCTCGTCCGCCCGGAGACCAGCACCAGCGCGATGTCCGCGTCGTGCAGGTCGACGAGTGCGCGGGCGGGGTCAAGGGTGGTGTCGCCGCCCTCGGCCCGGAAGAAGCAGCCCCGCGGGCCGACCATCGTTCCGTCGAGATCGGTGTAGACCACACGAACGCTCACGCTTCGGGCTCCCTGGTGTCGGTCCGGCGAGATCGCGGCCGGCGGCAAGCGGCCCAGGTGACGCGGGCACACGGCCCCTCGACCCGACCGCGGCCCACCTCAGGACGTGTCATCGAAGCACCTGTGGCACACGGCAAACCGCCGGAACTCCGGTGCACGCCTGTCCGCACGCGGTCTACAGTACGGACAGACAACTTCATCTGGCTCATCCAGAGGGGCAGAGGGAACGGCCCAGCGAAGCCCCGGCAACCACCGTCGCATCCATGCGCGGCAGGTGCTAATTCCGACCCGGGACGCAGCCGGCTCCCGGGAAAGATGAGGAGTTCCGCATGACTCTCGCGCCCGAGCGCGCCACTCTCCCGAGCCCGGACGCCGCCAACCCCGCCGTCTCGCTGTCCTGTCGTCACTGCGGTGCCACCTACCCGCTGTCGGCCACCCACGTCTGTGTCGAGTGTTTCGCGCCGCTCGAGATCGCCTACGACGAGGACCGGCTGCGCAAGGTCACCCGGGCGTCGATCGAGGCCGGGCCGTCCAACCTGTGGCGGTACGTCGGCCTGCTGCCCGCCGGGCACGTCGCCGAACGGCGCGTCTCCCTCGACGCCGGCTGGACCCCGCTGCGACCCGCCCAGCGCCTCGCCGCCGAGCTCGGCATGCGCACCCTGTGGGTCAAGGACGACAGCGCGAACCCGACCCACTCGTTCAAGGACCGGGTCGTCTCGGTGGCCCTCACCGCCGCCCGCGAGCTCGGCTTCCACACCGTCGCCTGCGCGTCCACCGGGAACCTCGCCCAGTCCGTCGCCGCCCACGCCGCGTCCGCCGGCCTGCGCTCGGTCGTGCTCGTCCCGCACGACCTGGAAGCCGGCAAGACCGTGTCGACGGCCGTGTACGGCGGCACCCTCGTCGCGATCAAGGGCAACTACGACGACGTCAACCGGCTGTGCAGCGAGCTGGCCGGCGAGTACGAGTGGGCGTTCGTCAACGTCAACGTCCGGCCGTTCTACGCGGAGGGCTCGAAGACCCTCGGCTACGAGGTCGCCGAGCAGCTCGGCTGGCGCATCCCCGGCCAGGTCGTGGTGCCGATCGCCTCCGGCTCCCTGCTGACCAAGGTCGACAAGGCGTTCGGCGAGCTCGGCCGCCTCGGGCTCGTCGAGCCCACCCCGTACAAGGTCTTCGGCGCCCAGGCCGCCGGCTGCAACCCCGTCGCCGCCGCCTACGCCCGCGGCGCCGACACGGTCGCCCCGGTGAAGCCGTCGACGATCGCCAAGTCGCTGTCGATCGGCAACCCGGCGGACGGCCCCTACGCCCTCGACGTCGCCCGCCGCACCGGCGGCGCCATCACCGACGTCACCGACGACGAGATCGTGGACGGCATCCGCCTCCTGGCCCGCACCGAGGGGATCTTCGGGGAGACCGCCGGCGGCGTCACCGTCGCCTGCCTGCGCCGCCTGCTGAACGAGGGCCTCCTCGACCCGGACGTCGAGACGGTGATCTACAACACCGGCGACGGGCTGAAGACCCTCGACCCCCTGGTCTCCACAGGTGGCCCCACCGCCACGATCCCGCCCTCGCTCTCCGCGTTCGAGGCCGCCGGCCTCGGCGACGACTAGCCTCCCGCTCTCCCCGACGAAGCGTCGGCGCCCGGACCCGCGCGAAACCGCGGCTCCCGGGCGCCCGCAGAACGGTGACACCCGGGCCCACGGAGCGGCAGCGCCCGGGGCTCTCGCGCAGCGGTGGCGGGGCCTCCCGCGGAACGGGCCGGTGGGGCCCGGGCGCACCGGGCGATGGCCCGGCCGAACCCAGCGGTGGACCAGCCCGAACCGGTGGTGGGCCGGTCGCGGGCCGAACCGAGCCCGGTGGTGGTCGGTCGGCGTCGTGTGCGCGTAGCCGGGCGGGGAGTTGTGCGCGGCTGGTCAGGATGGCGTTGTTCGACACCGATTCCGCCTGGGGCCACACCGATTTCCCGTGGATGTCGCCGCAGGCGGGGAGGCCTCGGCGGCCTGCCGCCACGCCGATGGGACACGGGGGGCGAGCTTGCACTCACCCATGCCGAGTGCTAAACAGGACTTGGCACTCTCCCCATGGGAGTGCCAAGGGCTGAAACGACGAGGCTTCCTGGTCATCCTTCCGTTCGCACGGGGGCCGGGTCGGAGCCGTCCGTCGCGGGCGTCGTTGTGGCCAGGCCATCGAACTGCCATCCCCCTGGGAGGACCCAGACACCATGCCGAAGATCATTGCCTTCGACGAGGAGGCACGGCGCGGCCTGGAGCGCGGCATGAACCAGCTGGCCGACGCGGTCAAGGTCACGCTCGGCCCCAAGGGTCGCAACGTCGTGCTGGAGAAGAAGTGGGGCGTCCCCACGATCACCAACGACGGCGTCAGCATCGCCAAGGAGATCGAGCTCGAGGACCCGTACGAGAAGATCGGCGCGGAGCTCGTCAAGGAAGTCGCGAAGAAGACCAACGACGTCGCGGGTGACGGCACCACCACCGCCACGATCCTCGCCCAGGCTCTGGTGCGCGAGGGCCTGCGCAACGTCGCCGCCGGCGCGAACCCGATGGGCCTGAAGAAGGGCATCGAGGCCGCCGTCGAGCGTGTCTCCGAGGAGCTCTCCAGCGTCGCCAAGGACGTGGAGACCAAGGAGCAGATCGCCTCCACCGCCTCCATCTCCGCCGGTGACCCGGCCATCGGCAGCATGATCGCCGAGGCGATGGACAAGGTCGGCAAGGAAGGCGTCATCACCGTCGAGGAGAGCAACACCTTCGGGCTCGAGCTCGAGCTCACCGAGGGCATGCGCTTCGACAAGGGCTACATCTCGCCCTACTTCGTCACCGACACCGACCGCATGGAAGCTGTCCTCGACGACCCGTACATCCTGATCGCGAACAGCAAGATCTCCGCGGTGAAGGACCTCCTCCCGATCCTGGAGAAGGTCATGCAGGCCGGCAAGCCGCTGGCCATCATCTCCGAGGACGTCGAGGGCGAGGCCCTCGCGACCCTGGTCGTGAACAAGATCCGCGGCACGTTCAAGAGCACCGCGGTCAAGGCCCCGGGCTTCGGTGACCGCCGCAAGGCCATGCTGACCGACATCGCCGTCCTCACCGGCGGCCAGGTCATCTCCGAGGACGTCGGCCTCAAGCTCGAGGGCACCACCGTCGACCTGCTCGGCCGCGCCCGCAAGGTCGTCATCACCAAGGACGAGACCACCATCGTCGAGGGTGCCGGCGACGCGGACCAGATCGCGGGGCGGGTCAACCAGATCCGCAACGAGATCGAG
>NZ_SJXI01000065.1:0-57780 GCF_004337455.1 Parafrankia sp. BMG5.11 | reverse complement strand
CTCTCCCGGCGAGTTCCGGCGACGTTGGCAGGCCTCCGGGCCGGCGAAAGGTTGCTGTTGCCAATTTGCGTGCCACGCACGTGACCGGACCGCAAAGGCGCCCGTTCCCGGGGCCGACACGATCGACCGGACAGAGTTGGCAGGGAGATCAGTTCGGCCCGGTTGTGGCCCCGGCGCCGGTCGGCGCGGCCGCCGGCCGGCTGTGGGACGCGGTGACCGCCTGGGCCGGGCTTCCCCACCTCTACCGAGCTGCAACGGCCGAAGTCCGCCGCGGAACAGGGGCACATCGCGACCGTGTTCGAGCCCTACGCCCGCGCCCGAGCCCACGACCTGCCGACCGCGGCGCGCGAAGGAACGGTTGGTGGCTGACGAACCGGAGCCGCCCGCCAGGGCTCGCCTCACCTACCTCCAGGACGAACGGGAGCTGCTCGACGGCTGGCTCGAGTTCCACCGGTCGACCCTGTTGGCGAAGTGCGACGGGCTGAGCGACGACCTGCGCAGAGCCAGGCCGGTGGTCACGTCGCCGCTGTCCCTGCACGGCCTGCTCTGCCACCTGGCGGAGACCGAGCGGAACTGGTTCAGCCGGATCCTGGAGGCGAAGCCCGACCTGGGACGGATCTGGTACGACCCGGCGGTCGCGGGCAGTCCGCATCCGGGAGTAGGCCCGGCACAACGGCCACGCGGACATGATCCGAGAGCTCCTCGACAGCACCGTAGGTCTCTGACCGCCTCTGGTAACCGCCCGGGTACGGGCGTTGACAGGCCGGGCGCCGCGGCCGACAGTTGCCGCTATGCCCGCCGACGTGACCCCGGAGCGCCTGTCGAGAACGGCCTACGACAAGGAGCTGGCCCGGCTGCAGACCGAGCTGGTGCGAATGCAGGAATGGATCGTCCACTCCGGGCGGCGGGTCGCCGTCATCATGGAGGGCCGGGACACCGCCGGCAAGGGCGGCGTCATCAAACGCATCACCGAACGTCTCAACCCCCGCCATTTCCGGGTCGTCGCCCTCGGCACGCCGACCGAGCGGGAACGCACCCAATGGTACTTCCAGCGTTACATCACCCATCTGCCGGCGGGCGGCGAGATCGTGTTCTTCGACCGGAGCTGGTACAACCGCGCCGGGGTGGAACGGGTGATGGGATTCTGCACCGACGAGGAATACGAGGAGTTCCTGCGGACGTGCCCCCAGCTGGAGCGCGCGCTGGTCCGGTCGGGGCTGACCCTGGTCAAGTACTGGCTCTCGCTGAGCGACGCCGAGCAGGAGCGCCGGTTCGCGGACCGGATCAAGAACCCGGAGAAGCGCTGGAAGCTCTCCGACATGGACCTGCAGGCCCGTGCCCACTGGGTCGACTACGCCGAGGCCAAGGACGAGATGTTCGCCTACACCGACATCCGGCAGGCCCCGTGGTACGTGGTCGACGCGGACGACAAGCGCAGCGCCCGGCTGAACCTGATCAGCCACCTGCTGTCGACGGTGCCCTACGAGGCCCTCCCGTACCCCGCCGTCGACCTGCCGCCCCGCCAGGACCGGGCCTACAAGCGCCCGCCGATCGACAGCCAGACCTGGATCCCCCGCCGCTACGTCGTCGAGTAACCAGCCCGACCCGATCGCGGGACGAACCGAAATCCGGGCCCGGGCCCCGGGGCCGGGGTCACAAATAGAACTGCTCGTCGTTTAGTGTCCTTCTCGCTGTTTCGAGGGTGAATCGGGCCGGATCCGATTCTGAAACGGCGAGAAGGACGTCAAAAGGGCGAGTAGACGATGTGGCGTGTGACGGGCGCGCGATCAGGCCAGGCGCACGGGAACGAGCAGCAGATCCGTCAGCAGGTCGCGCAGAACCTCGTGGCCGTCCAGGCTGAGCACCGACTCCGGGTGGAACTGGAGCCCGGCGAAGGTCGGCCCACGCAACGCGTGCACCGCCTCGTCCCGCCGGTCGTCCGAATTGCCGGCGAGGTCCCGAACGCCCGCGGGGTCGCGGGCGAGTTGGACCACACCGTGGGGGGTGAGGATCTCGTCCTGGTCGAACTCCGCGGTGAACGTGGAGTAGAAACCGACCCGGCGCCGGTGGCCGAACAGGTCGATCTCGCGGGCCAGCCCCTGGTAGGTGGCCTCCCGGCGGCGCAGGCGCAGCCCGAGCAGGCCGGCGAGGAGCTGGTGGCCCAGGCAGATCGCGAGCATCGGCCGCCGCCGTGCCAGCAGGTCGGCCACGACACCGCGCATCGCTGCCATCCGGGGGTCGGCACGCACTGTTGGATCTCCCGGGCCGGGGCCGGGCACCACCAGATCGAATCGGGCGGTGTCCCCGGCCGAGTGCCACGGCCGCACGGTGACCGTCAGGCCGAGTGCGCGCAGCTGGTGGGCGAGCATCCCCGTGAAGGTGTCCTCGCCGTCGACGACGAGCGCCGACCTGCCGGCCAGCCCGGGGGCCGGGTTCGGCGCCGGGGCGCGTTCCGCCATCCAGAACCGGGCCAGGCCGAGGTTGCGGCCGGCGAGCACGGCGGCGATCTCCGGATCGGCTCCCAGCGGGACGCCCGCGCCGACGGGGTCAGCCACGTCCCTGACGGCGCCCGGGGCCGGGGCCGCGCCGGTGGCGGGCGGGCGCAGGCCCAGGGCGGCGAGCATCCCGGCGGCCTTGGTGTGTGTCTCCGCCGTCTCGCCGGCCGGGGTGGAGTGGCGGACGAGGGTCGCGCCGACCGGCACGCGCAGGTCGCCGCCGGGCGAGATCTCCGCGGTCCGGATCAGGATCGGCGCGTCGAGGGTCTGCGCGCCCGCCTCGTCCCGGCCGAGCAGGGCGAGCACGCCGGCGTAGTAACGCCGCCCGCGGCCCTCGTGCCGGGCGATCACCCGGAACGCGTTCTCCAGCGGGCTGCCGGTGACGGTCGGGGCGAACATCGTCTCGCGCAGTACCTCCCGGACGTCGAGGCAGCCCCGTCCGGCCAGCAGGTACTCGGTGTGGACGAGGTGCGACATCTCCTTGAGGTACGGCCCGAGCACCTGCCCGCCGTGCTCGGCGACCCGGGCCATCATCTTCAGCTCCTCGTCGAGCACCATGAACAGCTCGTCGATCTCCTTGCGGTCGGACAGGAACCGCAGCAGGGCGCCGCGGTCGGGCCCGGAGGCCGGCAGCCGGTGGGTGCCGGAGATCGGGTTCATCCGCACCAGCCCGGCGTCGACGCTGACGTGGCGTTCCGGGGTGGCCCCGACCAGGATGCGCGTTCCGGTGTGGACGAGGAACGTCCAGTAGGCGCCCCGTTCGCCGGTGAGCAGGCGGCGCAGCGCGGTGAGCGCGGCGGTCAGCGGCGGGCCCGCGATCGAGGCGGTGTAGGTGCGGTGGATGACGAAGTTCGCGCCCTCCCCGCGACCGATCTCGTCGCGGAGCACCTCGCCCACGATCTCGGCGTAACGCTCGTCACCGATGTCGAACCGCCCGCCGGTGGCGGTCACGGCACCCGCCGGCAGAGCCGCAAGGGCGGCCGGCAGCGGCACCCGCTCGTGCCCGTTGACCCGCAGGCACTCCAGCGGGGCGCCGTCGTCGACGCAGGCGAAGCCGCGTTCGACGATCTGCCGGAACGGCACGAGCGCCAGCGTGCGCGGCCCGGCCGGCCCCGGTGGCAGCGGGATGTCGGCCAGCCGGGAGGCGACCTCGACGTCCCCGGTGAGGACGTCGAGATGATCGGCGCCTTCGCGGCGGAGCAGCGCGAACGGGCCGGGGTCCCGGCCCGCGGTGAGCGCGCCGAGCAGGTGGCGGAGCAGTTCCATGGTCGTTTCCTTGGTCGCCGGGCGGTCGCCTGGACTCGGCGATCAGCCCTGCCCCGGGATGGGAAACAACGGCGGCCGCCGGGCAGGGCGGCCGCGGGAGAGATCTACGCGCGGTGGGAGTGGGCCGCCACTGTGACGGGCCACCAGAAGTTCATCCGCGCGAGCATGCGGGGCATGCTAGCCGACGGCGCGGACCCGCGCTCCGCGGTACCACCGCCGAGCGACTGGCGTCCGCGCGCCCACCGGGCCGTCAGGGCATTGGCGCCGCCGGATCCGGCAGGTCGACGAACTGTCGTGCCTGCAGGTTGAACAGCTCCTGGTAGATGCCGGGCCGCGTCATCAGCTCGGCGTGCGTGCCGTTGTCGACGACCAGGCCCTCGTCGAGGACGTAGATGCGGTCGGCGGTGCGCACGCTGGCCAGCCGGTGGGTGATCAGCAGGACCACCCTGTCCCGCCCCTGCTCGCGGATCAGGTCGAAGAGCGCCTGCTCGGCGCGGGCGTCGAGGGCCGCGGACGGCTCGTCCGCGATGAGGAACGGGGCGTCCCGGTAGACCGCCCGCGCGCAGGCGATCCGCTGCCACTGCCCGCCGGAGAGGTCGTGCCCCGAGTTGTACTGCCGGGCCAGCGAGGTGTCGTAGCCGTACGGCAGCTTCTCGATCACCTCGGCCGCGCCGGTGGCCGTCGCGGCCGGGATCACGCTGTCCGGGCCGTCCGCCGCGAGCCGGTCGATGTTCCCGACGGCGATGTTGAGCCGGGCCGACATCGGCCACTGTGTGTACTGCTGCGGGATCAGACCGACCCGTGCCCGGACGCTGTCCGGGTCGACCTGGGCCAGGTCGACCCCGTCCCAGCTGACCGTCCCCTCGTCCGGTTCGTACAGGCCCGCGAGGATCTTCGCGAGGGTGGACTTGCCGCTGCCGTTGGCGCCGACGAACGCGACGACCTGGCCGCGCCGCAGCTCGACGGTGACCCCGCGCAGCGCCGGGGTGTCGGTGTGCGGGTAGGTGTAGGTGGCGGCGTCGACCCGGACGACCGCCGGTTCGGCCGGCGCCATGTCGCCGCGTGGCGCCGGTACCCGGCGGGCCGCCTCCGCGATCCACGACCGGTACTCCCCGAAGTACAGGAAGTTCTCGAAGGCGCTGTTCAGGCTGTCGAGCGCCGAGGACAGCGCGCCTCGCCCGTTCCGGATGGCCAGGACCGCCGTGCCCGCGGCGGCGAGCGGCATGATCTCGGCGTTGAGCAGGAGGACCAGCGTCACGTACACGGCCCCCAGCGCGAGTCCGGACACGACCTCCCCGGTCAGCCGGTACAGCGCCTGGCCCCGGGCGACGCGCACCTGCTCGGCCTCGTTCTCCCGGGCCAGCGCGATGTACTCGTCCAGCAGGAAGCGGTTCAGGCCGAACGAGCGGATCTCCGCGGAGCAGTCCCGGTCGGTCATGTGGTTGCGCAGCATGAACTGACGCCGGATCTTGCGGATGCGCCCGAGCCAGGAGGCGTGCGCCAGCCGCGCCGAACGCGCCGTCGCCCAGCCGTCCGGCAGAATCGAGAGCACCAGCAGCGGCAGCAGGAGCGGGTGCAACACACCCAGGACGCTGCCGGCGGCGACCATCTGCACCCCCGAGGTGAACACGTTGACCGCGTTGTCGACGAGCTGACGCCCGCTGGCGGCACCCCGCTCGGCCGCATCAAGATCGTCGACGAACCGGGGGTCGTCGAAGGACATCACGGACGTCCGGGTGGCCAGGTCGAGTAGCCGCACGATCGAGACGCGGTCGACCCTGGGCCCGAAGCGGCTCTGCAGGAGGCTGGTGACCAGGGAGATCGCCGTCCGGACGACGCCGGCGCCGACGACGAGGACCAGCGCGGGAATCGCGTCGTGCAGCCGCTGCGGGGTCGGACCCTCGCTGAGCACCGCCGTCAGCGCGCCGGCGACGGCGAGCAGGCCGGCGGCCTCGACCAACCCGGACAGAACTCGCAGGCCGACCATGGTGACCAGGCCGATCCGGTCGGCCTCCCAGGCCAGTGACCAGGCCAGCCGGAGCAGCCCTGGCAGCCGCCGGGTCATCGCGAGCACGCCGGTCCGTTCCATTGTCCGGTCGTGCCGGCTCCATGGGCGTGGGGTGTCGTCGTCCTCCCTTCCATAGGTCAGTACCGGGTCACGTGCCTGCTCCGGTGCGCCGGTCCCCGGATCGGGCCCCTCGGGCGGTCGGGATCGGGCCTCTCGCTGCGCCGGAACGAGACTGATGGCGTCGGGATCTCGGTCCACCGGCACAGCCTGAGCGGCGAGGCGGCGATCCGCCCCGCCTTTGAAGGGGATTTGCTGTCTGGGTGATCAGGGTCCGTTCCCGCCCCAGTGGACGGCCGGCCTGTGCGACGGGAGTCAGCCGAGGTGTTGCCCGTACAGGTGAGCCACTGCCATCGCCATGAGCACCCTGCGCTCGGTCACCATGACCGCGCGGTACTCGTGCCAGTCCGGGTGCTCGCCGGCGGCGGCCCGGTAGTAGTCGACCAGGGCCTCGACCTCGGGGCCGTGTGGGTCCGCTCCCGGCCCGGTGAGGGTGACCGGGCCCTCCACGGTCGCCCACGACCGGCCGTCGGGGCTGGTGACCTCCAGCGCCGCCCAGGGCTTGCGGCGCAGGTTCGCCGTCTTGGCCCGGCCCTCCGTCATCGACACGTAGAGCACACCGGACTGCTCCTCGTAGAACGGCAGGACGGGCGACAGCTGCGGACGGCCGTCCGATCTGATCGTGGCCAGGACACCGAGCCGGCTCTGCGCGAGCAGCGCGTGCGGGTCGAACGGTGAGTCGGTCATGTCCTGACCAAACCGCGACCGGAGGTTCTCTGTTCCAGGCGAATCAGGCGCCGAGCGCGGTCATCTTCTCGTGCGCTGTGACGTCCGGCTCTTCGACAACTCCGACGACGGTTTCGACCTGTGGGCCTTCGCCAGCCCGTGTCATTCTCCGCGCTGAAGGCGAGCCTTTCTGCGAGCAACGGAAAGCCCGCGACCATCGGCGGCAGAACGGACGCCGTCGGGAACTGGCACCTCGGTGCCAGCCATCGGGTGAGCCTGGCACCTCAGATCAGGTTGGCGCGAGAATGACCATCTCCCATCTCAAGACGGAAAATCGGTGGAGGTTTCACATGCCCTTTCCACGATTACCGGGCAGGCGCGTCACCGCGCTGCTCGCCGCGGCGGCCTGCACGTCCGCGGTGCTCGCGGTCTGCGGCCCGGCCGCGACCGCGGCGCCCGGGGCGGGCGCCGGAGCGGGCGCCGGAGCGGGCGCCGTCGCGTCCCCGACGATCACCGAGCCGGCGGCTGGTAGCCACGGCTTCCCGTTCCAGGCGGAGGACCCGGCGCTCCTCGCCGCCAGGGGCTACGTGGAGCGGGAGTTCCTGTTCGGCGGCACGGCCACCGCCTACAACAGGAACGGCACATTCGGCTCGGATGGCAGATGGCAGGTGACACCGGGCACGCAGGCCCCCTACCAGAGCAGGATGCTGGTCCGTTATCCGTCGGACCCGGCGAAGTTCAACGGGACCGTCCTGGTCGAGTGGTTCAACGTCAGCGGCGGCATCGACGCGCAGGTGGACTGGACAACCATGCGCGACGAGATCCTGCGTTCCGGCTACGCCTACGTCGGCGTCTCCGCCCAGCAGCTCGGCGTCAACGCGACGGGAGCCTACCCCGGCCTCAAGGCCTGGGACCAGGCCCGGTACGGGACCCTCAGCCACCCCGGCGACCAGTACTCGTACGACATCTTCTCGCAGGCGGCGCAGGCGTTGCGCACTCCGAACGGACCGAATCCGCTCGGGAAACTCAAGTTCACGAAGCTGCTCGGCGTGGGTGAGTCGCAGTCCGCGATGCGCCTGACGACCTATGTCAACGCGGTGGCTCCGGTGGCCCGGGCGTACGACGGGTATCTCATCCACAGCAACATGGCGGCACCGCCCCCGCTGAACGCCGACCCGTCGGAGACGATGCCCAATCCGACCCTCATCCGTACCGATCTGAGGGTGCCGACCTTCGTCGTGCTGACCGAGACCGACATGACGCTCCATGTGACCGCCCGGCAGCCGGACTCGGCGACCGTGCACACCTGGGAGCTCGCCGGCACCTCCCATGCCGACCAGTGGCTCCTCACCACCGGGCAGCCCGTGTACGAGCGCATGTTCGGCAAGCCCGTTCCGCCTCGCGACTGCGGGGCCAATACACCGCCCATCAACGACGGCCCGGCGCACTACTCTCTGAACGCCGCCCTGTCGGCCGTGAACCGGTGGATGCGGGGCGGGCCCGCGCCGGCCACCGGCACGACCCTCAGCATGCAGGGCAACACGCCGGTCCGCGACCCGGCCACCGGGCTGGCCCGCGGTGGCATCCGGCTTCCGGACGTCGCGGTGCCCACCAGGACCCTGACCGGACAGCGCTTCGCCGAGGGTGCCGCAGCCCTGTTCTGCGGCCTGTTCGGCGCGACCGACCCGTGGAACGGCGACGCCGACCCCTGGGACACGCACAACGCGGGCGACCCGTCCAACCCGACCGCGCCGCAGACCGCGGAGCCGGTGCTTCGCCAGCTCTACCCGACCCACGCCGACTACGTGAACAAGGTGCGGGCGTCCGCGTGGACGTCGGTGTTCCGCGGGTTCCTGACACCCGCGGACGCCAGGACCATCGTCACCGCGGCTCAGAACTCCACTGTCGGCGGCTGACCGAGCCAGCGACAATCAGAAGCCCGACCTGCGGGCCGCCTCCGGCGCCGTCGACTCCCGGCCGGACCCGGGCTCGGCGCCGGAGGTGGCCGCGGTCACCGGGCGACCGTGTCGCTCACGCTGGAGCGTTCCATCATGCCGTTCGCGGTCTCGCCGTCCCAGGTGTAGCGGGCGATGGCCTGCTGCAGGTTCAGGCGCTGGGAGCCGATGTCCGCGCCCATCACCGCGAAGGTCGACAGGAGCGACTCGCCGTGGATCGTCGTCGTCCGGCCGTCCTCGGTCTCGAGGGTGACGGAGACATCCTCGCCGGTGGGCCGCAGCTCACGCAGCCAGGGCGCGTCCACGACGCGGGCCGGGATGAGCGCACCGTCGCCCTCGAAGAGGAAGCCCTCGTTGAAGGTCGCCTTGCCGTCGGCGCGCGGCGGGTAGAGGCACAGACCGAACGCGCGCCCGCTCGGGAACAGCGCCGACTGCCAGACGTGCCCGCGGAAGGTGGCGAGCCGGCGAACGCCCGCGCGGCGGATCCGCAGGCCACCGCCGTCGAGCTCGTGGACCTCGTCGTCGACCTGCAGGCTGCCGGTCACCCGGGAGAGCTGCTCGAAGCGGGGGCCGCCCATCAGGTCGCCCTCCTCCTGGGTGGCGAGGACCCGGCCGGCCTCCTCGAGGAGCGTGCCGCCCTCCCACGGCGGCACCGCGGACCTGATGTCCAGCTCGAGGCGCACCTCGACGGTCGGCCCGCCGGTGACGCCGCGCTTCCAGCCGCCGATCTGGCCTTCGGCGGAGGTCACCACCGCGGGGCCCTCCAGGTGCATCTTCCAGTGCCGATAGGGCTCGACCAGCTCGAAGGACAGCGGCCCCGCGCCCAGGACGCGGGCCTTCCCGTCCGCGCCCAGCGGGTCGTGCACCTTCCTGGGGCCGTACATGTTGAGCACCCGGCCGCCGGCGAACGCGATGTTCACCTGGATGTCGTGGGTGTCCCACTGGTCCGCGGCGGCCTCGATGCCGATTCGGGGTAATCCGAACTCGACGCCGTCGTCCCACACCCACGCGTTGACCGACTCGCGCATGTCCGGGTTGTCGGGCTGGGCGGGGAACACGTACTCGCGGTCGTCGCTCAGACCGCCGGTCAGGTCGATCGCCATGGTGTCTCCTCCACATCTCGGTCGGCCGGGCGCCCACGCGCCCGCGCCGCGGAACAGGTAGTCAGGTAGTAAAGCCCGGGGTCTCCCGGGCATCCACAGGCTTGCCGTTCTCGGTCGTGCCGGGGATCGGGCCCTCGGCCTGCCGCGACTCGTGGACGCCCAGCTCCTCGAGCAGCAGGCGGCGGGCCTGTGCGAAGCCCGGGTCGCCCACGGCGCGCGGGCGGGGCAGGCCGATCGGCCGGTCGAGCGAGATCCGGCCGTCGGTCAGCACGACGGCGCGGTCGGCGAGGACGACGGCCTCGTCGACGTCGTGGGTCACCAGGAGCACGGCCGGCCGGTGCCGGGCGCAGAGCTCGCCGATGAGCTCGCGCATCCTGATCCGGGTGAGCGCGTCGAGCGCGGCGAACGGTTCGTCGAGCAGGAGCAGCCGCGGCTCGCGCACCAGCGCCCGGGCCAGGGCGACCCGCTGGGCCTGGCCGCCGGAGAGCGTGGACGGCCAGGCGTCCGCCCATTCGGCCAGCCCGACCTCGGCGAGGGCGGCGCGGGCCGCCTCGCGCGCGCCGCGGCCACCCCGCTGCCCGACGACGACGTTGCGCCAGACCTTCTGCGACGGCACCAGCCGGGGCTCCTGGAAGACGACGGTGCGGGTGGGCGGCACCCAGACCGCGCCGTCGTCGGCGGCCTCGAGGCCGGCGAGGATGCGCAGCAGTGTGGTCTTGCCGCTGCCACTGGCACCGAGCAGCGCCACGAACTCGCCGGCGTGGATGGCGAGATCCACCCCGTCGAGCACCGGGCGTTCGAAGGTCTTACGGGCCGCCCGGACCTGTACGGCCAGCTCACCGCCGGCCTGCGCGCCGGTGCCCGGGCGTGGCGGCGCCGCCGGGCCCGCGCTCGTCGAGCGGCTCATCGGACGGCCAGGCCGCGGTGCCACGGCATCAGCAGGCGTTCGAGCACCCGGACCACCAGGTCCGACAGGAGCCCGAGCACGGCGTAGATGGCCAGCACCACCACCAGGACGTCGACCTGCTGCATCGACTGCGCCTGGTACATGAGGTAGCCGAGGCCGGCGCTGGAGTTGATCTGCTCGGCGGCGATGAGCGCGAGGACGGAGATCCCGAGGCAGTACCGCAGCCCGGTGAGGATCGACGGCAGCGCCAGCGGAATGATCACTGTGAGCACGAGCCGGGCCCCGCGCAGGCCGAACACCTCCATGGCCTCGATGACCCGGCGGTCCACGTTGCGGACGCCGTTGTAGGTGTTCAGGTACATCGGGAACAGCGTGGCGAGCGAGATCAGCAGCACCTTCGGCAGGTCGCCGATGCCGAGCCAGACGATGAACAGCGGCACGACCGCGAGGAAGGGAATGGTCCGCAGCATCTGCAGCACCGCGTCGAGCAGCTCCTCGCCGATCCGCCACAGGCCGGCGACGACACCGAACAGCAAACCGGCCGCCGCCCCGAACAGCGCCCCCCGCAGGGCCAGGCCGAGCGACACCGACACCTGGTGGAACAGCTCGTCCTCGCGCACCAGGTCACCGAAGGTCTCGACCATCCGCGGGGGTGAGACGAGAACGTCGGACGAGATCCAGCCCGCCTCGGTGCCCCACCACCACAGGCCGAACAGGATGAGGGGCAGCAGAGCGCGCAGCGCCAGTGACGCCCCGCGCCCGTGCGTGTGCCGCCGTGACGCCCGCGGGCGGACGAGGCCGGGCGCCGGCGGCAGGTCCGCCCCGGCGCCCGGAGCGGCGGCCGCCCCGGCCAGCCCAGGCCCCCCGCCGGCCAGGTCGGGCGCCCCGGCGCGGGACGCGCCCGAGGGCAGCAGGTCGGTCATGACGGACCAGGCCGGCCCTGGGCCACCGCGTTGATGATCGGGTTGTAACGGTCGTCGAAGACCGTCGACGTGTCGATCTTCGCCTTCAGCACGCCCTGATCGGCGAAGAAGTCCGCCTCGCGCTGGTGGGCGTCGGTGACCGTCCTGTCGATCGGCACGTAGCGCAGGGGCGCGAGGTCGATGAGGGCGCGGGCGACGGTGTCGTCCACCTTGTAGGTGGGCTTCACGATCGCGATGGCGGCGTCCGGGTGGGCGTTGTACCAGTCCTGCGCCTGCGCGAGCCGGCCGAGGAAGTCGCCGATGGCGTCGCTGAGCCCGGCGTCGGAGAGAGCGCCGTTCCGTGCGACCAGGTAGTTGACTCCGGGCAGCACACCCGTGCCGGTCATGAGGACCCGGTCGGTGCCCTTCGCCAGCATCATCGCCAGGGGCGGTCCCCCGCTGGCGATGACGTCGATGTCGCCGCGGTCGTAGGCGGCCTGCGCGCCCTGCTGGAGGTTCACCAGTTTCACGTCGTCGGTCGTGAGGCCGCCCTTCTCCAGCGCCTTCGCGACCAGGTACTGCGACACCGTGCCCTGGCTGTTGAGGATCGTCGCGCCCCGCAGGTCCGCGACGGACCGGATCGGCGAGTCCTTCTTCACGACCAGCGCGAAGTTCGACTTCGCCGGGTCGACGATCCGGGCGGCCCCGACGACCGTCACCGGGCTGTGCGCGGCCTGCGCGAACACCACCGGGGTCTCGCCCATCACCCCGAGGTCGACGTCCCCGCCGGTCTGCGCCGCGATCACCGTGGGGCCACCGCCCTGGAACTGGCTCCACTCGATCTTGTAGGGCGTGTCCTCCAGCTCGCCGGAGGCTTCCAGCACGGAGCGGACCCCGTTGACCTGGTCACCGAAACGCAGCGTGACGCCGGAGAGGTCGTTCGCCGCCGCCGCGGCCGTACCCGGCGCCGGCGCCAGCGCCGGGTCGCTCCCGCCGCAGGCCGCCGCGAGCAACCCGGCCAGGGCGAGGGGAACAACCACCAGCAGCCGTCGGGACCGGCGTCCGGTCGGACGGCCGATCATGAGGACTCGTAGCGGAACGGACGGCGCGGGCGTAGCGTCACGGCCTGCGGGCAGTCGGCCCTCATCCCCCACGTGACCCCCTCGGCACCGGCTACACGAGCGCGCACCATTTCCCCCATCTCCGGTCGGGAAGCTTTGACGGCAGGATGATGTCATGAATACGGGTGGGTCCGCAATGGCGGAAGGCCTGGCCAGACGGCTCCGGGAACGCGAAAAGGCTTGCGGCCAACGAGGATGTCGTTGGCCGCAAGCCTTTTCAGGACCGCCAGGTCAGGTCGAGACGGACTCCTTCGTCGCCGGCTCCGCAGCCGGCGCCGCCGTCTCGGAGGCCGCCGCCTCGGGCGTCTCCGCCGCCGCCTCGGGCGTCTCCGCCGGCGCCTCGGCGGCGGCGGGCTCGGCCGCCGAGCTGGCGACCGCACCGTTCGCGGCCGCCGCGGCCGCCGGGCCGGTGACGGCCTCGACCCCGGCCAGCCGGTCGCCGAGCTGGGCGAGGTCGTAGGACTGGCGGGCCATCCAGAACCGGAGGAAGCCGGTCAGGGAGTAACGCAGGAACAGCGCCGCCCCCACCACGCTCGCGACCACGCCGCCCAGGCCGAGCGCGAGGGCGTCGCGCTGGACGAGCGGGTCCCGGGTGCCGTGCGACATCGCGTACGCCGTCACGCCGAGAGCGGCGCCGACCACCAGTAACGCCACCCCGAGCCGTACCCACAGCTGAGGCCGGCCGGCCGCCGGATCGGGGATCTTCAACTCCCCGAGCTCGCGGACGAAGCGGTCCGCGCGCGCGTCAGTGGACGTCATGTGGAACTCCCCAGATAGAGGGCGGATAGTTCGGCGCGCAACTCGCTGTCAGGGGCGCCCTGGCGTTCGACCCGTCCACGCACCAGTACCGCCGCGTGGTCGGCGATACCGAGAACCGCGGCGGCGAACTGCTCCACCACCAGGACGGCGACGCCCTGCTGGGCGATCTCGGCCACCTGCTCGTAGAGACGGGCGACCACCAGCGGGGCCAGCCCCATGGACAGCTCGTCGAGGAGCAGGACGGCGGGGTCGGTGGCCAGCCCGCGGGCGAGGGCGAGCATCTGCTGCTCCCCGCCCGACATGCTTCCCGCGGCCTGGTTGGCACGCTTCGCGAGGATGGGGAACCGCGCGAACGCGATCTCCTCGATCTGCTCCCGGGAACGACCGGTGAAGGTCATCATCAGGAGGTTGTCCCGGACGGACAGGTTGGGGAAAACCCCACGCCCCTCCGGGATGAGGCAGACCCCCGCGCGCGCCAGGTCGCGGGGGTTCGCTCCGGTCATGTCGCGCCCGCCCAGCAGCAGCCGGCCCGACTCGGCCCGGTGCGTGCCGGCCGCGACTTTCAGCGTGGTCGTCTTGCCCGCGCCGTTCGGCCCGAGCAGGGCGACCACCTGACCCGCCGCGACGCTCAGGCTCACGCCGTGCAGGACGGTGATCTTCCCGTAGGCGGCGCGGACGTCCCGCAGTTCCAGGAGAGGTGTCATGCCGCGTCTCCCAGGTAGGCGGCCAGGACGAGCTCGTCGCGCCGGATCTCCTCCGGAGAGCCGGCGGCGATGACCTTGCCCAGGTCGAGCACGTACAGGTCGTCGCACACGCTCATGACCAGATCCATGTCGTGTTCGACGATGACCACGGTGGTCCCGTCGGCGGCGAGCGAGCGCAGCAGGTCGGCGAAGCGCTCGGTCTCCTCGGCGTCCTGCCCGGCGGCGGGCTCGTCGAGCAGGAGGAGCTTCGGCCGGACCGTCAGCGCCCGGGCCACCTCCACCAGCCGGGCGACGCCCGTCGGCAGCGTGTCGGCGGAGGTGTCCGCGATGCCGGTCAGGCCGAGCCTGTCCAGTACCTCGGGGACCAGGGTCGCCGCCTTGCGGCGCTCCGGGCCCAGCTCCGCGGCGACGAGGAGGTTGTCGCGCACGCTCAGCCGGCCGAACAGCTCCAGCCGCTGGAACGTCCGGGCCAGCCCGTGCTTGCTGCGCCGTGACGGGCCCAGCCGGGTGACGTCGTGGCCGTCGATGAACACCTGCCCGGACGACGGCCGGCGCAGCCCGGAGATCACGTCGAACAGCGTGCTCTTGCCGGCCCCGTTGGGCCCGATCAGCCCGGTGACCCGCCCCTTCTCGGCCGCGATGGCGACGCCGTCGAGGGCGCGAACGCCCCCGAAGGCGACCGTCACGTTCTTAACCTCCAGCAATGCCACGGGCCAGCACCTCCTCGTCCTCGCGACGCCAGGCCCGGCGCACGCCCCACCATTCGACGGGGACGTCCGACTCGACGGGCTTCGCCTCCCGGACCTGCGCGTAGGTCTGGGCCGCGACGATCAGGACCAGCGCCAGGCTGAAGGTCAGCCAGCCGTCGAGCACGTCGCCGAGCTGGAGAACCCAGAGCACGACGAGCACGCCGATGAGCCCGGCCAGGACGGGCTTGTTCCGGCCGAGCGGCTCGGCGCCGGCGCGCATCTCGGGGACGGCACCGTCGGGGTTCCGCGCGAGCCCGAGCCCGGCGAGGCCGGGCAGCACCGAGGTGATGTTCTGCGCGAACGTCCCCGCTGCGGAGATCACGGGGAAAGATCCGCCCAGTGCGGCCCCCGAGAACAGGCCGTTGCCCACCGAGGTGAGGCCGCCGATCACGGCGATCAGGAACAGCGGCAGGCCGGCGACGAGACCGAACTGCTCGGCGGTGACCGACCGCTGCTGCATGCCGTACAGCGCCCCACCGAGGCCCGCGATGCCCGCGGACATCGCGAAGACCGCCACCTTGGACCGCAGCAGGTTGCCACCGAGGGTGGCGTAGGCCGCCTCGCTGTCCCGCAGCGCGATGAGCTGACGGCCGAACCTGCCACGACGCAGCCACGCCACCGCCAGGGTGGTGAGCGCGAGCCAGACCGCGGAGAACACCATCAGCTCGGAGCCACTGTCCAGATGCCAGCCGAACAGCGACGGCCCGGACACGTCGACCGTTCCCCCGTCGTACAGCGAGATCTTCGCCCCGAACAGGTCGAACGCGGGAAGGGTGAAGATCCACCGGTCGAGGATGACCGCGAAGGCCGCCGTACCCAGCGCCAGGTACACGCCGGAGAGCCGCAGTGCCGGCAGCGCGACCAGCGCACCGGCCGCCCCCGAGATCACCACGGTGGCCGCGAGCGCCCAGATCCCGCCGTCGGCGCCCATGTGCGCCCAGACCGCGGCGCCGATGCCGGCCATGCTGAGCTGGCACAGCGAGATCTGCCCGGCGTAACCCGCGAGCGGGACGTAGGACAGCGCGATCACACCGAACGAGAAGATCGTCCCGTAGGTGATCAGGTCGCCCTCGCCCAGGACCGAGGCCAGCACGACCCCGAACACCACGATCACCCCGGCGAACACGAGAGTCCCCCGGATCGACGGGACGGCGACCGGGCGGGCCTTCGTGTCCCGCCCGCGCAGCCGGCGGTGCGGGAAGACCAGCAGCGCCAGGAACAGCAGCAACGCGGGCGCCGCGAGCCGCAGCCCCGGCAGGTAGTCGTTGCTCGGGAGGTACCCGGTCAGGTAGCTCTCCAGGCACCCGACGACGACCGCGCCGAGGAAGGTCAGCGGCAGGCTGCGCAGCCGCCCGAAGATGGCCGCCGTGTAGGCGCTGACGATCAGCAGCGAGAGCTGGCCGGCGTCCAGGGAGACCGACGGCGCGATGAGGATGCCGCCGATCGCCGCCAGCTGGGTGCCGAGGATCCAGGCGACCTGGTTCGAGCGGACCGGGTTGGCGCCGGTGAGGCCCACCAGCGCCCGGTCGTCGACACTCGCCCGCATCTCCGCGCCGATGCGCGTCCCGTAGAGCAGGACGCGCAGGCCGACCGCGACCGCCACCGCGACGATCATCGTCAGGGCCTGGTGCCAGGTGATCGTGGCGGGCCCGATGTCGATCGCGCCCTGGTCAGCGAAGAAGGTCGGCAGCGACCGCGCCTCGTTCGGGTCCCAGATCCACCGGGCGACCGCGATGAGACCGCTCAGCATCGCGACCGTCATCACCAGGCGTTCGGCCTCGCCCAGGCCCTGGACCGGCCGGAGCACCACCCGTTCGACCAGGAGGCCGAAACCGGGCGCGAGCACGGCCAGCACCAGGACCAGCGCGATCGGTACCGGCAGCCCCCAGCCCTCGGTGAGCTGCCAGTACACGAACGCGGCCATCATGCCCGCGGCACCGTGCGCGAAGTTGAACACGCCGGTGGTGGTGTAGGTGAGCACCAGACCGCTGCCGATGATGGCGTAGATCGCGGCGGTGCTCAGCCCCACAATCCCGAAAGTGAACAGCTGTTCCATTTACTTGAGGTCGCTCAGGCTCTTGCCGACGCTGGCGAGGGTGAGCGGCGTGCCGTACGAGCCCGTGTACTTGACGGAAGGGGCATCGCAGCGGAACGCACCGGTGTCAGGCTCGAAGTCCGCGGGCTTCCAGCCGTCCGCGCTCGCCTGCACGACGTTGAAGCACTTCAGCGGCGCGTCGGCCTTGGTGATGTCGACCGAGGCCTGCAGGCCACCGGCAGTCCATTCGGTCTGCTCGCGCGCCGTGTCGTAGAGGCACTTGCGGGTGAGGTCGTCCCCGCACTCCTTGGCCGACTCCGCGAACAGCAGCCAGGACGAGAAGGCGCGCAGTGCCGGGAAGGTGACCTCCGCGTCGGGCGCGTACTCCTTGTAGAGGTCCAGGACCTTCTGGACGGCGGGGGCCTCGTCCGCCACCTCGAGAGGCGCGACCCCGCTGAGGTCGGCCAGGTTGTTCTGGGTGCTGATGGCGTCGCCGGCGAGCTCCACGAACGCGGATCCGTAGGCGTTGCTGTTGGCGTCGATCCAGTCGAGCTTGTAGTCGATCGACGACAGCACCTGCTCGAGCTTCGCGAGGCTGCGGAAGTCGCCCTGGAAGACCAGGCCCTTCACGCCCTTGCTCTTGAGCGCCTGGGCGTAGGGCGTCCAGTCCGAGACGCCGGCCGCCGGGTAGAGGTCGTTGTAGGCGACCGTCCCGCCGGCCTTCTGCACGGCCTCCACCGTCTGGTCCCCGATGACCTTGGTCACCGGGGAGTCACCGGCGATGATGCCGACCGCACCGGCGGAGGCCGGGTAGGCCTCCTTCAGCAGCCAGTTGAAGTAACCGGCGTAGCGGATGTAGGAGTGCCCGGCGCCGATCGCGTCGATCTGCAGGTCCGAGCCGATGTTCTCCGGCTGGCTCGTCTGCGCGGGGATGTCGGGGAGCAGGCACTTGAGGCGCTCTTCCACGCCGCCGGCGTCGAGCGCGCTGCCACCGCCGACGATCGCGAAGTCCTCGCGGCAGGACTCGATCATCCGCTGGCGGGTCTCGAAGATCTTCGAGTCCCGCAGGTTGTAGGCGATCTTGCGTCCGTTGATGCCGCCGGCCTCGTTGCACCAGGAGGTGAACACCTTGGCGGCGTCGTCGAACTCAGAGTTCTTGGTGAAGCCGACGTCACTGAAGACACCGACGCTGATCTCGCTCGCGGTCACGCCCTGAGCGGGCGCACCCTTCGGGTCGCCGGTGCCACAGACGTCCTTCAGGTCGCCGAAGTCACCCGCTGCGGCGGCCGTGGACCCCTGGGTGGCGGGAGTGTCCTCACTCCCTAATTCGCCGCCCGAGTCGCGGCCACATCCTGCGACGAAGACGGTCACCGCTGCGAGGGCAGCGACGGCCGCGACAGTTCTACGGGGTCTCACGGATCTCCTCCTCTTGCTATCCCGACCGGCCGCATCGCCTGGATGCGACCTGGTCGCCCGGGTCCTACCTGGGCGGCCGGACAACGCGGATCAACCGAGTCCGGTCGGGCTGGGCATGCTGGAGCAACCGAATCGCTGCCGGAAACCGGCGAGCGCGCACCGCGGAAACCACGACGACACACCGGCCCACCGCTGGACGGCACGACGTACCCGCGGTTCGCGGACGAGCGTATCGCCCCACCGAGAACAGCGTTGCCGCTGTCGGCCGGCGATCAGGCCGCGGGACCGGCGGAGCCAGGGGGACGAGGCCACTGGTTCCGCTCCCCGCCGGCCCTTGGTCGGGCGTGACATTCGCGTTTCCGATTCTTCTCGCGCGCCGTGGCGGTGCCCCGAATCTCATCACCCGAACGGCTTTGACGCAGCGCTGCCAGCCCTGCCCCGGCCGATCATGATGAGGTAAGTGTCACTGCCAGTTTCCGGAAGGCTCCTTCTCGGTGAGAGGAAACTATCGGCTCCGACCGCGAGAATCAAACCCGCCCCCATGGGTCCCGACCGGGGGCCGAGGCCGCCCGCGGGCCCGCCCCACCGGCCAGCCCGCGCGCGGGCACGCCGCCTGCGCCGGCCGTCCCCCCGCCTCCCTGGGCGACACCTGGGATACGACTGTCACGCTAGCCGACCGGCTAGACATCGATGTCGCCCCGGGGGTCGGCCGACGCCCGGCGGCCGGGGGCCGCACCGGTGGCCCGACGGATCCAGATCTTGACTTCCAGTCAGCAGGAACTTCGCTCTCGCGCTGGGCCGGGCAGAGCCGCCCTGACCTGGGAAGGCCTACCGGCCAAGCAGCGATGGGACGTCCGCGGCACGCGGGCCGCGGCCCGCCAGGCCGTAACGGCCACCCGCCCCGGGGCGCGGCGGCGACAGCCGCCGAACGGTGTCAGGAGCCGACCGCGGGCCGTCGCGCGACCGCCACGACGTCCGCTAGGTGGCGAACCTCACAAATCATTCGAACCATGTCGATCTCGCCACGGGCCGGGCGACCAGCCTCTCCACTCACCGCGCGCCGGGCGACCGGCTTCGCCTCGCACCACGAGCTGGGCGACCGGCCTTCCCGCTCACCACACCCCGGGTGCGCGGCCGCGGGCCTGGCAGGTTTTACAGCGGGGGCAACGGTCTGTCAAGACTCGGTGGGGACCGGAGTG
Source organism: Parafrankia sp. BMG5.11 (assembly GCF_004337455.1). NCBI lineage: Bacteria > Bacillati > Actinomycetota > Actinomycetes > Frankiales > Frankiaceae > Parafrankia > Parafrankia sp. BMG5.11. Next base: position 38,378 of record NZ_SJXI01000065.1, on the reverse strand, counting down.
TCGTGCTGAAACGGGCAGCGGAGCCCCGTTAGGAGGCAGTCGACCAAGACAAGTCCCCTGCTCCAGGAGCTCCGCTGTCCATCGAATCTGTCACGCGTGTTGTCCGTGTCGCCGGGGGCCGGTTCGCGCCGGGCCACCTCGGTGAGCTCACCCGCCAGGTCCCCTTCGAGTTGGTCGACGCCGCGCTGGCCGAGACCGGGAAGATCCAGAAAAGGGTCCGGGGCCTGCCGGCCCGGTCGGGGTCTACCTGCTGCTTGCCGGTGTGCTCCATGCCGACACCGGCTGGCCGGGGGTGTGGCGTGAGCTGGTCGGCGGGATCAGGAAGGGGATGCCGGTAGCGTCCCCGTCGGCGTCGTCGATGGCCGCCTCGCGCCGCCGGCTGGGCGTCGCGCCACTGCGCGGCCTGTTCGAGGCGGTGCGTGGGGCGGTCGCGGCGGGCTGGACGGGGTCGGTGTGGTGGCACGGCCGGCTGGTCTGCGCGCTCGACGGGACACAGGTCGTCGTGCCGGACACCGACGAGAACAAGACCGTCCACCGCAAGGGCGGCGGCAACCACGGCGGGACCGGCTACCCGCTGGTCCGCCTCGTCGTGCTGATCGCCTGCGGCACCCGCGGGGTGATCGACGCGGTGTTCGCACCGACGTCCGACGGCGAGCCGACCTGCGCGACCCGCCTCCTCAGCAGCCTGCGTGCCGGGATGATCGTGCTCGCCGACCGCAACGTCGGCGGCCAGCCGCTGCTGGAGAAGATCGCCGCGACCGAGGCGGACCCGCTGGTCCGGGTCACCAACAACCGGCTCTTCCCGGTCGGGGAGACCTACCGGGACGGCTCCTGGCGCTCGCGGGCCGGCCGGCTCGACGTCCGGGTGATCCGCTGCGAGATCACGATCACCACCGACGCCGGTAGGAAGACCGGCTACTACCTGCTGGTCTCCACCCTGCTCGACCCGGCGATCCCCGCCACCGACCTGGTCCGGCTCTATCACAACTGGTGGCTGATCGAAATCGACCACTCACAGTGCATCTGAAAATGGCCGCTCTGCGGCGGGCAGGCCGGCGCTCGGGCTGGACCCGGCGTTGACGGAGGACCCGCCGGCTACGCCGCTGTCGTGTACATCCAAGGGCAGATTGGTATCCCGTATTTATGGGGCGGAGACGGACCGGCCGAGGGTGGCTTCGACTGCTCCGGCCTCACCCGCGCCGCCTACCTGGCCGCAGGCATCGACCTACCCCGCACGACCCAAACCCAGTACGAGGCAGGACCCGTTGTCCCACCCGGAGAACCGCTGGCGATTGGCGACCTCGTCCTACTGCGGGACCCGCGACAACATCCACCACGTCGCGATCTACATCGGGAAACAGGCAGATGATCACTGCTGCGACGTACGCCCAGTCGAGCTCGCTGGCCCGACGGCTCGTCGAGGCCCGCCAGGTGGCCGAGGGAGAAGGAACGGTACTCGTTCGGGTAGCCGGGCTCGTCCATCAACGCAGCGCCGGATGCCCCCGGCAGGACCGAGGAGAGGCCGACGACCGCCAGGTGGCGCGCCCCTGCCTTCGCCAGACCGGTGGCCAGCGCGCGAGACGACGCGGTGAAGAAGTCGTGTGCTGGCACGGACAGGTCCGCCGCAGCGCTGACGGCCGCGTCCTGTCCGGCCGCCGCACGCTCGGCGCTCACCGCATCCGTGACGTCACCGGCCACCACCCGGATGTCGAACGGCAGGTCGCGGTGGCGTGCGGGGTCGCGCACCACGGCCCCTCGGGGTGGGAATTTCATGATCGTCCACACTTCGCGAAGGGCTTGGCTGCCGATCTGGCGACGGCTGCTGAATCGTCGTTGAGCACTGGCCGGGCAACGTCGGCCGACCGACCGAGCCACCGCCCCTGGTGCCACGCGGACCGACGACCTCTCGATCTGGTTCATACGAGGGCATTGTGCTTGGCATCACACCTCGCTAAAATGCCAGACAACCGGTCATATGGATAACCATACGAGTGGGGGTGCTGCCACGCGGTCGTGGGCCACATGAGGTGGTCGGATCGCTGGGATTCTGAGACCTTCCTGATGCTGGGACCGGCAACGTTTACCCTGCCCGCCGCGCCCCGGCGGCGCCTAGCGGCGTTGTGTCGACCGGGGACCGGCGCGGCGGGCACCAGGCGGCCGGCGCGAGCTGTGGGTCCGTCGCCAGGGGGCAGGTCGTCTCCACCCGTAGACCTTGACTGCCATGGTGCCCAAGCTAGGAACTTCGATAGTTCGATACCACCAATCAATCGGCAAAGTGAAGGCGAAGGTGACCGCGGTGAACATGAACGACCTGATTCTGGTGAGTACCGATGATCACATCATCGAGCCGCCCAACATGTTCGACGGTCGACTGCCAGCCAAGTACGCGGACCGCGCTCCTCGGGTGGTCGGCGACAGCAAGATTGGCTTCAACTGGGTCTTCGACGGCGCTAAAGCGAGCCAGCTGGCGCTGGCCGCCACCGCGGGCCGCGGCGTGGGCGGCAAGGCCCAGCAGTACCACGAGGAGCCTAAGTCGTTCGCTGAGATCCGCCCGGGGACGTACGACGTCCACGAGCGGGTCAAGGACATGGACGCCAACGGTGTCCTCGGATCGCTCAACTTCCCGTCGTTCCCCCGCTTCTCCGGCGCGCTGTTCGCCCAGGTCGGGCAGAAGGACAGCGATTTAGCCCTGGCCGTGGTGCGGGCATACAACGACTGGCACATCGACGAGTGGTGCGGCTCCTACCCCGAGCGCTTCATCCCCTGTGCCCTCGGCCCAATCTGGGACGTCCACCTCATGGCGGCCGAGATGCGCCGGGTGGCCGCCAAGGGCGTGCATGCCGTCGCGTTCTCCATGAACCCGTTCGGGCTCGGGTTCCCCTCGCTGCATGACTCGTACTGGGACCCATTCTGGGAGACCTGCGAAGAGAACCAGATCGTCGTCTGCATGCATATCGGATCCGGCGCCGCCATGATTCAGACCTCGCCGGACGCACCGATGCTGACCCGGGTGACGTGTTCGGGCATCAACATCTACCCGACGGCCGCCGACCTGATCTGGTCGCCGATGATGAACAAGTTCCCGAACCTGACCTTCGCTCTGTCCGAGGGCGGCATCGGGTGGGTCCCGTACTTCCTCGAGCGCGCCGACTTCACCTACAAGCACCACGTGGCCGACATCGAGGAGCACCCGTTCTATGGCGAGACCCCGAGCCAGCGGTTCAACCGCCGGATCGTGACATGCTTCATCGACGACGCTCACGGCGTGGAGAATCTCCACCTGATGAATGTCGAGAACGTCACGTGGGAGTGCGACTACCCGCACCCGGACAGCACCTGGCCGTACACGCCGGAAGAGGCGTGGCCGTACCTCCAGCGGGTCAACAACGACGAGATCGTCAACAAGATCACGCACCTGAACGCCATGCGGATATTCAACTTCGACCCATTCAAGTACATCCCGAAGGAGCATGCGACTGTCGCAGCCCTTCGCGCCCGCAGCGCCGGTCACGACGTCTCCTACGTGCCCGGCAAACAATACGGGCTCGGCAAGATCACTCAGTCGATGATGGGTTCGATGCGGACGAGCTGATGGCTCGCTCACAATTGCTCCGATCGTACATGGTTACACCTATCGCCGCGAGAATGGGACGGGTTGTGGAACCTAACGAGACAGGATCGCTGCCGCTCAGTGGCGTGAAGGTACTTGAAGTCGCTTCCCATGTATTTGTCCCGGCGGCGGGCGCGGTGTTGTCGGAATGGGGGGCCGATGTCATCAAGATCGAGCATCCGAAGACTGGCGATCCCTACCGTGGTCTAGTGACAGCTGGTCTGCACAAGCTCCATGGGGGCATCGACCCTTACTTCCATTCCGCGAACCGCGGCAAACGCTCGGTTGCCCTGGACGTCAAACATCCGGAGGGTCGGGCACTGCTCTCGCGGCTCGCGGCGGCCTCCGATGTGTTCGTCACCAATCTGCGAGCGGGAGCCCTCACTCGCCTGAAGATTGAGGTCGAGGACATACGACGCGACAATCCTTCGATCATCTACGTCCGTGGCACGGCCTTCGGCGCCAAGGGGCCGGATGCCGGCCGGGGTGGGTACGACTCCGGCGCGTACTGGGCGCGCACCGGCATGCAGTACACCTTCACGCCGCCGGAGGCCGAATGGCCGACGATGGGCAAGCCGGCCTTCGGCGACGTGGTGGGTGGTCTCACCATCGCGGGGGCGATCAGCACGGCGCTGTACCGGCGGGCCACTTCGGGTCAGCCATCGGTCATCGACGTATCGTTGCTCGCGTCCGGGATGTGGCAGCTCCAGGTCAACGTGATGAACGCGCGCATCTCCGGCCTAGCCCATCACGGCGCGCCGGATCGGTACCAGTTCCCGAACCCGCTGATGCTCTCGTACCGGACCAAGGACAATCGATTCGTCGCGCTGCAGATGCTTTCGCCCGATCGCTACTGGCCTGACCTGTGTCGGGCGATCGGCCAGCCGGAGATAGCCGCGGATCCACGGTTCATCGACCTGGAGGCCCGTCGGGAGAACCGCCTCGAGTGCATCGAATGGCTCGACGGCGTCTTCGGCGATCGGAATTTCGACGAATGGTGCCAGATCCTCGCCGATTTCGACGGTGAGTGGGTGCCCGTGGTCAGCCCTCACGAAGCGGCCGATGACACGCAGGTGATCGCCAACGGCTATCTGCAGACGGTCGACTTCGACGGCGTCGAAATCCCCTTGGTCACCAGCCCGGTACAGTTCGACGGGCAGCCGGGAAAGCCGACTCGGGGCCCGGAACACGGCGAACACACCGAGTCCACCCTCCTCGAGTTGGGTCTGTCCTGGGAAGAGATCGGGCAGCTCAAGAGCAGCGGCGCCATTCTCTGAAGCAGACAGTCAGTGGTCGGGCGCATCCTGCCCGACGTCGAGGTCGCGATCTTCGACCCCCCGGGTAACCAGCTCCCGGCCGAGAGCCGCGCAATGGCACAGAACTCCTCGTGCGCGCCAGTCAGCACGCGGTCCGGCCGTCGTTGCGCCGTCATGACTGTCCAGCGCCCGGTACGCCTGGTCGTCGTCCATACCCGAAAGCCCGGGTATGACGACGTCCTCGCAGGCCCACTCGGCTGCGGACAGCTTCGACATCGGCTCGATCGCCCGGTTCGCCACGAGCGCGAACAGCACCCGTTCCACCGCCGCCGTGAACCCGCGGTCCGCCACCGCCTTCTCGATCGCGGCAGCGACCCCGAGCTCGCGCCACAGCGCGTCCAACAACCACGTCACGCCGACCGGGCGGGCGTCGACCACCTTCATCCTCCGCCCCGGGTTCCACAGTTCGTGGGCACATGGCGAAGATCGCTGAGATGAAACCGCAGGTCATGGGCCTGCCGATCTCGAATTTCAGTCGCGTGGAGCCGAAAGTGTGGTATCATCACTTGACTGATTTTGTTTGCTATGCCTGGTCTGATGTGTTCGGTGTGGGCATGTACTTGCGGTTCACGCAGCGGTGGAACGCCGACGGGGCGGTGGTGCGGTACGCGGCGTTGGCGCAACAACCGGCAGGTGGATGCACGGTGAAGCCGCAGGTGCTGATGAACCTCGGTCGCACCGACCGGGTCGACGTCGACGGGCTGCTGCGGCTGGCCGCGTCGATCCGAGAACACTTCGGCGACGGCCGGGACGAGCCGGGCGGGCCTGGTCACGGGGAGGCGGGCCGCCCGCGCCGGGTGCCTGGCTGCCGACTCAGCGCATGAGCCGTTTGATCTGCTGGCGTGACCGCTTGCCCGTCGAAGCCGGCCTCGCGGACCAGAGCGGCGTCTGCGCACCTCGTACAGGCTGTGGCCGATCTGCTCCTCGCCGCGACGTTCAGCGAATGACCTGGATCCTGCTCAAGGGCTTGCTGCACCAGCCGCATCGCCCACTTACGCCGCTCCGTCGGCTACTTCCATCGGGGGCGTCGGTGTGGTCGGAAGGGAAGTGCGAGTTGACTAACAACTCGAGTGGACCGCATCACTGGGATCACGCGATGTCCAACACCGCACAGACCGCCGGGTGGGGTTGAGTACATGCCTCATAGTCCACTCTCAGCACCGCTGTATCAGCGGATATACGGGGTTCTCTACCGACGTATCCAGCGCGGTGTGTACGCGCCGGGAGCCGCTCTCGAGAGCGAAGACGAGCTCGTTGCTGAGTTCGCGGTGAGCAAAGCGACCATTCGGCAGGCCGTTGGGGTACTCGTCGAGCGAGGACTCGTGGAGCGACGTCAGGGGCGTGGCACATTCGTACGTGAAGACGCCGCGGTCCACAGGCCGCACGCCTTTGTCGGCTCGTTTACCGAGCTCATTATAGGCACGGACGACATGTCGTTTCGCGAATTCAGCGTTGAACACGATGTGCCGTTCCCTGTGAACGTTCGTGAGGCGCTCGGGATGCAATCATCTTCGGGTACGGCTCTGGTCTATCGTCGCGACTTGCGCGGGGAGCCGTTCGCCTACACGGTCGTCTACCTGTCTCCGGCAGTTGTCGAGCTCCTCGAGCCCGAAGAGATCGTCCCCTTTGAACGTGCCCATTTCGAGATGAAGCGCGGTATGCCGATCACGGGAGCAACGCAGTCGATGTCGGCTGAGATCGCCGACTCGCTGGTCGCGACCAACCTATCGATCGAAATCGGCCAGCCCGTTCTGTTCTCCGAGCGCGTCGTGCGGAGCGAGCTGAGGCCGGTGGAGTTCATTCATACGTGGTATCGGGGCGATATGTTCAAGTGGCAGGCGGATCTGAGCTTCGCCTGGAGCGGCACAAATCTGACTGTTACGGTATCCGTGGACGAGCCGTCCATTCCGGCGAAATGAAGCTGCCCCGAGACTTCGGTGAGCGGCGGTCGACGTCGTGGGGGGGCGGGTCGACGGTCATTGATCGCAGGCCAGGGTAGAGCGGCTATCTTTTCGTTGAAAACGGCCTTCGAAGGCTGTTCAGAGAGTAGACAACGGGAGTGCCGAATCGAGTTCAGGTTGGTCAGCTCAAAGTCGCCAGGGTCTTGTGTGAGTTTGCCGTCGAGGAAGCAATACCTGGCTCTGGCGTCAATCCAGCAGCCTTCTGGTCGCGGGCCGAGGCACTGATCCACGATTTCGCACTGCGGCACCAAGAGCTGCTTGCCCGTCGGGTCGAGCTACAGACCGCAATCGATAAGTACCACCGTCGACTCCCTGGACCGTGAACCGACGCCGCATATCAAGAGTTTCCGACCGAGATCGGCTACCTCGCGCCCGAGCCCGGAGGTGTTCGAGGTTGGCACTGCTGATGTCGATTCGGAGTGTCGAGACAGACAGGAGCGCAGCTCGTCGTGCCGCTGCTGAACACACGGTTCGCTGTCTGCCCTGCGAACGCACGCTGGGGTTCTCTATACGACGCGCTAGTACGGTACGGATGTCATCGACGAGGCCGACGGTCGCGAGCGTGGCACCGGATACAACCCGAGGCGCGGGGCCGAGCTTGTTGCCCGCGGCCGGGCGTTCCTCGACAATCAGCTGCCCTTGGACGCCATCACGGCCTGCACGTCGAGATCCAGATCGACCGAGCCAGCCCAATCGGGTCCGCCGACCTGGCGGGGGTCAAGGATCTCGTGATCGAGACCGCGGTCAGCACCATCATGGATCTCGAGGACTCGGCCGCGGCCGTGGACGCGGCGGACAAGGTGCTCGGTTACCGCAACTGGCTGTTGCTGATGCAGGGCGGCGAATAAGAGGGCGTTTAATCTGCCCCGATTGCGGCTTATATTTTAGTAGGTGCCTCGCCAGGTTGGGGTGGTCTCGTCTGTTATGCGCCTGACGAGGTTGTCGATCGCGGCAACGTGGATCATCGCTTCGGAGCTGGTGGGGAGGTTCTCGTAGTCGCGGGCCAGGCGGCGGCGCAGCATGAGCCAGCCCAGGCTGCGTTCGACGACCCAGCGTCGTTTCACGACGTGGAAGCCGGGGGTCCCGGTTTTTCTGGGAACGACTTCGACGTCGATGCCGAGGGTGGCCCCGTGTTCGATGGCGGTGTTTTTGAAGCCGGTGTCGACCCAGGTCTTGGATATCGCCTGGGAGGTGTTCTCGGCCTGGTCGAGCAGGCGTATTCCGATGGTGTTGTCCGACAGATGCGCGGCGGTGACGGTCACGGCGAGGATCAGGCCGAGGGTGTCGGCGACGATGCCCCGCTTCCGGCCGACGATCTTCTTGCTGGCGTCCGTGCCCTGGCTGGTCAGGGGTACGTTGGTGGAGGTCTTGACGCTCTGGGTGTCGAGGATGCACGCGGTCGGTTCGGGGGTGCGGCCGGCCTTGGCTCGGGCCAGGCCGGTCAGGTCGTAGTTGAGCTGGGCGAAGATTCCCTCGTCCCGCCAGGCGGCGAAGTAGAAGTAGACGGTGCCGTGCGGCGGGAAGTCGTGGGGCAGATATTTCCAGGCGATCCCTGTCCGGTTGACATACAGGATCGCGTTGAAGATCTCACGCAGCTCGACCTGGGCTGGCTGGCCGGTGGGCCGGCGGTCGAGCCGGGCCTGGCGCCAGGTGTGCAGGATCGGGGCGATCAGCGCCCACCGGGCGTCCGACAGGTCGCCGGGGTACGGCTTGCGCTGGTTCACGACAGACGCTCATACCTCAAACCGTGTGACCGGACGTGTCCGTTCGACCAGTCGGGAGCTTCCATCTCATCGCCACACCAGACGGAATCCGAGGAGCATCTACCGGTTGAACGGACACCCCGATCATCGTCTCGGGGTACACGAACATGCTTCTACGACGCAGAACACATCAAAAAGCTCCGGACCCAAAAACGACTTATCCTCATCAGGGCTACCTGAACGCCCTCTGACAGGGTGTTTGATCCTGTGGGTTCTGTTTGGTTCGGGTTTAGGTTCCTCGCCAGGTTGGGGTTGATTCGCCGGTGGCGCGGCGGGCCGTGAGGTCGATCATCGCAAGGTGGATCATGGCTTCGGAGCGGGTGGGGTGGGTTTCGTGGTCACGGGCGAGACGTCGGTAGGACATGAGCCAGCCGAAGGTTCGTTCCACGATCCACCTGTGCGGAAGAGGAATGAACCCTTTGGCGGCGGGGTCACGGCGGACGGTTTCGACATCGATACCCAGCCCGGCGGCGTGTTCGATGACCGTGGTGCGGTAGGCGCTGTCGGCCCAGGCTTTACGGATTCCGGGATGGGTGGCGGCGAGAGTGGTCAGCAGGTGGAGGCCGGCACGGCTGTCGGAGGTGCCGGCGGTGGTGACCAGGACGGTGAGGAGCAGTCCGAGGGTGTCGACGATGATGGTCCGTTTTCGTCCGATGATCTTTTTGCCGGGGTCGATGCCCTGGGTGGTGGCGGGAACGGTGGGGGCGGTCTTGACGCTCTGGGAGTCGACCACGCAGGCGGTGGGTTCGGGGTTGTGGCCTGCGGCGGTGCGGACGTGGCGGCGGGTCAGGGTGACGAGCTGGTCGAGGATGCCATCGTTGTGCCAGTGGGCGAAGTAGCCGTAGACGGTTTCCCAGGGCGGCTAGTCGTGGGGCAGGTAGCGCCAGGGGATACCGGTGCGGTCGACGTACAGGGTGGCGTTCAGGATGCTGCGCAGATCGTGTGTCGGGGTGCGGCCGATGTTCAGGCCTTTCTGGTGGCGTTCGGCGCGCCAGGCGGTGAGCACGGGTTCGACCAGCCTCCACCGGGCGTCGGATAGGTCGCTGGGGTAGCGTCGCTGCTCGGTCATGGTGGTGGCTTTCCGCGGATCGGCCATGGCTACCCGGACTTCTCTGCGTCACCGGTAAAAGTGGTAGACCGTCCGATGGCGGGATGAGACAGGATCCTTCTGTGCGAACACCGCACCGCCATAAGCGTTTTACCGGTCAGATCGTCTAAAATTGCACATGGATCTCGGCGATTACGTGCTATGTGTGATCGTCGACGGAAAATGAACCGGCCGGTAGTCCCCGATGAGGGATCAAACACCCTGTAAAAGGCCAGGTCAACGCCGGTGGCCGAGTTCTGGAACCCCACAGGAAGGTCCTGCTCCGCTGCCGACCACGAGGAAGTCTGTTGTGCAGTCCCAATTAGTCATTTGGATCGCGTCCTGCCTTGTGGGTGCGCTGCCGCACAGATTCTCGGTTACCGTCGGATCCACAGTTCTTCGGGCAACAACGAGCCGTTGCCGTACTGCACGAGACCACCGACGTTCTTCCCGGCCAAGGCGCTGGGCGCAGCCCGCACGAGAAAGATCACCGGAACCAGCTCGGCCAGCCGCTGCTGCACGGCGGCGTAGAGCGCCTTGCGTTCGGCCTCGCCGGTCGCCGTCCGGGCGGCCTGGAGGTCGGTGTTCAGGGCCTCGTCGTTGACGCCCGAGATGTTCGCGTCCGACTGCCCGTTGAAGGCATTCCACAGCCGTGGCTCGGGGTCGACGAAGAAGACCCCCGAGAAGATCGCGTCGAAGTCGTGGCTGGTGCGCAGGGCAGCCGACCGTGCGTGGTCGACGACGTCGATCTGGACAGACACGTTTCGGAACGCGCTGAGCTGCGCCTGGATGCCCTCCGCCAACGCCTTGCTGTCGGCCGTGGGGGAGACGGTTAGCGTGAACGACACCGGCTTGCCCGCGGCGGCCAGCTCGTCGAACAGCCGCTGCGCCGTGTCGCGGTTCGGCGTCGTCAGTGGGGTGTCCGTGTAGAACGTCGATTGCTTGCTGAACAACGTGTCCGCGACCTGTCCGGCGCCGTTGTAGGCCGCCAGGTTCAGTGCCTGCAGGTCGCTCGCGTACGCGAGCGCCTGACGAGCTCGGACGTCATTGAACGGTGCCCGGCGCTGGTTCAGCGCGACGTACACCCCTCCACTCAGCTGCATGACGTTGGTCCGCAGCCCCGCCTCTGCCGCGCGCGAGACGTTCCACCAGTGCGACTCGATAGCGACGTCGGCGCCACCGCTGACCACCGTGTTGAGCCGCTGGCCGCCGTCGAGTGCCACGCGCAGGGTCAGGCGGTCGAGATAGGGCTTGGGTGCGTCCCAGTACCGCGGATTCTTGACCAGCTCGATGGCGTCCTGCCTGGTCCAGCGCTCCAATGTGAACGGGCCCGCGCCGATCGGGTGCGCGTCGAACGCCTGCTGGCCCGCCGCCAGCGCAGCAGGCGACGCGATCCAGTTCATCGAGGAGATGACGACGATCTGGGCGAACTTCGGGATCGGCGTGGTCAGCGTGATCCGAAGCGTCCGCGGGTCGATCACCTCGGTCGATCCAACCAGCGACGCGTCCGCGGCGGACGCCCCGGGGACCGTCTTGAGCCGGTCCCAGTTGTACTTGACGGCTGCTGCGTCCAACGGGGTGCCGTCGGAGAACACCAGCCCCGGGCGCAGCTTCAACTCGAACGTCGTGCCGTTGTCCGAGGTCGTGAAGGACTCGGCCATCCGGTACCGGACTTCTCCGGACGCCGGATCGTCGGTCAGCAACGTCCCGTAGAGCGCATTGCCCAGCACTGCGGTACTCGCGTACGCGTTGAAGAGCATCGCGGGATCGAGACTGCGTGCGTCGCTTAATGTCAACACACGCGCAGTACCGCCCGGCACCGGCTCGCCGTCAGCGGCTGCCGAACTACCGGCGGGCGAAGCGCCACCGCCACAGGCCGCCAGGACAAGGAACAGACAGCAGGCCACGGCGGCCAGGGGGAAGCCCCTCTTGGTCGGCATGATGCACCTCTCAACTACGTTGGCGATGGAGGAGGGGTGGAGCAAACGACGAAGGCTGCGGTGCGTGGCGGATCCGCGCGTAGACCGGGCTGATCCCGGTGGTACGAGCCGGCCCTACGACGTCCTCGCACCGACGAGGTCCTCGCACGACGGCCCGGAGCGACCGATGGGATCGCGGAGGCGATGGCCGACGCCACCGAGATCACGACGGACAGCAGCAGGGCGAGTCTCGCGAGTTCTACCGGCGAGCCGGGGGCAGGCCCGCCTATACACGGACCGTGAATTGTGAATCTATACCGCGAATCGCCATTGTCGCAAGCGTGATCTGGTCTCGTCGTCGTCCTCGCCGAGCACGTTGCGGGCCATGGCCACGGAAAGCAAGAATTTGGCCGAAAAGGATGGAGACAGGGATGGCCCGATGCTGGAAAATTCCGACCGGCGCCACCGCTCGGGAGTCGGAGCGGGATGACCCCGTGTGCTGTCGCGGTGGCGGCGACCGCGACGGCAAATGGCGGGCCTGATCGGCGGACGGTGACGCCGTAGCATATTTCGGGCAGAGTGCCGCGAGTCCGTTCGGTGCTTTAAGTACGAAGGTACCCAGGGGCGCAAGCACATTCACGTGTACCCTGCACCCAGACCGGCGCTATCGGATGGTCGATGGGCGAACCGTGACGCTGCCTGGTAAAGCCCTCCTGACCGAGAGAAGGAGCTGGAAACTATCACCCTGGGTGACGGCGCCAGCTCCCTATCCTACCTCCACTATCAGCCCAGCTGGTAGTCAGCTAACCGGCGGCTCCGACTTCCGTGGCTCGCCGATCTCCTCGAAGACCCAGGGCGTTGCATTAGCGAGATCGAGGGCCTCGCTGATGGGCATGGCCGTAGTGCCGGCACGCTTCATCAAATCGCCAAGAACATCCTCGATATTATCGGTCTCGATCTCATACAGGGCAAGGTATCGTTGCGGGGCCACCTGGGCGGCTTCCGGCGGGAGTCCATCCACCCTGCGGAACCGCTGGGCCGACTCGATGCCGTCGATGGCCACAAGGTCACCCAAGTGCTGTTGGTCGTACCACTCGTTGTATTCATCCTCTTTCCCGGCCGTCGGCTCGCTGAGAACAACGAGTCTGTATCGGCTCACTTTCCACCTCCTATAGGACGCTGCTGCGGTGTCCCTTGGCGAAGTCGACGATCGGGATGTCGTGGTTGGCGGCGAACCGGCGGACCGCGGTCACGAAGCCCTCGATGACTGACGCCAGCGGGGCGGTGGAAGCAACCCGCATACCGGACCGCAGACACACGCTCGTCGGGCTGGGGCGAAGCCCCGTTAGCTGCATTCGACGTCGATCACGGCGAGTTGCGCCCCGACCGGGTAGACAGCCTCAGGCTCGGCGTCTCCATGCCGGAGCACGCCGGTGGCCGGTGAGAGTACCTCCGTCTCGACCTTGTCGGTCCCGACGAGGTAGAGCGGCTGCTCCTCGTTGACGTGCTCGCCGTCCGCGACCAGCCACTCTATGAAGGTGCCCTCGATCGCCGCCATGGTGAGCTTGGGCATCCGAACCGGAACGATGTCGGTCACTTGACGTACTCCACGGAAGCACGGGCTGCTGCCGTGATGCGGTCGACGCTCGGGTACACAGCGGCCTCGAGACCCACGGCCGCGGGGATCGGCCGGTACCGAGACGCGACACGCTGGACCGGCGCCTTGAGTTGTCCGAAGAGCTCCGAGTTGATGCGTGTGGCGATCTCCGCGCCCGGTCCGGCAAACTCAACCGCGTAGTGCACCATAACCGCCCGGCCCGTGCGGCCCACCGATTCCAGGACAGCCTCCGTGTCGAGCGGGACCAGCGTGCGCAGGTCGAGCACCTCGGCGTCGATGCCCTCGGCGGCGAGTTGCTCGGCGGCCTGCAGCGAGTCGAATACGCCGCGGCCGTAGGTGATGAGGGTGACGTCGCTGCCGCTGCGCTTGATGTCGGCGGTGCCGATCTCGACGACGTGGTCGCCGGCCGGAACTTCACCGCGAATGCCATAACAGGCGATCGTCTCGACGAAGATGGACGGATCGGGATCGAAGATGGCCGCCTTCAGCAGGCCTTTAACGTCCGCCGGCGTGCTCGGCACGATCACCTTCAGGCCGGGAACATGCATGAACCAGCTCTCGAGGGACTGCGAGTGCGTGGCCCCCGACCCCAGTCCGCCGAACGTCGCGGTTCGCACCGTGAGCGGGCACGACGTCCGGTTTGCCGACATGAAGCGCGCCTTCGCCGCGATGTTGACGATCTGGTCCATTGCGATCGCGATGAAGTCCATGATCATGATCTCGGCGACGGGAATCTGACCTTCGAGAGCCGCACCGATCGCTGCACCCGCGATTGCCGCCTCGGAGATCGGAGTGTCCAGGACCCGACTCTTGCCGTGCTTGGTCGACAACCCGCTGGTCGCGCCCGACACGCCGCCGCCCGGGTCGGCCAGGTCCTCGCCCAAGAGGAAAACGCGTGGATCGGCGGCCAACGCCTCGTCGAGCGCTTCGTTGATCGCGCCGACGACCGTCAGGGTCTTTGTGTCAGCGATAGTGGTCATGCCGGAATGCCTTTCATGTCGACGAAGAAGTCCTTCTCGAGCTCGTCGAGCCCGGGTACGGATGCGGCCAGAACCTCCTGGAGCGCCGTATCGACTTGCTGCGTCGCCTGCTCGTCTATGGCGGCGAGTTCGTCCTCTGACGACACGCCGTTGTCGAGGAGCTTCTGCCGGTAGCGCGGGATGGGATCGACCGCCTCAGCGGCGGCGAGTTCGTCCGGTGGCATGTATGACATCTGGTCCCCGGTATAGTGGCCTTTGAAGCGGAAGGTGACGCATTCCAGTAGCGTCGGACCACCGCCGCCGCGGCTCCGTTCGGCGGCCACGGTGACCGCCTGGTACACCGCCTCCGGGTCGTTGCCGTCGATCCGCAAGCCCGGCATCGCGTACGCGAGCGCCCGGTCGGCGACCTGGTCGATGTGCATCGTGTCGCCGATCGGCGTCATCTCCGCGAAGAGGTTGTTCTGGCAGACGAAGATGACCGGCAGCTGCCAGGTCGACGCGAGGTTCATACCCTCGTGGAACGACCCGGTGTTCGTCGCGCCGTCGCCGAAGCAGACGGCCGCGACTCGGTCACTCCCCTGCTGCACGGCCGCCAAGGCCAGCCCGACGGCGACCGGGACGCCCGCACCGACGATGCCGGTGCAGAGCATGACCCCCTGCTCGGGTGCGGTGATGTGCATCGTCCCGCCCTTGCCACGAGATGCGCCGACGCTATGGCCGAGCACCTCACCAATCACCTGGGTCAGCGGCACGCCCTTGCCGATCAGGTCGTGCAGCCCGCGGTAGGTCGTGACCAGCCGGTCGTCGGTGCGAAGGGCGGCCCCCATGCCAGCGGGAATTGCCTCCTGACCCCGCGACGGCCAGATGGTGGCGGCGAACTCCCCCCGCAAGATGCCCCGGCGCAGGCGTTCATCGCAGGCGGCGGCGAGCGTCATCGTCGTGTACATCCGCCGGGCGACGTCCTGACTCACGGCAGTCGTCGATATGACTGTCATTCAAGACTCCTTCTGGGCTAGCTCCCCATGTTCCTTCTGACTCCGGCGTCGGTTGGCGGGCACGGGTCATGTTGTTGTCAGTCCCTGTCGCGGTCCGGACGCCCCGTTTCTCGAGGACGAGGCCGTCCTTCTCGACGTGCAGCCGGCAGGCCAGACGCACGGGAGGACTCCGCACCCGCTTGGCCATCCGGAGTCTCATCGCATCGGACTCCTCCTGAGTCATCGGCTCAGCAGCCAGCTCGTCGCCCACGATCTTGGTGAAGCAGGACATGCATTCAGCCTGGCCCCAGCACTTGGTTGGCCAAGTGATTCCCTGTCGCCAAGCCGCCGCGGCCACGGACTCCTTCTCATGTACCTCGATCCGGATGCCCGAGGGCTCAACGGTCACCCAGGGCACGGAACACACCACCCCTCACCGAGTCGCGTCTCCAGCCGGCCGAGTGCTGTAGTCAGCTGCGAGTCGGCGGTCCAACTCCTGGTGCATATTGCTGATGGTCTGCTCCCACAGCTGCGACAACCGGGTCTCGGAGATGCTCTTGGACTTGATCCCGCGCTGCAGGCGCTCCAGGTTTTCGAAGTCCTGGCGCGGGATCAGACCCCAGTGGTCCGTGTCGTCCGTGTCGAAGCGTCCGGTGAGCTCGGCGCGCTCCGGCTCCTGCCCGGCCGGGTACGTGGTCACCGACCAGACCTCGAAGCGGCACCATTCCGGGTCGTCGTTGTAGGGCCGCACCCGATAGTTCAGCGAGTTGGCGTACATGGGCAGCATCAGGTAGTTGGGAAACAGGAAGATGTCCCCGCCCCAGAGCCTCATCGCCGCCGGATCCGACACCGGGTTCGGGATGCCGGCACCCTTCCAATACTCGAAGAGTGCCTGGATGGCCTTACCGGCGAACTCCGGATCCTTGGGGTCGAGCTCGCCCGCCAGTCCCTCGAACACGTGGATGTCGCGCTCGAGCGCCATCGCGTCCTGACCCGATTGGAGCACGCGGTGGAACTCGATGAAGTCGGACTTGTCCTCCGCATCCTCGACCTCTGCGCCGGGACGGCCGCCGTAGCTCTCCTTGGCGTCGCCGCTCTGGAAGCGGCCGTGTCCGTTCACGAACGCCGTGTACTCGAAGGCTGCCAGATCGGTCTCGTCGCTGTCGTCCTGGTCGAAGGTGTAAAGCTGGGGATGGGTCTGCTTCAGATGCCAGCCCTCGAAGAACGCCTCCTGGGCCAGCTTCCAGTTGCAGTTTATTATGGCTTCCTTCCACCACTTCACCCGCATGTTCCCGACGCCGACCCCGCTGAGGATCTGTGCCGCCGGAAACAGCGCCTCGAGCAGTGGCGGCGCATTGTGGTCCATGTTTATCCACACATGCCCACCCCACGTCTCCACGAGACACTCGCGCAGGGCGAGATCGTCGGGACGGAGCACCTCATCGGAGAAACCTTCCCGTCCGAAGATGTGTGAGCACTGCCCGTCGGTCTTCCACCGCCAGCCATGGAACGGACACGCGATCTGCCCACCAGGGAACCGGCCTGCGCCCACAGCCAGTTGGGTGGCGCGGTGCCGGCAGGCGTTGTGCAAGGCCTTCACCGACCCGTCCTCCTGCCGGACGATCAGGATGGACTGGCCGACGACCTCGTACTCGACGAAGTCTCCCGGCTCAGGGATCTCTTCCTCGCGCGCAGCCATCTGCCACACATGCGGCCAGAGCTTCTCCTTCTCGAGGTCGTAGAACTCTCGGGAGTAGTAGCGCTCGGCGGGCACGTGTAATGAGTCGTTCATGTGGAATGGAACCTTGGAATTCACCTCATCGCCGTTGGGCCCAGCGGCCAGGGCCTGCTCGATCTCGCGCGCGGCGGGTCGGGGGCCAGTCAGGGTCATCGTTGGTCGCCTTTCTCTGGGGGAGCTGTAGCTGGTCGTCTGGTGCCAGGCCGACGGATTGTCCCAATCGAGACGGGAGGTGTCGATGGAGCGGGCACGGTAGCGGACTCGGCCGCATGCTGTGCCGCGATCCAGCCGAAGGCAAATGTCGCACCGATGCTCGCCCCAGCGCCGGGGTAGTGCCTGCCCATCACCGAGGCAGTGCCGTTTCCGGTCGCGTACAACCCCTCGATGGGACGGCCTTTCTGGTCCACGACCCGTGCGTGTTCATCGGTGAGCAGGCCACCGGAGGTGCCCACATCTCCGGGGTAGAGAGCGACGGCGTAGAACGGTCCCTTTTCGATGGTGCCGACACACGGATTAGGCTTGACCGTGGGGTCGCCGTAAAAGCGGTCGTAGGCGCGCTCGCCCTTGTGGAAGTCGGGGTCCTGGCCATGCGCGGCACTCCGGTTATACCGATCGACCGTCTGGCGTAGGTGCGCCGGATCGATGCCACAGATTCCCGCCAGCTCTTCGATCGTGTCCGCGCGTTTCATGTAGCCGCTGGAGATCCAGTCCTTCGGGGTAATCCGCCCAGGAGTCTGGCCCCAGAGATAGCGATTGCGGTTGCGTGAATCGGTGATCCACCAACTGGGCACCGCCGACGCGTTGGCCTCGTGCCGCTTGTACATCTCACGGCCGACCTCCATATAGGACGCAGCCTCGTTGCAGTACCGGTCGCCGTCGCCGTCAACCATGATCGCGAACGGCTTCGAGCGCTCGAAGACGGCGAACAGCGGGTACCCGTTGGGGAGTATCGAGGAGGGGATCCACCATGCCTCGTCCATCAGATCGACCGCGGCTCCAAGGCGCATCGCGGTCTCGATCACCTCGCCGGTGTCCCCGGGGTTGGCGGATGTCCACTCCGCGGAGGAGGGCTGGCGCCCGTACTTCTGGCGCATTTCCGCGTTGCGCGCGAAACCGCCGGCCGCGAGCAGGACCCCGCGCCGTGCACGCACTCGGCGGGCCTGGCCTCCGTGCTCGACAATCCCACCGACGACCCTGCCGTCCTCGACGATGAGGTCAGCAAGCGGACTGTCCGTCCAGATCGGAATACCGGCCCGCTGCAGGCTCATCAGCATGTATCCCTGCAGTGCCGCCCCCGAGCCACGCACCTGCCGGCCACGCGCGGTGGCCCACAAATACCGGCCCACCACCTTGGCCACTGTGCGTACACTCTTCATCGTCCGCGGAGCGACCGCGAGCGGTGCGATGTCGTTCGTGTAGGCCGGCAGCGGTGGGAGGCCTTCGGCGATCCGGAGCTTGGACTCCCACGGCCCGAGCAGGCCAGTGTCGAACAGCTCGGGTTCGATGGCTCGCCCGCGAGCCTTGCCGCCCGGACGTTCGTCGTAATAGTCCGAGTAGCCTTCGCAGTGCCGCAACGGCACGCCGGCGTCGGTCAGGAACTCGACCAACGGCTCGACGGCATCAAGGAAGGCTTCGGTACGGGCCCGTGACGTCGCAGGTCCTTCGTCACCGACGACGGCGGCAAAGTAGTTCCGGGCGTCCTCTCGGCTGTCCTCGACCCCCGCCCGGCGGGATACCGGATTGTCGGGAAGCCAGAGGACCCCGCCGGACATCGCTGTGGAACCGCCGATCTTGTCGGTCTTCTCGACGATGAGCGTCTGCAGGCCCCTCGAATGCGCAGCGAGACCCGCACACAACGCACCGCCGCCACTGCCGACCACCAGGAGGTCGGTGACGTAGTCCCAGCCGTCGGCGGTGGTCATGAGCTCACCTTCTGTACGGCGAACGTCATCGCGTACCTGCACCGGGCGACGTCCTGACGTGCTGCTGTGGTTGATACGACTGTCATCGAAGACTCCTTGTCAGCCAGATCCGAAGCGATGCACGTGGTCAAAGGGCTCGCACACCCAAGTAGCTGCTCTCCAGTACCTCCCGGCTTCGACTCAGCTCCGCCGAGCCGCCTTCGAGCACCAGATCGCCGTGGCTATCGATTGCCTCATCTCACTGGAAGAATGTCGTGCCACTGGAGGAAGACTGTGCGAGCCGTGGCCCAAACGTCATTGGCTGGTGAAAATGCGGAACAGGTCTGAGGGCAGCAGATCGTCGGCGTGGCGTTCGCGCCCGGATGAGACGGCCCCCAGGTAGGAGTAGTCGGCGGCCTCGAGCATGAACGGCACCACCCGATTCCGCTCTCGACAGAGACGAAGTTCAGGCGGGGGAAGCGCTGCAGCACGCCGGATGAGATGAGATCCGCGCACTGGATTCCGTTCTTAAAGAACAGGTCGACGGCTAAATAGGTGATGAAACCGGCGATGCCGTGCACGGCGATCCGATCGGCATTGATCTGCGCTTTCCTACTGCTACTGCCCTCGCCGCCGCCGATGTGGAAGTGCAGCGGCATGTCCGCGTCCTGCGCGGTTGAGTACAGCGGATCCCAATACCGGTCACGCGCGGAGGCAGGCCGAAACGGTGCGGTTCCCCCGTGAACAGAATTGACTTGAACCCCAACTCGGTACACCGCTCGATCTCGGCCACTGACGCCTACACATCTCAGAACGGCAAGGACACGTTGGGAATCAACCGCCGCGGGGCAACCGACACCAACTCATGCTGGAAGTCGTTGTACGCCCGCACGCAGTCCAGCTGCAGCTTCCCGTCGTTCATGCTCAGGAACCACTGAGCTCCGAACCCCGCGATGTTCGGATACAGGACCTGCGCCCAGGTATCCGCCTGGTCCATGTACTTGATCCGTTCGGCCGAACTGTAGGCGCCGGGGTGAACCTCGTCGAACCCCGGAGGGTAGCTCGCCAGAAAGTCCTCCCAACCGGCCGGAGCCGACACACCCACCATGTCGATCTTCATGTCATTCAGAACCCACACGTCTCGACCGTCCTTGTCGCGAAACACGTGCGGCACTCGCTCCACATCCTTCGACGCCACCCGGCTGGTCCACACGTCGGCCGGCTCGGTGATATGACTATCGGCCTCAATGATCAATGCGGTCATCTCAATGCTGCCCCCTCATGTCTTCCGGCTCGATCTTTCAGTCGGTACCAACGCCCGGATCAACTCGCGATCAACTCCTCCCTTGCGATCTTGTTGATCAAGGTGCCCACCCCCTCGACGGTGACGGTCATGACGTCGCCCACGTCGACCCGCGACACCGGAACCGGAGTGCCCAAAGCGATCAGGTCGAACCGGCGCAAGGTGAACAGTTGCGAGGCCCAGCTGATGGTCTCCAGCACGTCCCAGGTGTAGTCCGCCGTATTGCCCAGCTGGCTCGGTACACCGTTGACGGACCCGCTGATCACCAACCCCTTCCTAACCTGGTCCGGGCTCACATCCGTATCAATCCAGGGGCCGAATGAGGCGAACGTGTCCACCGACTTAGCACGCATGAAGTCCATGTCCTCCACCCCTTGATCGGTCAGAGTCATGTCATTCACACAGGTGAACCCGAGAATCGCATCACGAGCACCCTCAGGACTGACCCGCCGAACATCGCGACCCAGAACCACACCCAGCTCCGCCTCACCATCCAACGTGTTCGGCATATCGAACGGCTTGATGATCGAACATCCATGCGCATTGACTGATGTGATCAGCTTGGAAGTGAACTTCGGCGACGTCTGACGGGCCACCTCGGGCTCGCGACCGAAGCGAAACGCACCCAATACAGCCAGAATCTTCGTCGGCTCAACCGGCGCCAGAAACTCCACATCACCAATCGCCACGCGCTCACCAGTACGCTCAGCGCGCTCGGGCTCGCCCTCACCAAGCAGGTACAACTGCTCACCATCGACGTGACAAAAACGCGGCACGCCACCAACACGGACACGGGCGAAACGCATACAGAAACTCCTTCAGGTCGATCGGTCGGCATAGACGCCGCAGGTCATTCGCGGACCGCTCCAGCACCTGGTGCCATCAGTGGGCCTCGCGACGCACCGACGAAGATTCACCGCCACGTGTCGCCGCGGGCCGCGCTAACGCACGGGCATTGATCGACGCTGGAAAGCTAGTGCTGGGACCGGCAATGTTCGCCCTGTCCGTCGTGGCCAGGTGGATGGATGGCAAGGCGCCGGGATCCGCCGCGTAGCAGCGCTCCTCGAGGATTCCGGCAACGCCGCCAGGCGCCGCCGGGGCACGGCGGGCAGGGTAAACGTTGCCGGTCCCAGCACCAGGAAGGTCTCAGAATCCCAGCGATCCGACCACCTCATGTGGCTCCACGACCGCAGCAGCACCCCCACTCGTATGGTTATCCATATGACCGGTTGTCCGGCAGTCTAGCGAGGTGTGATGCCAAGCACAATGCCCTCGTATAAGCCAGATCGGGAGTCTCGTCGGTGGCCGCGTTGCACCATGTCGGGTTTGGTGTGACTGTCCCGTTTGAGCACAATTACTCCCGTCTGCGCAGGTCGGTGCGCAGGTCAGACGGGGGTGCGACGGCGAGGAGATCCTGGTGCACTGGCACGCGCCTCACACACCAGCCCGCCCGGACATCCGGGCGGGCTGTGGCGTTCCTGGGCCCCGTAGACGGCGCCCTCAGATGGACGCGGAGCGCCGTTCGGATACCGGCCTTCGGATACCGGCCGGAGTGATGCCGGGACGGGGGTTTGGCCGACCCGCCCCTGGGTACTAGGCGAATTGGGGTGCCGCGGGGCTGCCATCTCGCACGACAGTGGCCTACGGCGCCCCGCCCGGCCGCCGACCCCACTCTGTCAATCCCGGGCCGGCGGTCTGGAGACGTTGCCCCCGGCGCCGTTGGCGTCATCTCGGCCCTGGAGGTGGCCCTCCGTCCGGGGCGGAGCCGGCGATATCCGCACACCCGGGCGGGACCATCGGCCCGCTGGACACCACCGGCGGGCCGTGGCCGTTCCGGGGGCGAGGACGGCGCCCTGAGATCGACGGAGACGGCCGACCAGCCAGGTGCTCGCCATGTCCGCGACGGTGGCCAGCGCGCTCGGCGAGCACGCCGACGCCGCCCGGACGGCGGACATGGCCGCGTCGCTGGCCGTCGAGGCGGGTGACGCCCAGGCGGCCGGGCTCACGTGGTCGGTCGCCGCCGGCGCACTGGCGAAGCAGGACGGCCGGACACGGGCGTCGCTGGACGTGGATCGCACCGTTCGGGACCTCCACGGGTCTCGTGTCCGAGGCCCCGGGTGGTGCGGCTACATCAGCCGGGGCCGCCCTACATCGGGTGATGCAAGGCGCCGCGACGCGAGCACTGGGAAGTCGGCGCGCACGGCGGCCAGCCTGGCCCGGTCGAGCACCGCCCGCAGGGTCTGCGGGCCGGTACCGGCCCGGGCCAGCACGGTGCCCCACGGGTCGACGACGAGGCTGGTGCCGGCCAGCTCCACTCCCCCGTGCCGGCCGGCGGCGTTGCAGGCGACGACGAAGACCTGGTTCTCGACCGCCCTGGCCCGCACCAGCAGCTCCCAGTGCTCCAGGCGGGCCAGCGGCCAGGCCGACACCACCACGACCACCTCGGCGCCGCGGTCGACCAGCAGCCGGAACAGCTCGGGGAACCGCAGGTCGTAGCAGGTGGCCAGACCGACGGCCCCGAGCGACGTCGGCGCGACGAACACGTCGTCGCCGGCGGTGAGCAGCGTCGCCTCGGCGGATTCGTGGCCGAACAGGTGGATCTTGCGGTACCGGCCGAGGAGGGCTCCGTCCGGGCCGGCGAGGGCGGTGGTGTTGTGCAGCGCCCCACCGGGAGCGCGCTCGACGATGCTGCCGGTGACGATGTGCAGGCCGCGCTCGGCCGCCACCTCCCGCAGCGCGCCGATCGTGGGGCCGGCCAGCTCCTCGGCATCCTCGCTGTAGCGGTCGAAGTGGAAGTAGCCGGTGCGCCACAGCTCGGGCAGGACGACCAGGTCGGCCTCGCCCGCGCCGAGCCCGCGCAGATCGGCCAGGACCCGCGCGCCGCGGTCGGCCGGCGACTCGTCGTCCGGGCAGGCGATCTGGAGCAGCACCACCCGCACGGACGCACCGGTCACGCCCCCATGCTGTATCAGCCGTGCCGGCCTGTCGACGGTCGTCCGGCGGCGAAGGTCAGCCCCGGAGACAATGTTGACTGCGCCATACAATTAGATGATTCTGTGAGGGGCGTCACCCGACGCACGATATGCCCAGGCCAGACGGTTGGGCCGGGGGCGTGCGTCGGCACGCACCGGGCAGGACGGCGACAAGGAGCACGGACCGTGGCGGACGCATCCGAGATCACAGCGCCCTCGAGGACGCCGGCGGACCGGCGGACCCGCGCGACCGCGCTGGCGACCGCACCGGCGGGGGCGCGGCGATGACGACGGTGACGACGGAAACCAGCGACGCCGCCGGCGACGTCTACTACGACCCGTACGACTTCGAGATCGACGCCGACCCGTACCCGGTGTGGCGGCGGATGCGGGACTCCGTGCCGCTGTACTACAACGTCAAATACGACTTCTACGCCGTCAGCCGGTTCGACGACGTCGAGAAGGCCATGGGCGAGCCGGACATCTTCCTCTCGGGCCGCGGCACGCTCATCGAGCTGATCAGGTCGGACATCCGCTTCCCTCCGGGCAACATCCTCTTCGAGGACCCGCCCCTGCACGACCTGCACCGCGGCATCCTCGGCCGGGTCTTCACCCCGCGCAGGATGCTCGCGATCGAGCCGGAGGTGCGCGAGTTCTGCGCCCGCTCGCTGGACCCGCTGGTGGCCGCCGGCGACTTCGACTTCATCGCCGACCTCGGCGCCCAGATGCCCATGCGGACGATCGGCATGCTGCTCGGCATCCCCGAGCAGGACCAGGAGGCGATCCGCGACGCCATCGACGAGGGCCTCACCCTCACCGAGGGCGCGCCGAAGCCGCTGCCCGCTGATCCCCTCGCCCGCTCCGAGGGCATGTTCGCCGACTACCTCGACTGGCGGGCGCGCAACCCCTCGGACGATCTCATGACCGACCTGATCACCGCCGAGTTCGAGGACGAGACGGGCACGACCCGCCGGCTGACCCGCGCCGAGGTCCTGACCTACGTGAACATGCTGGCGAGCGCCGGCAACGAGACGACCGCCCGGCTGATCGGCTGGACCGGGAAGATCCTCGCCGAGCACCCGGACCAGTTGCGGCAGGTCGCGCAGGACCGCTCGCTGGTCAACCAGGTGATCGAGGAGGTGCTCCGTTTCGAGGCGCCCTCCCCGATCCAGGCCCGCTACGTCGCCCGGGACGTCGAGGTGCACGGCCAGACGGTGCCGGAGGGCAGTGTCATGGTGCTACTCAACGGCTCGGCCAACCGCGACGAGCGCCAGTTCGTCAACGGCGACAGCTTCGACATCCACCGGTCGATCAGCCGTCATGTCAGCTTCGGCCGCGGGCTGCACTTCTGCCTGGGCGCCGCGCTCGCCCGCCTCGAGGGACGGGTGGCGCTGGACGAGGTGCTCAAGCGCTGGGACCACTGGGAGGTCGACTACGACCGCGCCGTCCAGGCCCGCACCTCCACCGTCCGCGGCTGGGCGAAGCTCCCGGTCACGGCGACGCCGAGGTGACCCCGCCCGCGCGACGGGCACCGAAGAACGACCGGGGCCGGGACCCGGACGAACGAGTACCGGACGAACAGAGCCGGCCGAGTGAGAGCCGGCAGACCTACTGAGGGAGTGCCTTGACGCTGCAGCGGATCGAGGTCGGGCTGGTCAGCACCGACGAGTCCCTGGCGGAGTTCTACGCCACCACGTTCGGGATGGAGCGCCTGCCCGGCATCGAGGCGGGCCCCGGAGTCGTGCACCGACTGCGGACGTCCGACATCGTGATCAAGGTGATGGTCCCCAAGCGGGCGCCGGCGGCCACCGAGCCGGCCACGCACTTCTTCGCCGCGACCGGGCTGCGGTACATCACCCTCTACTCGGACGATCTCGACGGCATCGTCGAGCGGGCCACCGCCCACGGCGGCAAGGTGACGCACGGCCCCGCGTCCATCGGGCCCGGTGTGCGCATCGCTGTGCTGCAGGACCCGGACGGCAACGCGGTGGAGGTGGTCGAGGGCGCCTCCTGAGGCATCCTCATCCCTGCCCGAGCGGCTCGACGAGTTGGGCTCGCAGCCGCTCGGGCAGGTCGGGGGCGATCCCGGCGGCCTCCTCGAGGTAGCCCTGCACCGACCCGTGCCGCTCGGTGAGGGCCGCCAGCAGCGTGCCCAGTGCCTCCCTGGGCGCGCCGAACACGGCCCGGTAACGCTCGACGTCCACGTCGGTGCCGTCGAGCCGGCGCCGCAGCCGCGCCATCTTGGGGTCGGTGTAGTGGACGGCGCTGAGCTCGAAGTCGTCGAGGATCACCGCCTCGTCGACGCCGAGAAGCGAGAGCAGCAGCGCGGCGGCGACCCCGGTCCGGTCCTTGCCGGCCGTGCAGTGGAACAGGGCCGGCGTCGCGTCCGGCTCGGCGAGCCCGGTGAGGAGTCGGCCGAACGTCGGTGCGCCCGTCTCGGCCATCGCGTCGTAGACGCGCGCGAGGAAGTCCGGCGGCACCTCTGCCAGCCGGCCCGCGACGACGAGATCGGTCAACTCCCTGGTCCGCGCCGCGCTGCCGCCGATGGCGAGCCGCTCGCACCGGACCCCGCCGGGTAGCAGCGACGGCGCCCGCTCGATCTCGGCCTCGGTCCGCAGGTCGTAGACGACCCGCAGGCCGAGTTGCTCGACGGTGGCCAGGTCGGCGGCGGTGAGGCGGTGCAGCGCCGCCGACCGGTAGACCCGGCCCCAGCGCACCCGGCCCCCGCCCGTGGTCGGGTAGCCGCCCAGGTCACGGACGTTGACGGCGCCCTCGAGGCGCACCAGCCGCACCCTGTCCTCGCCCGACCTGTCCTCGCCCGACCCGGGCCCGGGCGTCACCGTCGCTCGATGCGCGCGGCGACGTCCCGCGACATCCGCAGAACTTCGCTCTTCATGTCGGGAACTGTATTCCGACGCCCTGCCCGGGGCCTGGCAGCGGTCCCGCAGAGCCGTTCCAGGGCTCCCACCTGCGTCTTCGGAGACCACCACATCGTCCTCACATGGGTGCCGTCCTACTCTGCCTGGCACATGACCGCGCGCGGCGCCGCCGTGCCCGAACCAGCCAGAGGATCCAATCCGGTGAGTGCGATCAGCGTCGGCCAGGCCGTCCTCCTCGGGATCGTCGAGGGGGTGACGGAGTTCCTGCCCGTCTCCTCCACCGGCCACCTCAAGATCGCTGAAGGGCTGATGGACATCCCCGTCGACGACAGGTCGGTCGTCGCTTTCACCGCCGTCATCCAGGTCGGCGCGATCGCCGCGGTACTGCTGTACTTCTTCGCCGACATCCGGCGCTTCGTCGGCGCCTTCGCGAACGGGCTCGTCGACCGGGAGGCCCGGCAGCGCCACGACTTCAAGTTCGCCTGCTGGGTCTTCTACGCGACGCTGCCCGTGGTCGCCGTCGGGCTGGCCGCCAAGTCCCTGATCGACGGCCCGCTCGCCTCGCTGTGGGTCGTCGCCGGCTCGCTGCTCGCCGGCAGCGCCGTGATGTGGTTCGCCGACCGGTTCGGCCGCCGCAAGCGCGGTGAGGACGACATCGACCTCACCGACGCCATGGCGGTCGGCTCGTCGCAGATCCTGGCACTGCTGTTCCCCGGCTTCTCCCGCTCCGGCGCGACGATGTCGACGGCGCTGGTGCGCGACCTGGACCGGGTGGCGGCGACCCGGCTGTCGTTCTTCCTGTCGATCCCGGCGCTGACCGGAGCCGGGCTCTACGAGCTGAAGGACGCGGTGGGCGGCGGAGTCTCCGTGCTCCCGCTCGCCGTCGGCACGCTGGTGTCGTTCGTCGTCGCCTACGCCTCGATCGCCTGGCTGCTCCGGTACGTCGCCCGGCACTCGTTCGACCTCTTCGTCGGCTACCGGGTCGCCGTCGCCGTCATCCTGATCGGGCTGCTGGCGACCGGCACGCTCACCACGTGACACCGCGGGCCGGCGGCGCCGGCGTCCCCGGCGTGACGATCGGCCCATCCGGCGCGACGGCCGACACGGCGCCGGCCTTCTACGATCGAGCGGTGCGGGTACTGGTCGTGGAGGACGAGGAGCGCACCGCGGACCTGCTCCGCCGGGGCCTGACCGAAGCGGGTTACGCCGTCGACCTGGTGCACGACGGCACGGACGCGGTCTGGCAGGCCGGCGAGATCTCCTACGACGCCATCGTGCTCGACCTGATGCTGCCCGGCCTCGACGGCTTCGAGGTCTGCCGCCGGCTCCGGGCGGCCCGGCGGTGGTCCCCGATCCTGATGCTCACCGCCCGCGGCGACGTCGACGACCGCATCCACGGCCTCGACGCCGGCGCCGACGACTACCTCGCCAAGCCGTTCAGCTTCGGTGAGCTGACGGCCCGGCTCCGCGCGCTGATCCGCCGCGGTGCCGTCGAGCGGCCGGCCACGCTGCGGGTCGGCGACATCCACCTCGACCCCGCCGCGCGGAGCGTGCGGCGGGCCGGCGAGCCCGTCGACCTGTCGGCCAAGGAGTTCTCGCTGCTGGAGCTGCTGATGCGGCGCCCCGGCGAGGTCCTCACCAGGAGCTACATCCTGGATCACATGTGGGACCTCGGCTACGGCGGCACGTCCAACGTGGTCGACCAGTACGTGCGGTACCTGCGCAGGAAGATCGACCCGGCGGACGGCCTGTCGCGCATCGAGACGGTCCGCGGCGCCGGCTACCGCCTCCGCACCGAGACCACCGAGACCACCGACACAGCTGACACAGCCGAGACGGGGACGTAGCGCCCGTGCCGCTGCGGGTACGACTGACCCTGCTGTTCGTCCTGGGCACCACGCTGGTACTCGCGGCCGCCGGCGTGCTGTTCTACGCGCTGCTGCGCACCAACCTGCGGAACTCCGTCGACGCGAACCTGCGCACCCGGATGGCCGTGCTCGCCGTGCAGGTCCCCGCCGCGGCGGACCCGGCCGCGCAGCTGCGGGCATACGGCGCCGGGCCCGCCCAGCTGCTGCGCCCCGACGGCTCCGTCGCCGCCTCGAACGACAGCGCCGGTCCCGAGCCGCTGCTCGAGCCCGAGCAGGTGGCCACCGCGCTCGTCCGCCCGGAGTTGCTCACATCCGGCGAGCTGCAGGAGCCGGGCGACGATGACGACGACGCGCGCGCGCTGGCCGTCCCGGTGCGGACCGGGGCTCGGGGCGGGGTTCTGGTCGTCGCGACGAGCACCGATCTGACCGACTCGGCCGAGGACCGCGTCCGCAACATCATGGTCAGCGCGACGGCGCCGATGGTCGCGCTCTCCGGGCTCGCGGCCTGGCTGCTGTCGGGCGCCGCCCTGCGCCCGGTCGACCGCATGCGCCGGCAGACCGCCGCCATCAGCGAGTCGGACAGCTCCGCCGAGCTGGACGTGCCCCCGACCCGCGACGAGATCGCCGCCCTGGCCGCCACGATGAACAACCTGCTGCGCCGGCTGCACGCCGCCCGCGCCCGCGACCGGGCGTTCGTCGCCGACGCCGGGCACGAGCTGCGGACCCCGCTCACCAACCTCAAGGCCGAGCTCGAGCTCGCCGGCCGCCCGGCCCGCACCCGTGACGAGCTCGTCGACGCGGTCGCGGGCGCGGCGGAGGAGACCGAGCGGCTGATCCGGCTCTCCGAGTCACTGCTCACGCTCGCCCGGATGGACAGCGGCATCACCGCCCCGCGGCGGCTGGACGTCGGCGACCTCCTCGAGCGGGCCGCCCGCGCCGCGACCGGCCACGCCGAGACCAGGCAGGTCCGCCTCCACCTGGACGCCGACCCGGCCCTCGCCGTGGACGCGGACCCCGATATGCTCCGCCAGGCGGTCGACAACCTGGTGGCCAACGCCATCCGCCACGCGCCGCCCGGCACCGCCGTGGACGTCCGGGCCGGGCCGGGTGAGGCCGGGAGGACCGTCGTCGTGCGGGTGCGTGACCGCGGCCCGGGGTTCCCCCCGGACTTCCTGCCGCGTGCCTTCGAACGTTTCAGCCGCGCCGACGCCGCGCGCACCCGCGACCACGGCGGCGCCGGCACCAGCGGAAACAGCGGCGGGACGGGCCTCGGGGGCACCGGGCTCGGGCTCGCCATCGCCGCGGCGGTGGCGCGGGCCCACCAGGGGACCGCCACCGCCGCCAACCATCCCGACGGCGGCGCCGTCGTCACGCTCACGCTGCCCGCCGCGGGCGGTTCCCCGCCGGACCGGTAGAACCTGGAGGAGTCCCATGTCCGCGCCGGACGGTGGTGTCGGGAAGCCGGCGGCAACGCCCTGACCAGGCGGCCACAGGCGGACGGCAAAATCGTGGGATGCGCGCCCTCGACCCCGGAGCCGGCCCGAGGGACAAGCGGTGACCCGCGCGCCTGGAGCGCTCTCATCAGCGTCACACGATCCAGCGGCGAAGCTCCCCTTCGTGAGAGGTTGTCCACTGCCATCACCAGCCCGCCCCAGCAGCCCGTCCGCCACCGCCCGCCCCCCGCGCGCCCCGGTGATCGCCCGGCAGCGGGAGCCCCTGCCCGCCGTCCACGACATGCCGCGTGTGCTGGTGGTGGCGGACAAGTTCCCGCCGACGATCGGCGGGATCCAGACGTTCGCCTGCCGGCTGACGGCCGGCCTGCCCCCAGACCGGGCCGTCGTCCTCGCCCCGACCCAGCCCGGTGACGCCGAGTTCGACCGCACCCTCGGCTTTCCGGTGATCCGCACCGAGCACGGCATGATCACCTCGCCGCGTGGCCGGCGGGAGCTGCGGGCCGCCGTCCGGGCGCACGGGTGCGAGGTGGCGTGGTTCCCCACCGCCGCCCCGCTCGGCGTGCTCGCGCCGGTGCTGCGCGAGGCCGGCGTCGAGCGGGTGGTGGCCTCCAGCCACGGGCACGAGGTCGCCTGGTCCCGGCTGCCGTTCGGACGGCTGCTGGTCTCCACCGTCGGCGCGCGGGTCGACGTGCTGACCTACCTCACCGAGTTCACCCGCCGCCGGCTCGCGGCGGTCACCCCGCCGGGGACCGAGCTGGCCCGGCTCACCGGCGGCGTCGACACCGAGCGGTTCCAGCCGGGCGCCGGCGGGGACGAGATCCGCCGGGGCCTGGGCTGGTCGGACGAGCCGGTCGTGATCTGCGTGGCCCGCCTCGTCACCCGCAAGGGCCAGGACACACTCATCCGGGGCTGGCACGACGTCCGACGCCGGCACCCGTACGCGCGGCTGCTGCTCGTGGGCGGCGGGCCCGCCGAGGACCGCCTGCGCCGCCTGGCCGCGCGGACCGGCGTCTCCGACGGTGTGCACTTCGCCGGTCCCGTGCCCGAGGAGCTCCTCCCCGCCTACCTCGACGCGGCGGACGTCTTCGCGATGCCGTCACGCACCCGGCTGTGCGGGCTCGACCTGGAGGGCCTCGGGCTCTCCGCGCTCGAGGGGGCGGCCAGCGGCCTGCCGGTGATCACCGGCGCCCAGGGCGGCGCACCGGACGTCGTCATCCCCGGCCGCACCGGCGTGGCCGTCAACGGGCACGACCGCACGGCCGTGGCCGCCGCCGTCATCGACCTGCTCGACGACCCGCGGCAGGCGGAGCGGATGGGCGCGGCCGGCCGCGCGTGGATGCGGGCGGCGTGGAGCTGGGAGACGCTCAGCCTGCGCCTCGCCGGCATCCTCAGCGGGCAGGCCCCGACCGGCGCCGGCGCCGCCGCCGATGCGGCATGGACCGCGGCAGATGCCGAGGATGGGGCAGATGCCGAGGCCGGGGCCCGGACGGCTGTCGCGGTGGGCGGCGCCCGGGTGGGCATGACGGTGCCGGAGCGCGGCGATGGTCGTTGAGGCGCCGGCCGAGGCCGTAGGGCCCGAGCCCGCGTACGGCCGGCGGCCGCCGGCGGGCTCGGCGAGCCACCGGTGGCGGACGGCCCTCGCCTGCGTCGTCCCGCTGCTCGCGGTGCTCTGGCTGCTCCACAGCTGGTCGACGGTCACGGCGAGCGTCCGCCACCTGACGGCCGCGCACCCGGGCTGGCTCGTCGTCGCGATGCTCGCCGCCCTGCCGACCTGGATCGCGGGAGCCGCCAGCCTGCAGGGGGCGGTCGCCCGGCGGCTGCCCGTCGGGCCGATGCTGGCCGTGCAGGTGGCGGGCAGCGTCGCCAACCACGTGCTGCCCGCCGGCTTCGGCGTCGGGGCGGTGAAGCTGCGCTTCCTCAACCGGCACGGCGTCCCCCTGCGCGAGGCGGTGGCCGCGGTCGGACTCGACGCCACCGCCGGAATGATCACCCATGTCGCGGTCCTGGTCGCGCTGCTCTCCGGCGGGTTCCTGCACATGAGCGGGCCACCTGGTGGGCTGATCGCCACGGTGGCCGCCGTGGTGGCCGGGCTGCTCGCGGTCGGCTGGGCCCTGCCGCCGGTCCGGCGGGCGTGCCGGCGCGGCTGGACGCACGTGACGGCCCAGGCCCGGATGCTGGCGGAGATCCTGCGGGTGCCGAGCCGGGCGGTGATGCTCTGGGGCGGCTCCACCGCGATCCCGCTCCTGCACGCGGCGACCCTGCTGTTCGTGGTGCGGGCGCTGCATCTCCCGCTGGCCGCCGGCGCGGTGTTCGCCATCTACTACCTGGCCAGCAGCGCGTCCGCGCTCATCCCGTCGCCGGGTGGTTTCGGCTCGCTGGACGCGGCGCTGACCGCGGCGATCGTCGCGGCGGGGCAGTCACCCACCTCCGCCCTCGCCGCCGTCCTCGGGTACCGGCTGATCACGGTGTGGATCCCGCTCGCGCCCTCGGCCTGCGTCATGGCGGCGCTGGTACGGCGGGGTCACCTCTGACCAGGGAACCCGCGTGTTGGATACAGGTCAATTCTTGCCGAAGGAGGACGCGGTGAAGGTGGGTTTCGTCGGGCTGGGAAGCATGGGGCTGCCGATGGCGCAGCGGATCCAGGCCGAGGGCCACGATCTCACCCTGTACGCCCGGCGGGCGGCCTCGCTGGAGCCGTTCGCGGGCACCGGCGTGACCGTCGCGGCGACGCCGGCGGAGATGGATCCGGGGCTCGACGCGGTCGGGATCTGCGTCTTCGACGCGGACGGCGTCCAGGAGGTCGTGTTCGGCCCACACGGCCTCGTCCGCACCCTGCGGCCCGGTGCCGTCGTGCTCGTGCACAGCACCGTCTCCCCCACGCAGATCCGGGAGATCGCCGCGCGGGCGGCGGAGCACGGTCTGCGCGTCCTCGACGCGCCGGTGAGCGGCGGTGCCCCCCGGGCACTGGACGGCAAGTTGACGATCATGATCGGCGGGGACACCGAGGCGGTCGCCGCGGCGCGCGAGCTGCTGTCGACGCTGTCCGACCACGTCGTCCACCTCGGCCCGGTCGGGGCCGGATCGCACGCGAAACTCATCAACAACACGCTGTTCGCCGCGCAGATCGCGCTCACGGACGCCGCGATGGCGGCCGGCGGATCCCTGGGCGTCGACCCCGAGGGCCTCGCGGCGATCCTGACGACCAGCAGCTCGGCGTGCGTCGCCTCCGGGTTGCGCCTGCGCGCCGGCTCCCTGGCCGCCATCGCCGCGACACCGGCCGGCCCGACACTCGCCAAGGACGTCACGCTGATGGCGGGCGCGCTCGACAACGCGGCCGGGGACGTGCCCGGGGACGTCCCCGGGCACGAGCTCATCGACGTGGCGCGGCGGTTCGTCGCCGCGATACAGGAGACCGGAGGCGCACGATGACCACAGCTCTGACAGCCGGGTACGGGGCCGTGGGGCACGGTGTCGAGGTCCCGTTCGGTGCGCTCAGCCGCCGTTGAAGGGAGCGCGGCCGCGTTCGAGCCCGGCCTCTCGCCCGCGCCGTGGTAATCCGGGTGCTCAACGGGTGACGGGGCGCGGGAGGGGGCCTTCCACCCGGTCCCGGCCGCCGCGCTTGGCCCGGTAGAGCTCGACGTCGGCGCGTTCGACGAACGCCGCCACCTCGTCGCCCGGGGCGGGAATGGTCGCCGCGACCCCGATGCTCACGGTGACGATCCGGTGGATCACCAGCGGATGCGGCTCGGCCAGCTCGACGACCGCACGGCGCAGGTGCCGGGCCAGCTCGACGGCGGTCTCCGGGCCGGTGTCGGGCATGACGACGGCGAACTCCTCCCCGCCGAACCGCGCCGCCGTATGGGTGGGCCGCAGGCTCGCGGCCAGGCCGGCGGCGACCCGCTGCAGGCACCGGTCACCGGCGGTGTGCCCGAAGTGGTCGTTGTAGAGCTTGAAGTGGTCGATGTCGATCATCGCCAGCGCGATCGGCGTCGAGTGCAGCCGGGCGCGGTGCCACTCGGCGTCGAGGACCTCCTCGAGGCGCCGCCGGTTCGCCAGGCCGGTGAGCGAGTCGGTACGCGAGAGCTGCTCCAGCCGCCGGTTGGCGGCGGCGAGCTGCTGGGTGCGCTCGGCGACCTTGCGCTCCAGCGAGGCGTACACCAGGGCGTTGTCGAGAGAGACGGCCAGCTGCCCGGCGATGAGCATGATCCCTTCGAGGCGTTCGGTGGCGAACGCACCGCGGATCATCCGGTTCTCCAGCAGCAGCATCGCCCGCAGCCTGCCCCGGATCATGAGGGGGACGGCCAGCAGGGAGCAGCGGTCGATGTCGGTGAAGTACGGGTCGCGGCAGAACCGGTCGTCGCGGATCGAGTCGACGACGACGACCGGCTCCCGGGTGCGTTCGGCGTAGCGGACGACCGAGGCCGGCAGCAGGCGCCGCCGGGCGGCCTCGGGCAGCGGCACGGAGCCGCCGTTCCCGACCGGCACCAGCCAACCCTGATCCTGCTGGTCACGGAGCAGCAGGTGGACGCCGGTCGCGCCGGCCATCTCCGACAGGATGCCCGCGACCCTGGCCCGCAGCCCGCCGACGTTGGTCTCGGAGCTGAGCGTGCGCGACGCCGCCGAGCAGATCGATGGTCCCGGTCGTCAGGACGGCGCGCCGCCCGGCCGGTGGGTCCGCGCCCGACGCGTTCGCCGGCACCGGCGCCGGGCGGGCGACGTCGGCGGCCGGACCCGCCACGTCGGACCCGGTGAGTCCGCCGGGCCCGGTGATGCTCTCAGGCCTGACGAGTCCACCGGGCCCGGTGAGCTCGACAGGCCCGGCGGGCAGCGCCGGGTGGGCCCAGTCAAGCTGGGCGACCTTCGCCGTCGCGCCCCACGCGAGGTAGTGGCGGCGGGCGGCGGCGAGCAGCACGTGGCCGGCCTCCTCCAGCCCGTGCGCCAGGTAGAACCGCGCCGCGCGCTCCAGGATCAGCGCCTGGTGCCACGGCCGGGCCCGGGTGGCGGCCTCCCGCTGCGCCACGCCGTACGCGTAAGCCGCCTCGCGGAACTCCCCGGCCGCCCAGGCCCGCTCCGCCTCCACCAGGCGCAGCAGGTGCAGGTAGTTGGACGGCGCGTCGGCCGCGCGCGCCGCCAGCCAGTCGATCGACTCGTCCAGCTCGTCCAGCTCGGCCAGCACGGCGGCACGCCGGGACGGCACCGCGGCCCGGGCCTGGCCGGCCAGCGCCAGCGAGCGCAGCAGCCGCGCCAGCGCCGTCGAGTAGTGCGCCTGGACGGCCGGCAGCACCGCCATCGCCCCCGCGGTGTGCCGGGCCAGCTCCACCGGGTGGTCGAGGATGGCCGCGGCGACCGCCCGGGTGATGTGCAGTTGGGCGGCGGCCAGCGGGTTGGCGGCCAGCAGCTCCGCGCCCAGCCGGCCCAGGTCGGACGTCCCGTCGGCCGCCGGGGGGCCGGCCGCGCCGCGGAGCACGTCCGTCAGGTGGCGGTACATGCAGAACGTCTCCTCGGCGTGGCCGTTGCCGGTGCACGCGGCGAACGCCAGCGCCTCGTCGACCTCGGCGGCGACGACGTCGAGGGACGGCGCGCAGTCGAACAGGCCGTACACCAGCGCGTAGTGGGTCCAGCACGCGTTCTGCAGGTCGCCGCTGCGGATCAGGCCCTCCAGGGCGCGGCGCGCCGCGCCCACGTTCTCCTCGAGCGGGTCGAACCAGTGACCGGCGCCGAGCACATACAGGAAACGCACCTGCCACAGCGCGGGTTCGTAGCCGCGGGCCCGGCAGACCTCGATGATCCGCCGCAGCGCCCGCCACCCGGTGCGATAGTCGTCGCGCCGGACGACGGCGGCGAACCCGGCGTGGCCGGCAGGGCCGGCCAGGGCCGGGCCGGGACCGTCCCGGATCCACATCCGCAGTGTCTGTATGGCCAGCCAGGCCAGCATCTGCTGGTCCTCGAAGAACGCGGCGGGCATGAGCCGGTTGATGAGCTCGGCGGCGCCGGACCCCGCCAGGTCCGCGCCACGGGCCCGCCGCAGGTCGTCGGCCGTCGTGGTCCGCTCGAGCCACTGATCGAGCGTGTCCAGGCCGCGGTCGATCTCCCCGTCGAGGTCGTCCCGCTCCGGGATGGCGAGGCCGAGCCACCGCAACTGCTGGTAACCCAGACTCAGCGCCGCCCCCGCCCGGCCCCGGTTGGTGAGGCTGCTGACCTGGACCAGGGTCGCGGCCGTGCGCCGCGCCGGATCGGCGCACAGCCGGCCGAGGGTCCCGTACTCCTCGTCGGCGTCCTCCAGCCGGCCGGGCATGTACAGGGCGGCGTGCCGGCCGGTGTGCACCTCGATCAGCTGGTCGGTGTCCGCCGGGTCGGTGAACGCCACCGCGGCGGCCAGCAGCCGCTCCGCCAGCGGGTAGTTGCTCAGCAGCGTGGCCTCGTCGGCGGCACGCCGCAGCAGGTCGGCGGTCAACCGCCGCTCCGCGGGCAGGCGCACCTCGTCGAGCACCGGCAGGTACTGCGCGGCCGCGACGGCGAGGTACTCGGGCCGGCCGGCGAGCCGCCGGGCCAGGGCCAGCCGCAGAGCCCGCTCCGCCGGCCCGGTGAGGCCGGCCAGGACGGCCTCCTGCGCCCGGTCGTGGCGGAAGCGCACGCCGCGTCGCCCGTCGGTCTCCAGCACCAGCAGCCCGCGTGCGAACGCCGGGGCGAGCCGCCGCTCAAGCTCCCACGCCGCCTGCCCGGTCGCGGCCGCCAGGAGCTCGAACTCCACCTGGCCGGCCAGGCACGCGGCCGCCGCCAGTGCCTCCCGGGCGGGCGGGGCCAGCGCCGCCACCCGGGCGCGCAGCAGCTCGATCACGTCCGCCCGGGCGAGCCGGGCGCGCAGCGTCTCCGGCGCCCACCGCCAGCGGCCGGCCACCCGGGTCAGCAGGCCGTCGTGGCGCAGCGAGTTGACCAGCTCGACGGTGTCGTACGGATTGCCCCCGGTGGCCGGCGCGATCAGCCGCGCGAGCTGCCGGCCGCGCTCCGGAGGCAGCCGCAGCAGGTCGGTCACCATGGCGGCCTGGTCGGGCGGGGGCAGGTTCCGCAGCCGCAGGTGGCGCGGCCCGGCCGGCTGGCGCCGCCAGCGCGCGAGCATCGGCGCCATCGGGTGCGTGGCGTCGACCTCGTCGTCCCGGTAGGCGCCGACGACCAGCAGCCCCTCGTGGTCCTTCTCTCCGCCGAGGATCAGGTCGAGCACGCCGAGCGGGGTCCGACCGGCCCACTGCAGGTCGTCGACGAAGATCACCAGCGGACGTTCCCGGGACGCGACGGCGCGCAGCGTCTCGGCGGCGCCGCGCTGCGCACGTACCTGCGCGGTCATCGGGTCGCCCGCCTTCGGCGGGATCCGCAGCAGCACGGCCAGCTCGGGCACCACAGCGGCGGCCATGCCGGCTCCGGGGCCCAGCCCGCCCAGGAGCCGCTCCCGGACCTCGTCCAGGGAGCCCTCCGGCTCGGCCAGCAGCAGCCGGCCCAGCGCCCGCAGCGCCTGGCGGACCCCGTCGTACTCCTGGTCCCGCCGGTACTGGTCGAACTTGCCCGTCACGAACCAGCCGCCGGCACCGGCCACGATCGACCGCAGCTCGTTCACCAGGGACGTCTTCCCCACCCCGGGCACCCCGGCGACGAGAATCCCGCGGCAGCGGCCCGCCACCGCGTCGGTGAACGCCGCGCGGAGCTCGCCGGTCTCCCGCTCCCGGCCGGCCAGCCGGGACGGCGTCAGCGGCCGCTCCGGAAGATCGTGCTCGCCGGGCCGCACGCACGCGCCGCGGTGCACCAGGACGAGGTCGAGGGCCAGGCCCTCGGCACTCTGGTAGCGGTCGTCCGGCTCCTTCTCCAGCAGGTGCATGACGACGTCCGACAGCCCGGCCGGCAGTGCCGGGTTCACCACCGACGGCGCCACGGGCACCCGGGTGAGATGGTCGTGGATGATCCGCAGCGGGTCACCCGAGCCGAACGGCGGCGCGCCGGTCGCCAGCTCGTACAGGGTGGCGCCGACGGCGTACAGGTCGGCCCGCTGGTCGACGGGGCTCCCCGTCCAGCCGGTCTGCTCCGGCGCGAGGTAGGGCACCGTCCCGACGATCTCGTTGTGATGGGCGAACCCGGGCTGGATCTCGGTGGCGGTCGTCGCGAGCGCGAAGTCGATCAGGTACGGCCGGTTCCCGGCCCGGTTCACCACGATGTTCGCCGGGCTGATGTCCCGGTGCAGCACACCGCGCCCGTGCATCCCCGCCACCGCCCGGGCGAGCGCCCCGGCCAGGTCGACCAGCTCGGCCGGGTCCATGGGCGTGACCCGCCGGGACAGGTCCGCGCCACCGACGTCGGCCAGCAGGAGGCCGCCGAGGCCGGCCAGCGGGACGCCGCCCCTGTCGGCCAGAAGGGCGGAGCCCGCGCCGTCGAGCTCGGCGGCCGGCAGGGCGGGGGCCGGGCCGTCGGGCCCGGCGCCCACCAGGTGTGCGACCCCCTCGACCCCGGCCAGCCGCTCGAGGATGTCGACCTCGTGGCGCAGCCGCCACCGGGCGCCCGGACCCAGCGGTTCCTTGCGGATCACGCTCCCGGCCGGGAGCAGCAGCCTCGTCACCCTGGTCCGGGCCGTCTCGTGCAACAGCTCCGTCCGCACCATCGCCGGCGGGTCCCGGCTCGGTGGCGTCTGCTGGGATCCCCATCCGCAAACCCCCACACCGAGCAGCGTGCTGCCCGCTCGTCCAGTCTGCCCCCGATCACGGGGTCACCAACGGGACGGTCGCTGGCGGGTCCCGGCGGCTCCCGACACCGCCGGGACAGTCCCGGGCGCGGTTGCTTTCAGGGCTCGCGAAGGCTATAAGTGGGTTAGCACTCGACAGGGTTGAGTGCCAACCTCTGGCGCGACGGGTGCCCGGGCCGACGGCCCGATCATCATGTTCGTTTGGGCCCCGCCGGCGGCAGGCACTCCTCCGCATGGCTCAAGCCCAGGAGGAAACACTCCAATATGCCGAAGATCATTGCCTTCGACGAAGAGGCACGGCGCGGCCTGGAGC
>NZ_SJXI01000064.1:0-51265 GCF_004337455.1 Parafrankia sp. BMG5.11 | reverse complement strand
ACACGACAGCAGATTTCACCCCCCGGTGGCGTGGCGGCCGGCCCCGGGCGGCCGCTACGGGCGGACGAGGACCTTGAGGACCTTGCGGTCGTCCATCGCGCGGTAGCCGGCGGGGACGCCCTCGAGGGAGACGGTGCGGTCGAAGACCTTGCCGGGCTCGACCTCCCCGTCGAGGACGGCGGGCAGCAGCGTCTCGATGTAGGCCCGGACAGGCGCCGGGCCCCCGGTGAGGGTGATGTTGCGGCCGAAGAGGCTGGGGAAGCCGATCGGCGCGTCGGCGTACTGGGGCACGCCGACCCGGCTGATCACGCCACCCGGCCGGACCACACCGAGGGCCTGGTCGTAGGCGGCCCGGTAGCCGACGGCCTCGAGTACCGCGTGGCTGCCGTCGCCGCCGGTGAGCTCCCGCACCCGGGCGACGCCCTCCTCGCCGCGCTCGGCGACGACGTCCGTCGCGCCGAACTCGAGGCCGAGGTCGGTGCGGGCCTTGTGCCGCCCCATCAGGATGATCCGCTCCGCGCCGAGCCGGCGGGCCGAGAGCACCGCCATCAGCCCGACCGCGCCGTCACCGATGACGGTGACCGTGGTGCGCGGGTTCACGCCGGCCCGGACGGCAGCGTGGTAGCCGGTTCCGAACACGTCCGAGAGGGTCAGCAGGGACGGCAGGAGGGCGGAGTCCTCGGCCACCGGGACCTTCACCAGGGTGCCGTCGGCCTGCGGGACGCGTATCGCCTCGGCCTGGCCGCCGCCGACGCCGCCGGCCGCGAAGAACCCGCCGGTGCGGCACGAGGTGTGCAGGCCCTCGCGGCAGAACTCGCAGGTGCCGTCCGACCAGGCGAACGGGGCGATGACGAGGTCGCCGGCGCGCAGCGTCGACACCTCGCCGCCGACCTCCTCGACGACGCCGATGAACTCGTGGCCCATCGGGACGCCCGCCGGGGTTGCCACCAGGCTGTGATACGGGTGCAGGTCGCTGCCGCAGATACACGCCAGCACGACGCGCACCAGCGCGTCGGTCGGCTGCTCCAGCGCCGGGTCGCCGACGTCGGCGATCCGCACGTCGCCGGCGCCGTACATGTATGTCGCTCGCATGGGTCTCTTCCGAGGTGCTTGTCGAGGGGGTGGCCGCCCCGGCGGGGCTGACCCGTGGCCCGCCCTCGAGGGGCGTGCGCACCGCGCCGCGCGCCTGCGCGCCGCGTGCTGCGTGCTGCGTGCTGCGTGCTTCCAGCGAACAGGCTGGCACGCGCGGGTGGGAGTCCCTGCCCGACCAAGCACTGGCAGAACCCCCCACGCCGGCTCTACCCGGCGGCGACGGCCAACGGTATTCCGCGGCGCCGCCTATCGGTTTGACCGACATGCGAACAGTACGATCCATACTCCATTTGCCACCCTTCTTCGACCCCACTAGGCTGGTGTCCGGAAACACCCGGACGATGGGCGTCCGAACACGAAGAGGGGTCTTTCTGATGGCACGCGAAGTAATATCGCTCATCAACGTCTGGTGCGACAACGTCGGGAACCACGGTACGGAGAGGATCGCTGCCACCAGGACCGCGGTGCTCGCCTACGACGGCAGGCTGGTGCGGCTCGACGTGTGCGACGAATGCCGCGACGAAATAGCGTCCGTGCTCGGCGAGTACGCGGAGTACGGCGAGACGGTGGCCATCGCCCGAACGGCCAAGATAGACACGGCGTGGACGGACGTGGAGAAGAACGACGCTATTGCGCCACCGGCGCCGGAGAGCGCTCCGAAACGCCCGGTGCCGGCCCGCTCCCGGCCACGCCGCCCGCACCAGACGGCGTCCGCGACCGACGTCCGCGCGTGGCTGAGGGAACACGCCGAAGACCACGGGCTGACCCTGCCCGAGCGGGGCTCGCGCCTGACCGCCGAGCTCAACGCCGCCTACGACCGGGGCCACGGCTGGGCCGACACGGACGGTACCTGGCGCCCGGTCGCCGACGCGCCCGCTGACGCGCCCGACGAGGTGCCGGCGACGGCCCGGGAGACGGTCCCCGGGTGACCCCGCCGGCCAGGCCGACCGCACCGGCCCCGGCGACCGCGCCGGCCCCGCGGGCGACCCCGGCTCAGTCACGGATCATGCCCTTCGTCCGCATGAGGAACTCGCCGAGATAGCGGTCATGCGGGATGCCCGGCCGGATCCAGTAGGTCGGGTGGTCGCCGATGTAGACATTGCTGATCGTCGGCTCCGCGACCAGCTCGTCCAGGAGCGCGTCGTCCGCGGTGATCGCGGTGAGGACGAGGGAGCCCCGCACCGGCCCGACGCCGTCCTCGCGGGACCACGGCGCCATCCACACGCAGGGGAAAGGCAGCTCGATGCCGGCCTGGGGCGCGTCCGACCTGTCCAGCTGGAGCACCGCCGGGCGCAGGGCGGCGCTGCCGTCGCCCAGCTCGTCGGCCACGCCGTCGCCGCCCAGCAGCATCCGCGCGTCGCCGGCGTGGTCGAGCAGGTAGCGCTCGACGGCGTGGGCGGCCGCGGCGCCCCGCACCGGCAGGACGGCCTTCTCTTCCTCCGGCTGCAGCGTCGGAATGGCCGCCAGCCGCTCGGCGAGGGCCGCGGCGACCGGCGCCGGGTCGCCGGCGACGAACACGGCGGTGGTGTTGACGCAGGCGGCCCCGCCCTCGTGGCTGACGGAGTCGACGACGACGTCCAGGTGGGAGCGCCAGTCCGGGTCGTCGAGCAGGATCTTGGTCCGGCCCGGGCCCTGCGTGAGCACCCGCGGGTCCCGGCCGTACCTGGCGACGACGTCGTCCCCGCCGTAGGCCATCGCCAGCTCCGCACCGTCGATGATCTCGTCGGCGACCCGGTGGTCGGTGGGCAGCAGCAGCACCGAGTCGTCGGGGAAGCCGGCCTCGCGCAGGGCGAGGATCAGCCGGTGCGGGGTGAACGGCTCGCGCCGCGACGGCCGGACGGCCACCCGGTAGCCGAGCGCGAGTGCCTCCAGCCACAGCGAGTGCACCGCGGGATGGTTGCCCGCCGCGTGCACCGCGAAGACGTTCCCGCGCCGGGTCCACAGCGCCCGCCCCTGCCTGGTCAGCGGGTCGTGCCAGTCGTCGACGGCCGCGGCCGGCCGGGCGGCGTCGGCCGAGGCGTACGCCTCCTGGGCGGCGAGCGCGACCGCGTCGGTCGCGGCCCGCACGACGGAGATCGGCAGGCCGCACACCCTGGTGACCGTGTGCTCGTACTCGTCGCGGGACATCCCGTCGATGACCCCGGTGGCGAAGATCTGGCCGGCGTGGGCGAGCGCGGCGGCGCGGCGGTCGGCGGTCAGGGTGTCGGCCCGGTGCAGGGCGGCCATCCCGCGCCGCACGAACAGGCTCGGTACCAGGCTCAGCTCGGCGACGGGCCGCCCGGTGACGTCGGGGATCGTCTCCCGGTTGCGGGCCCGGTACGGGCCGGCGGGGCCGAGCGCGTCGAGATCGATCAGGCCGGCCATCAGTAGACCCCCTCGATGAGCGGCTCGTCGTCGAAGACCGCCACCGGGCCGACGTCGGCGACCGAGTCCCCCATCTGCCCGGGCGGCGGTTCGATCCGGGTCGCCAGGTCGCGTTCGAGGTTGTTGGGCAGCAGGGCGTTCCTGCTGATGTGGTGCATGATCACCTGGCCGCGCTCGCCGTACCCGACCGGACGGCGGGTCTGCGGGTCGACGACCTCGAACGAGATGTACGGCGAGTACGGGTCGAAGACGCACGGGTCGTCGGCGGTCAGGCCGAGCCGCTCGTGCGCCGCGCCGAGCACCATCGTGCTGCCGTACACGCCGTAGATCTGGATCTCGGGGAAGACCTCGTCCCGGAGGATCGACCGGGTGTCGGCGTCCATGTGCGCGCCACCCCAGGTGATCACCCGCACGTGTTCGTTGACGAGTTTCACGAGGTCGTCGCGGCGCGCGAGCCGTTCCAGCAGCGGCGGCGTCGTCACGAGCACCCCGATGTCCTGGGTTTCGAGGATGCGCCCGGCCTGGTCGATCACGTGCTCGGCGTAGCGTTCGGCCTCCTCGGGACGGCCGTCCGCGAGCACCTTGCGGACCCAGCGCGGATCGAGGTCGACGGTGAAACGGACCGAGCCGCGCTGCCGTGCCTGCCGGCCGACGAACTCGCCGAACACGTGCGGGCCGCTCGGCGCCACGGACAGCCAGCCGACGCCGTTGGGGACACCGCGCCGGTCGCTGAGGTCCTGCGAGTTCGCCACCAGGCGCCGCATCCAGTCCTCCAGGATGACCACCCGCTTGGGCGCCCCGGTCGTCCCACCGCTCTCGTAGACGCCGACCACGTCCGGGTCGGGCCCGTAGCCGCGCGGGATGAGATCCTGCACCCGGACGTCGCGGAGCTGGTTCACAACGTTGGGGAAGCGCGCGAGATCGGCGAACGTGCGCACGTCGCGGCGCGGGTCGAAATCGAAGGTCTCCGCCGTCCGCAGCCAGAACGGCGATCCCGTCTCCGGCGAGAAATGCCAGCGCATGGCCGCCTGGATGAGCGCGTCCGGTTCCGGCTCGGCCCCGAAGGGGGCGTCCAGCACAGGATCGGGCTCCAGCACAGGATCGGGCTCCAGCACAGGATCGGGCTCCA
The DNA here is from genome assembly GCF_004337455.1 of Parafrankia sp. BMG5.11. NCBI lineage: Bacteria > Bacillati > Actinomycetota > Actinomycetes > Frankiales > Frankiaceae > Parafrankia > Parafrankia sp. BMG5.11. Next base: position 46,680 of record NZ_SJXI01000064.1, on the reverse strand, counting down.
GCACAGGATCGGAACGATGCGACATTCTGTCCTCCTCCAGCACGCTTGATGCGATTTCCCGGGCCGATCACCGGCCGGGCGGCGGGCCGCGACGAGCGCTGGCCGTCATGGCGATCGGCACCGGTCGGCATGCCGGAGATCGGCGTGATCGGCTGCGTCGGCGTGCGGGAGCGGGCTTGGCAGGAGGGCACGACCGCAGGGATCACCGAAGGCCAGCCGGCAGCCGCGTTCCCGCAGGCGGGCCGCGGTGGCCGGGCCGTCCACCCCGTCGGCGACCACGGTGATGCCGAGACCGATCAGGGTCGCGAGGCCGGTGCGGGCGAGGGCCGCGGCCGGATCATCGCGGCCGGGGGCCGTCCAGGTCGCGGTGAGGTCGGAATGGACGGTGATGATGTCCACCGGGGCACTGCCGAGAATGCCGATGGCGGCGTCGATCAGGGTGTCCGGTGCCCCGATCTCGGCGAGCCCGATCCGGACCCCGCTGGCGCGGACGCGGCTGACCACGTCACCGAAGTCGGCCGGGCCGGCGGCGCGCGGGGTGGGGCGGATCTGGAGGACGAGGCCGGCGGGCGGCAGGTCCGCCGCCCGCAGCGCGGCGGCGACGTCGTCGACGAGGGTCGGCTGGCCGGCCCGGCGGGCGGAGATCGTGACGTGCACGGGCAGCGGACGGCCCGACCCGTCCGCACGGCAGGCGGCGCGCAGCAGGATCCGGTCCAGGGCCGGCACCAGGCCGAGGGCATCGTCGGTGGGGAGCGGCCGGGTGGCGCCGAGGTCGGGGTGTACCCAGGCGAGGCGCGCCTCGTGGGCTACCGGGGTGGCGGTGGTGAGGTCGATGATGGGCCGGTAGATCACGGCGAGCCGGCCGTCGGCGGGCTCACCGCGGGCCGCGGCGTCGAGCGCGGCCCGCAGCGCGGAGCCCGAGCGCGGCACGGCGAGATCGGGGGTGTAGACCGTCTGCCGCCCGTCCCCCTGGGCTTTCGCCGCGTACATGGCCAGGTCGGCGCGGTGCAGCAGGGCGTCCGCGGTGACAGGCCCGGTGGCCGGGTCGACGACGACGAGGCCGGTGCTGGCCGCGACGGTGAACGTGGTGTCGGCGAGCCGGATCGGCGCCCGCACCGCGGCGGCGAGCCGCCGCCCGACCGATCCGGGGTCCTCGGCGTCGGCGTCCAGCAGGATCGCGAACTCGTCCCCGCCGAGCCGGGCGACCGTGTCCGCCGGCCGCACGCACCCGGCCAGCCGACGGGCGGTCACCCGCAGCAGGTCGTCGCCGGCGGCGTGCCCGAACTCGTCGTTGACCCGCTTGAATCCGTCCAGGTCGCAGAACAGCACCGCGAGACGTCCGGCGCCCAGGTCACGCTGGCGCAGCGCCGAGTCGAGCCGTTCGGTGAACAGGGCGCGGTTCGCGAGCCCGGTGAGCGGGTCGTGGAACGCCTGGTAGCGCAGCTGGTGCTGCTTCTCCTCCACCTGGCCGAGCAGGCGGATGTTGTCGCTCATCGTGGTCATCTGCCGGAGCAGCGCGATCAGCAGCAGGGCGAGCAGCGCCCAGATCTCCTCCTGCTGGGCGAGGTCCTCCCTGGAGAGCCCGAGCAGCGTCGCGACGCCGGCCGCGGTCAGCGGCAGGTACGGCAGCATGGCGTGCCACCGCCGGCGCCGCGAGGGGACGAACGTGTCACCGCTCCCGTCCACGGCGGCGCGCCCCGGCCGGGACGTCTCCGGCGCCAGCGCCGCCAGCCCGACCAGCAGCGGCCCGGCGATCAGCAGCAGGTCCAGCAGCCGCGGGACGTCCGTCCCACCACGGACGACCACCGCCATGTAACTGGCGATCGAGGCGGTGACGGTGAGCAGCCCCATGATCAGCAGGCTCAGGCCACCGCCGGAGCGCGGCTGGCGGAACACCGCGACCAGGATCACCACCACGGCGATGATCAGGGTGTTGGCGGACAGGACGATCGAGTAGATGGGCCCGTCACCCAGCGGCCCCCGCGCCGCGATCGCGTCCTCGAGGATGGCGATCCAGGCCAGCAGCGTCACCGCGCCGGCCACGATCAGACCGTCCATGATCGTGATCACGTACCAGCGGCGGTCGCGGCCCCGCCCCGGCGGCCGCAGCGACAGGTCGAACGGGTCGGTCGGGTAGCACAGCACTCCGGCCAGCCCGAACGCCTGCGGGATCAGGTAGGCGAGCGAGGACGCGTCCTGCCGCGGGACCGGTGGCCCGCGGCTGGCCATGGCCGGGAACATCTCCGCCGCGCCGGCGCCGATGCCCAGCACCATCCCCGCGACCAGCAGCCGCCACGCGCGTTCCGCGCCGCGCCGGCGCAGGCCCGTCACCACGCAGGTCCCGCCGCCCAGCAGCAGACAGAAAATCATGATCAGGCGGACGGTGAGAAGTGCCGGCCGGGCCGGCAGGGCGACCGCGACGACCGCCGATCCGACGATCAGCAGCGCGCTGATCACCACCGCCGGCCAGAAGTAGCCGCTGCCGGCCGCCTGGCGCGGTACCGTCCGCGACTGCCCGGCTGGCGGCACGGACGTCTCCGACATCACGCGCTCACCGCCTCCAGGCCGCGTGACCAGCGCCGCCGCCGGGCCACGGCCCATCCCTCCTCTCCTGCCCCGCGCCGGGCGGGGATATCCGGCTCGCTACGGAAGGTGACAGGAGGCTCCTCATCCCCCTTCGTCGCCCAGTTCAGGCCGAGCGGAGGCGACAGCGGAGCGGCCGCCTCCGGGGGTTGCCCGGAGGCGGCCGCTCCCAGCCCTGGGATGTCAACCGGCCGCTGCCAGCCCGTGGCCGGCCTGGTCCCGTGCCCACTCGTCCAGAGGCTTGGAGTCGATCTCGGGGAGGTCCCTGACGAGGACCTTGTTGGCGAGGGCGTCCACCTTCACGATCTCGATGGCCATCTCCTCGCCCATCTCGACGAACCCACCCGCCAGGTCAGCGCGCAGATCCTCGGTCATCGCCGTGTGGTGCAGCAACACCGGCCGCGCGAGGCCTTCGACGCGCAGCAGGATGAACCCGCCCGAACCGTCGCTCTCCTGCACCACGCGGACAACCTCGCCCCGCAGCGTGGCCCCGACGGCCGGCAGCGAGACCGCATCCAGCCGAGAAGCCGGCAGAGCCGCGCGCCGCCCGCCGAGCGAACCCGCGTCGGGCGTGTGGCGCGGAGCCGGCTGGGTGACTTTCGGACCGGGCTGCCGTTCGGGCACCACGTGCAGCACGCGGTCGAGCCGCAGCCCGATGCGCCGACGCTCGGCGTCAAACGTGGTCACCGCCGCCTCGACGGTGTCACCGACGCCCACCTGCCGGCCGTTGAGCTTGTGCGCCGGGACGAGACCGTTGACACCGTGGGCGACGTGCACGAAGACACCAAGCCCCGGGATGACGCTGTCAACCCGGGAGCGAAACTCTGTCCCGGGTGGGAACTCGGCCTCGAGTGCCGACCACGGGTTCGCCTGGCCGGGAATGAGGGTGTACCTGGTATCGCCGGTGAGATCCACCTCGAAGGAGCCCGTCACGCGGGTCCCCACGGGAAACCGCTTCGCCATGTCGGGGATGATCCGCCGCGGGTCGACGTCCGCGGCGTTGAGCACCACCCGGCGCCGGTCGTCGGTGAGGACCATGACGAAATCCTTGTCGGCGATGACCACCTCGCCGGGCACGGGCGTCGCGGCACCGGGGTGCATCGGCACGAGGATCATCTCGGTGGACTTCCGGGCGAGCGCGGCGGGCAGCTCCTTTCCGAGCTCCGCCTTCAGGCGTTCGATCGACTGCCAGTCGCTGCCGTACTGGATGTACCGGAAGTGCCCGCGCACGTCCGAGGGGATGTCGTCCGGGTCCTGGACCAGAACGATGATCTGCTTGCCCAGCGCCAGCGCCAGCGCGAACTCGGCCGCGACATTGGCGGACCGGCCGGAGAAGTCGACGAGAACCAGCTGCGCGACCTGAAGGCCGTGCCAGGCGGTGTCGGTCAGGTCGCCCCTGCCGTAGACCTGGTCCGCACGGAGCAGTGTGAGCCCGGCGCCGGCGCAGGTCGGCGCGATGACGCTGGTGGTGAACACGTCGAAGTCAAAGGTCTGCCCGTTGCGGAGTTCCTTGATGCCGAACTGGGTCGCGAAGAAAGCGGTGTTCGGCTCCGGCCGGCTGTCCCGCATCAACTTGATCGTCATGCTGTCCGTCCTGTGGTTTGGTGCCGGCCGGGCCTGTCCCGAGCGGCTTGGCAGGACTGTCGGGCTTCGCCACTGACATTCCCAGCTGAGCCGACTGACATCGCGCTGACATCGCTAAGCTGGGCGTCAGCGGTATAGCAGGAAATCGGAGGATGGCGGCATGACGGCCGAGACGGACGGCTCGGGAACTGATCGCGGCCTCGGCGGGAATCTGTGGATAGACATCCTCGGGCCCACGCGGCTGCGGGTCGACGGTGTGTCCGTCCCGTTGACCCACAAGCCCGTGCTGGCACGCCTGCTGATCGTGCTTGCACTCGGATCTGCGAAGGGAGTCTCCGCCCAGTTCCTCGAGCGTGAGACCTGGGACGGGCGCGAGGATGCCCCGACAGCCAGGCTTCACACCGCCATCCGCCGTCTCAAGGAGCTGGGGCTCCGATCCTGCCTTCGGCACGAGCATCCCGGCGGCCGGTACCGGCTGGACCTCAGTCCGGACCGGGTGGACGCATGGCGGCTCCTTGCATGCGCGGAGTCTTTGAGCGGTGCTGAGCCACCGAGCGACGAAGCTCTCGAAGAGGCGCTCGCGCTCTGGCGGGGGGATCCCACCGAGGGGACGGGGCTACGCAGCGCCCTTGGCACCGGGGTTCGCGCCGCGCGAGCGACGCTGCTGGCCGAGCGGGATCGCCGCCGCAGGCCGCGTCTTCTCATTCTCGACGATCTGGTGGGTCACAACATCGCGGCCTTGTTCGGTGACTATCCGCACACGGTGATGACCAAGGTCGAGGAGTTCTGGGCGGTCGCGGACAAGTGTGACGAGCTGTTCGACCTGATCCTGGTCGACCTGCACCTGACCGAGGGCACCGGTGGCGCGGAGGGCCTCGCTGTGCTGCAGGCCCTGCGGCGTTCGAAGGTGGCCGCGATCCTCATGACCCATCGCCCGCGGGAAGGTGAGCCCGAGGCCGTGGTGCGTCGCCACAACCTGCTCGCCTACTACGTCAAGGCGGGGAACTCGCCGGGGACCGACTTCACCAATCTACGAGCGCTCGTCGACGATCTGGTGGGTGCGGACCCGAAGGAGATACTGCTGCCGCGCCTCGATGAGGAACTCGCCCGGCGAGAGCGGAAGGCCACCAAACTCATCAGGCTGTCTGGGGGAAGTGACATCGGCCGGCGGCAGATGCGCCAGCATGTCGACCAGATCCGCCTGATGATCCGCGAGCAGAGATCGGTGGGCGACATCCGGCGCGCGATGGCGGACTTCAACGACCGATGGCTGCCCGAATAGTTCGACGGGCGGGTCACCGTGCCGCTCCCGGAACGCCGGTCGGCGGCTCGATCAGCGCGCGGCAGGCAGGGCGAGACGCAGCCGCACGTGGCCGCCGCCGAGCTCGGGCGCCGCTGTCGGCAGCACCTCCAGATCGCCGTCAAGCAGCGCGAGCAGAACCTTCGCTCCCATGATCCCCTCCCCGTCGCCGTCGTGGTGTCCGGACGGAGGCGCCTGTCCCCGTGCCGTCCGCGCGAGCACGGCCTCCGGGAAGCCGGGACCGTTGTCCAAGACATCGACGATAGCTTGGCGCTGCCCGTCCGAGGCCAGCGAGATGCGTACGCTGACCGTGCCCTCTCCTGGCGGACGATGATCCCTGGCGGCTCGCTCGGCGTTGCCGATGATGTTCCGCAGTGCGATGTCAAGAGCCATGCTGCTGCCCACCACCGTGACGGGCTCGCCCGGTATCACGATGATGTCTACCTGGTCGCCGTACCTGGCGAACGTTGCCGCCACCTCTCGGCAGGCGTGTTGTAGGTCGATCTCAACGCGCTCGCTTCGCCACGCGTCGACCCTCCGCCGGTCCTCGCGGCGTTGGCGGTCGCCGCGGATGAGCGCGGCCGCTCCCTGGGCTAGTTCGAGAGCCGCTTCGGCCCGGTCGGCGCGCTCGCGCTCGTCGTGCAGCCGGATCTCTGCCAGCCGCTGCTGAAACTGGGCTTCCTGTAGCTGGGCCGCGGGATCGCCGGGATCGTCGGGCGTGCGATCGTCGAGGTCCCGGGCCAGCCGCCGCAAAGCCTCCTTGGCGACCTCGTGGGGATTACCGAGCCGCAGCAGATGGGTGATTCCACAGTCGCATAGGGCTAAACACCCGCTATTGTCGGCCACGAGATGCCCGGTCTCGCGCAGTCGCGCCGTGACCTCCCCGATGTCGATGAGTCGTTCGATCGGCACCGTGAGCTCGGCGTCGGCCGCGATGGTGTCGAGCGCTGACCGAAGGTCGTCGGCGGAGGCGAAGAAGACCGCCGCGAACAGGCCTGCGGCGGCCGCGTCGCCCAGCTCGGCGAGCAGGCCCGCACGCAGATCGTCCTGGTATGGCGTGGACGCCCGGAGCTCCACGAAGGTGGCGGGCTCGAGACGCGCCTGCCCGCGGCTCCGCGCCTGTTCGACCAGGTGGTGCAGAGTCTTGACCAGCGGCACCGGATGCGCCCCGGACTCGTAGAGCACAGTGTCGACCGACACGCCGTCCGGGGTCACGCCGAAAACGTGCAACAACCACCAGACCTGGTTACGCAGGTGCGTTCCGGGAGTTTCGACGAAGGCGTCGGCGGTGACCACGTCCTTCACCGCGCGCTGCTGGCAGATTGTCCTGATCAGTCCCATCCGGCGCGACGTCGCCGTGCGCGGCCGCCCCGACCGCGTTTTCTCGGACTGCAGCAGGCTGAGCAGGTCGGCGAGCGTGACCACGATCATTCGTCGCCGCCGCTCCTCCCGGATCCGGGGAACCAGCCATACAGCTGCCGGTGGGTCCACCGACGGCGCGTCACCGATCCGCACGCGCAGGCCCTCACCGCGACCGACGAAGCTGAGGGGTGGCAGCCGGAACTCATCGGGAACCAGAAGGGTCGTCAGGTGGTCGCCGTCGTCCACGGGGGTGAGCCGCGGGGGCACCCCCTCCACTCCGATGAGCTGCTGGATCGCCGAGGCCAGCAGAGCGTGCGCCTGATCGGCTGGCTCGTTCGCGACCGCCCGCATCGCCCCGACCAGGGTCTGACCCGCCTCGTCGACCACGTACTCGCGTAGCCCTGGCGGCGCGAGCAGGCTGGAGTCGAACCACCTGAGGATTTCCTCCATAGGGACGGCCCGCCATGGCCAGGCCGCCGTCGGCTCCTCCACCGGCAGCAGCGCCGACGCGCCCGGCCCGTCCTCGAGAACCTGGCGAGCGGCCCGTATCTCCCGGACCTCGAGCAACGCGGCGACCTGATCCGCCCACACGCGGGCAGCATCGGTCGGCTGATCGCCGAGCGTGTCGCGCCGCCGCCGATGAATCCGGTCGATCTCCACCTGCTCGGCGGCGTCGACCTGCTTCGCGAGCGTGGCGAGGAGCGCCTCGCCGTCGCCCCGTCGGGACCTCGCGCGCCTGCCGATCAGCGCCACATCGACGGTGATCCCGCCGATCCGGTCGGCCCGATCCCGGAACACCCGTGCGCGCATCGTCAGGTCGTCCACGACGGCAGCCCGCTCGGCTGCCATCCGCCGCGCGAGCCCCTTCGTGGACGATTCCTGGAGCAGGCCGGCGACCTGGTCGAGGATGTCCTCCGCCGCGTCGTACTCGCCGTCGTCGATCAGGCGGCCGACCGCGTCGGCCGGCTGGCACCGATCCGCGATGCCGCGGGCCAGCAGCCGCGCCCGCTGTCGCGGCTCGATCGGCTCGGACGACCGCTCCCGAACGGCCAGCTCGGGAAATCGCCACACGTCGGCAATGGCCACCAGATCCTGCTGGGCCACGAGGTCCGTCACGACGGCGCCTTCCCGATCAGATTCTCCAGATCCACCAGCGCCACGTCCGCGAGGGCGCGCTCGGGCAGCTCAATGTCGGCCAGCGCCACGCGGGCGCGAGGCAGGGCGGCGCGCAGCGACGCCGTGGTGTCCCGAGCGGCGTCGATCGCGTCGTCGAAGATCTCCGGCGCCGCTGCACCCGCCTCGTCGAGCGCGGCCACGGCGCGGGCGACGTCGACGATGGCGGTGACCCGGTTGACGAACGGCGGCCGTAGGTGGCCCTCGATGAGCTTGGTGCTGCCGGCGTCGCGCGTCGCCGCGTCCACCCAACCGCCCACGTCAGCCAGCCGGGGATCCTCCAGCCAGCTCGCCACCGCGGCCCGGTCGCGGCCACGGGCCGCCTGGGCCAGTAGGCTGAAAGGTCCGCCAGCGCGAAGCAGGAAGCGCTGCGTCCCGCTTCCCACGGTGAACGGCGGAGAAAACCGGTCGAACGCGGCCAGCGCGCGAGCGAGATCCTCCCACCGGCCGGCGGCGCCGGCCTCCCTGTGACGTAGCGCCTCGCCGCGCCGGACACGCTCGACCGGCAGCGGCTGCCCGGTCTCCTCCCACCAACGCCGCGCCACCGTGCCGAGCGCCGTCCAGGGCTGCCGGGACGCGGGAAGTGCGATCGCCACAGCATCCGCGAGGTCGTGGGACCCGGTCGAGAGCAGTCCGTGCACCGCGACGGCCAACAGCACGTTCCACTCCGCGTCCGTCAGGTCATCGCGCAGCACGGCGTCACCGAGCAGCGTGGCAAGCGTGGGTTTCCCGCGCTGGGCGGCAACGTCGACGAGCACCCGCCTCGGCCGGATCGCGAGCGCCCCGCCCGTGCCGCCGTCGCCGCCCGTGCCACTGGCAGGAGCGACGGGATCCGCGACGAGGCTGTGCAGCGCGGCGGCCACGGTGAAGTCACCCGCCTCGAACCGCCGCCTGAACAGCCACGTCCACCAGCGGTCCACGGAGGGACCACTCGCGTCGGTGTGCCCGAGCACGGCCGCCACCGCGGGCTCGACCACGTTGAGGGGCGCGCCGCATGCGCTCAGCGCGTCCAGCACTGCGAGTGCGTCGGGAGCCGGGCCCATGAGTTCGGCCAGCTCGGCGCCGCCTGTCGGCGCCTCGGCGGCGGTGAGCCGCGCGAGCACCCGCTGCGCGGTCGACAGGGCTCGCCGCTCGGCGGCGGCAGCGGGATTGCGGCCGGCCGGCCGCTCAGCCGCCACGCCGAAGGTTGCCAGCAGGTACCAGGCGAACTCGGCACCGCGAATCCACACGCCGGCCTCGGAGCGCGCCCGGCGGCGTCCGCTTCCGCCGTAGTACCCGGCGAAGGCAAGGAAGCTGAAGCTGGTCACCACCGCCTCGTCGTCGGCCACGAGCACGCCGGCGTGGTTGTTCTCCTCCCGCACAGACAGCCGTCCGGCGGCCCCGGCCGGCTGCTCCGCCAGCTCCGCCAGACGCTGCGCGGCCCGTCGCCCCTCCTCCCGCCGAGCTCTTCGGTAGATCAGTGTCACGTTGACGCCACGGCGTAAGCAGGCCTCGAGACTGTCGACGAATGCCTGGTCGACCACGTCCTCCGCCAGTGTCTCGGACGTGATCAGCAGCTGGTGCCGGGCGGTACGCAGCGCGCTCCAGAGCAGGTCCCGGTGTTCGCCGTCGCGGATGAGGCGGACCGACGGATGCTCAGGAAACGCCGCGGCGGCAAGTTCCTCGACACGGCCGCGCCACGCCGCGGCCCATGCGACCGCAGCGGCGTCGCCGGCGGGTGCGTCGCTGGCCGCTGCCGTGAGCGGCGGGTCGTCCCCGTCGATGGGGGCCGGCCGCCCTCCCCGGTGCCGGTTCTCGCTGAACGTGCCCACCCCCGTACGGACGTCCCTGGCCGCGCCGGGGGAGCTGGGATCCCCACCTGCGCCGACCGGAGTGCCGAAGGATGCCGAATCGGTGATGATGGCCTGGGCCACCGCGTAGTCCGGCATCGTGTCACGAGCCCACGTGAGCATTTCATCGATCGCCGGGTTGCGCCGGTCAGGCAGCGCAGCAACCCGAACGCCGAGCTCGTGGCGGCCCGTCCGGCTCGGCTGGAGGAAGTTCAGGCTGGTGACGATCGCGTGCCGGTTGTCGGCGATGGCGACCTTGGCGTGGATGACGGCGGAGGATGGTGGGCTGACCAGCACGCGTAACGGAGCGGCAGCCGGGGTGCCGCTGGCTCCACGACGCAGCGCGTTGATCGCGTTGTCCACCGGCCGGGGCGCGGTGGGCTCCGGCCGGCCGGCTCCGCGCAGCAGGACGATCTGCACGCCTCGCCGTATTGCCTCCTCCAATGCCTCGATATAAGTGGTCAGCCCGTCGTAGTCGATCTCCGGGCAGGCGAGCACCACCTGGGTACGCGCGCCGCGGATCAGTTGCAGGACCGCCGCCTCGTGCTTCGCCTGGCCGACGAGTAGGTCCACGTCCGCCTCCTGCTGGGCCAGCCCGCCCAGCCTCCGGACGATCCGCCCGCATTCGGTGGCGATCTCCTGGTGGCGCGCCCACCGCGACTGCGGTGGTGTGCTCGACAGCGCGTCCGCCAGATCAGCGAGCGCAGCGAGCGCGCTCGCGAGCGTCGCTGGCTCCTGCGGCGGACCGCCCGCCGCCGACTCCAGCGCACGGACGAACGCACTCGTCGGCTGGCTCTCGACGAGGCGGGTGAGCCGCGCCTGGGCGACCTCCTGATGGCGACGGGACAGCGACTCCTCGGCCATCCGGACCACGAGCAGGCCATCCGGATTGGTGGCCACCCGGATACCGATCGGCTGGTAGCGCCGTTCCGAGCTCGGCATCGTCAACGACGCCGGGGCGAGGTAGGCGCGGATCACCCGCTTACGCCTGCCTTCGGCCGGTGCCGCACCGGCCACCTCGTCGGCCTCGTTGAGCGCCTTCGTGACCGCGTTCGCCAGCTCCGCCGGGTCGATACCGGCCAGCTGGGCCTCGTCACCGTGCTCGGGGAGCTCGAGCCGGGCGTCGGGTGCCCGGAACAGCCCCTTCACTGGGCTGAGTCCGCCGGTGAGCGCATTGAGCATCATCGGGCGCTGCTCGTCGGCCGTCTCTGCACCGGGCAGGGTGTGCAGCGCGTCCGCCGCGGCCAGCCGGGCGACCTCCGGGGAGATCGATACCCGCTCGTCCAGGAAGTCAACGCCGACATGGCCGGCTCGCCAGAGGTCGCCCAGCAGGTCGACCATCATGCGTGGGCTGGTTCCCAGCACGGCCGCGAGGCCGGAAACCGTCTCGACACCCGCGTGCACGGCCTTGAGGACGTGCTGCTCGAGCGGTGACAGCGAGCTTCCCGCGCCGACGGTGACCCGGACCTCGAAGATTCGGCACGGAACGTAGATCACGACGTCGTTCACGCCTCCACCGCCGATGCGGGCCGCCGGACCCCGTAGTGCGACACGGTCGCGGTGATCGACTCCCAGATCGGCACGCCGCTGCCGGCAAAGTGCTCGAAGCTGCCGACCAGGACCAGCAGATCGCGCGCGCGACTGAGCATCACGTTCACCCGGCCGGCGTCAGCCAGGTGCCCGATGTTGCCTAAAGGCCGGTCCCAGGGCGCCCGCGTGGTGTCCCGGACGAGCGAAACAATGACCAGGTCCGCTTCCCGGCCCTGGAATGCGTCGACGGTCTTGACCACGCCGCTGAGCTCCGGTCCGGCCCGGCAGATCGCGTCGACCTGTCGACGGTAGGGTGTGAGGATCGCCAGGCCGCGCCGGCTCTCCTTCTCGTGCCTCGCGGTAAGGCGGGGGGCCGGGCGAAGGGCGCGGGCCAGCCGGGTCACCACCTCCGCCTCATGCCGGTTGAACCAGTACCCCTCGTCCTGACGCATCCCGCTGGTGTCCAGCCAGATCAACGCGTCGTCGCGGAGCCACTCCGGAAACTCGACGGCGCTGCCCGCGTCCGCTCGTCGGGTCACCAGGAGGCCCTCCGGGATACCGACAGGACCGTTGCCGTCGGCTGTCGGGGACAGGGGCAAGGCCGGGGCCGGGGCGGCTGGCACAGACGCCGTGGCCGGGACGGACAGTGCGGCTGTGGCCGACGACGCTGCCGGCACGCGGTAGAAGGACCGGCTTACCACCTGTGAGATCGGATCACGCATCCGGCGTTGCTCGTGCAGCGTGCGGACCGGGCCGGATGGCTGCCTCGGACTCGCCGGAGCGACACGGGCGATCATGGTTCCAAAAACCTGGAAGGTCTCGAGATACGTCGCTCGATGGGCGAAGTGCTCGGCGATAGTCGGATCCGGATCGTCCATGCAGGAGTTGAGGAATCGCTCCACCTCGGCCGCGCCGTAGGCGCCGATCTGCTGGTGATCGCCGATCATCGCCCAGCGCAGCCCGCGCACCAGCGGCATGGCCAGCTCGGTCGGCCACGCCTTCGCCGCCTCCTCGACGATCACCCAGTCGAACGGCTCGCGTGCCCCGTTGTCGACCAGCTTCGCCTGGGTGGCCGCCGCACACGTGACGAACACAAGGTTCGCCCCCCGCCGTAGCCGCTCACCGAGTTCGATCTCGCTGCCGTCCAACTGCCCAAGCCACGATGTAGCGACCTGGCGTACCTCGGGCCCGTCGACCAGAGAGTTCAGCCGGTCGCGCACGCGGCGCCGGATCGTGTTCCGCATCCGGACGGCGGTCTCGCCGGGGCTGAACTTGCGCAGCCGCTCGTCGACCCGGTCCTGGGCTCGGTCGGTGTAGATCCGGATCGCCATGAGGTCGGCGTCCTGCGGACGGCCCTGCTCGTCCAGCAGACCAAGCTTGACCAGGATGCGGACCGCCAGGTTGTCCAGGGCGTAGTGCGACTGGGCCGAGACCAGGATGCGCGCGCCGGGATCGGCCCGCAGGTATGCCTGCACCGCCTGCGAGCTGATCTCGGTCTTGCCGGTCCCCGGCGGCCCCTGCAAGGCGAACATCGGCTGGTGACAGAGCATGTCGATGACGACCTCGGCGCCTTCGCCCTGAAGCCGGCCCGCGGCACCGCGCCAGCGGCTGGCGTCGCCCCGGATGCTGACGGGATCGAGCAGGCGGTTGACGAGAACGCGGTTGCGGACCAACTCGTCCCGTGCTTCCCGCTGGCGGTACAGCGCGGCCCGGGTCCCGTCGTCGTCCTGCGGGCTCAGCAGCCCGTGTTCCGGCACGGCGGCGCCGGCGACCGAGGTGACGACGACGGTGTCCTCGCCCCGGTGACGCACGAACCGGAATCCGCCGGGTTTCGCAGCTGACCCCCGGTCGTCGTCGGCGATCCGAAGGTACGACAGCGAGGCCTCGTCACCCTGCGCGACCTCCGCGAAGAAGTGCCCGAATGCCGGCCGTGCCGCGCTGTCGCCAAGCAGCTTGGCGGACAGCGGCGGCATTCGGTCCCGGCGTTCCCGATCCCGCTGCCGGTCCCAGTGCAGGACGACCTCGGCGGCGTGGGGCGGCGAGTCGGAATCACGTCGGAAGGCATAGGTACGGGCGGCCAGCTGCGCCGCCTGGTACTCGAGGAGCCAGTCCAGTGCGCGCTTGAAATCGCGCTCCCGCGGACTCAGCCCCGCCGGTTCACGCACCGTCTCGAACAGCCGTTTCCAGTCAGGCCGGCCGCGTCGCAGCCGGTCCAGGACCTCCGGTGCGATTTCGTCCGACTCGACATGCACCGATCCGATCCGGCGCCGCAGCCGTACATCTTCCAGCCGCCGTAGTCGGTCGCGCTCGAGCCCGGCCAGCTTCTCTCGCAATGCCACGTAACCGATGACGAAGACGTCGGTCAGCAGCTCGCCCGTGCGCTGGAACTTTGCTTTGCGCTCGTAGGGACGGCAGAACCACGCAGCCCTGGGGCCGATCAGTACCCACTTCGCCTGCCTGAGCTTTTCCGGCGCGGTGCCACGCCAGTTTCTGAGATAAGGCTCCGCGCCATCCGGCGACTCCACGACCAGAGCGCCACGCAGATCCTTTTCTATAACCTGGACGATCTTGCTTGTGTCTGTCTCCGTGGGGTCGATCAGACCCCACTCGGCGAGGTTGTTGCGGGTCTCCTGGAGGTAGAGCAGGAGATGGGGCGGCGCGTCGACGTCCCCCGTCCTCCCTTCGAGCACTGTGACGATGCCGTCGTGGTTGCGGCTGAGGCGCTCGAGCACCTGCGCCGAGGTCGGTCGGCCGCGCGGTTCCGGGTCCAGCATGTCGTCGAGCAACGCGCCAAGCGCCGGCGGGACGTCGGGCGAGGTCCGCGCCTGAACCCGGATCTGGCGTTGGAACGTGAGCAGGTCGGATAGCTCAGGCCGGGTGCCTGCGGCGGGAGCGGCGGAGTCGAAGCCGCCAAGGAACCATTCGGCCGCGATCATCGCGAGGCCGAAGACGTCGGCTTCCGCGGAGCCTGGCCCGTCCGCCGGGGAACGCGACGTCGCCGGATCAGACCCGCCGAGGAGGAAACGGGCCCGCTCGGGAGGCATATAGCGCAGCGCCCGCACGTCCTGCGAGAGGTAAAGGTCACGAACGGTCTGGTGACCCGACGAGTCCACGGTCGACGCCCGAAGAATGTTCGATAACAGCGCGCTCATCTCGAACCGGCTGATCCGCAGCGCCGGGCGTTCGTCGTCCGAGTAGTACTGCAGCGTTCCGGGCCACAGGTTGCGGTGCGCGATCCGCGCATCGTGCAGGATCGCCAGGGCGTCGGCGAGCCGCCAGAAGTGGCCGAGCGCGAGGACAGGGTCGTCGCGCATCAGCGCGGTGAGATCGCGGATTTCGCCAGCCTCGATGCCTTCCTCGCTGAGCGTCCGCACGTACGCGACGCTGTACCGACGACCATCGAGCTCGGCGGCGACGCTGTCAGCGTCAAGGTGGCCGCCGTCAAGAATTTCGGGAAGGGCCGGGTGGCTCAGGTTGGCCACTCGCAGGAGAACCTTCACCTCCTGGTCCCACAGCCGGCCACCGATCTCACCTACACCGAGGAATACCTGGAGGGAGACCGTGCGGGACCGGGAGTCGAGCAGGCGATAGCGGTAAAGAAGACCGGGGAGGACCTCGCTGCCGTCCAGGCGGGTGCCGCCGGCCAGCGGCCGGTAAGGTCGCACGCCAGCCTCGTCGGTCATCAGGAATGCGGTGACGATGGCATCGACGTCGCGGATCGACATTCTGGCGACTCCCCGTGAAACACGCTACCCGACATAATGGTCGGCCCCCGGACGTATCAGGATGTCACGTTACCAGCGCTCTGTCCGCCTTCGTGTTGCGACACCCGGATCGTCGATCGGGTCGGAATCGCCGCCGCGCGGCACGTCCCCGACCTGGTGACGGGCTCCCTTTCCTGCGATTGGCTGGTGCGAGTCACCGGCACTCCCCCTGTGGGCGCCGGTGGACTCGCGGCTCATCGGACTCCCGGTTCCGCCCCGAAGTCCTGTCGTGCGGTGGTTTGTCGCAGGTCAAGGAAAGAGATGCCTGACCAGGGCGTCGACCTCACGCCACCAGGTATGGACCTGCGCACGGGTAGGGCCCATCTCGTACTGGTGGTAGTGGCAGCCGAGGCAGACCTGAGACCAGGTCGCGCTCACCCGATGGGCCGTCCGCGGCCCGGCGTAGTGGTGGAGGCAGTGCAGCTTCGCGCGCATGTTGGTGTCGGCGAGGCCGGGGAGCGCGGACTCGAGCCTCTGGTTGACGGCGATCTCCAGCGCGGTACGCAAGGCCAGGACGCGCCGCGGTGGCGCGCCGCGGTCGTGGTGTCGAGGTGCCCGGCGAGCAGCAGGTCGGCCGTCCGCAGCAGCTCGTCGACCAGCTCTTCGGGATCCCGGACGGCGGTCACGGTGCGGCCACCTGCGGCCGGCGGATCTTCTCCACGATCTCGGCAACCTGGTTGACGAACCTGTGGGGGTCGGTGATCTCCGAACCTCACCAAGCTCATCGCCCGCATACGCGAGTAGGTCGTCAGAGGCAGGGCGGGCTCAGGTGCGTATCGGAGCGCCGGTGAGACGCACGCCCCGCGCTGGAGGAGCATCGCTCCGTGGCGATCAGATACAGCATCGAGTGTTGGATCATCGGTCCAGACTGTGAGGTTCTCCTTCTGCGGGTGCCCGCCCAGCGCGGCAGGCACGACGCTTTCTGGCAGCCGATCACCGGCGGGATCGAAGCCGGGGAGACCCCGGTGCAGGCGGCTCTCCGGAAGATCCGTGAAGAGACCGGTCTTGACCTCGACGAGACCCGCCTTACCGAGATCGCCGCGGGCATCACGGTCGCCATCACCCCGACGCTGACCATCGACAAGACCCTCTACGCCGTATCGACACCATCCACCACAGTGACCATCAGTCCGGACGAGCACGAGGACCACCAGTGGCTCCCCGCCGCCGAGGTCCCCGAGGCGCTGTACTGGGACAGCAACCGCGACACCTGGAAGCTCGTCAGCCAGCACCGCCGCGCCAGCGGGCCCGCCTGACGCCGCGCGCAGCCGAGGCGCCGGAGCGGCCAGACACGGCGATCAGGTATCTCTGCACGCCCGGCACCGCCTCAGGGGCAGGGTGGGGCGTAGGGCGTGTTCGGGAAGTTGGCGTACCACTCCTTGGAGCCGATCTGGTTTGACGGGTCGGCGCAGGCGTTGCGGGTGAGCACCGCGGGGTCGACCGTCCACAGTCGGACGGAGCCGTCGCCGCTGGCCGACACGACGGTCCGCCCACCGGGGACGAACATCGCCGCGCTCACCGCCTTCGTGTGCCCGCGCAGGTCGGTGAGCAGGACGGGGTCCGCCGGGGCGGAGATGTCGGTGAGCCGGACGGTCTCGTCCTCGCTGGCCGAGACCAGGATGGCGCGGTCGGGGCTGAAAGCGACGCTGGTCACCCCGCCGACGCCGCCGGGGGTGGAGCCGAGGTCGACGACCGATCCCGGGCCGTCGGCCCGCCAGGTGTGCACGGCGCCGTCGATGCCGCCGGCGGCGAGGATCGAGCTGTCGGCGGAGAAGGTGACGGACTGCACCGTGCGGCCGGTGCCGCGCAGGGTGGAGCTGGTGGCGGGCCGCGCCGGATCGGCGACGTTCCACAGCCGGACGGAGCCGTCGTCGCCGGCGAGGGCCAGCAGGCCGCCGCGCGGGGAGAACGCGAGCGACCGGATTCCGGCGACGGCGCCGTCGGTCGCCGACCGCCGCTGCGGATGGGCCGGGTCGGTCACCGCCCACAGGCCGACCTGGCCGTCGTCGCCGCCGGAGGCGAGGGTGCCGCCGTCCGGGGCGAAGGCGACGGAGCGCACCCGGTCGCGGTGGAACGCGATGGTGGCGAGCGCGCCGGCGTGGGCGGGGTCGGTCACGTCCCACAGCCGGACGGCTCCGTCGCCGACACCGGCCGCGAGCAGGTTCCCGCCCGGGTCGAAGGCCACCGAGTAGACCCAGTCACCGACCCCGGAAATGGTGCCGGCGTGGCCGGGATGGGCGAGGTCGGTGAGATCCCAGAGCTCGATGGTCCCGGCTTCCGTCCCGGCGGCGAGCAGCCGGCCGTCGGGACGCAGGGCGGCGCTCAGGACGCGGCTGCCCAGCGGGGCCACCACCGGGTCGACGTCGGCCGCGAACAGGCCGATCACCGCGTTGCGGGTGGACGCCGACTCCGGCGCGGCGTGGTAGGCCGCGAGCGCGAGCCGGCGGGCGAGTGGGCGGTCCTGGAACTGCAGCCGCAGCGCCCTGGCCGCGACCTGCTCGGGCACGCCGGTCGGGCTGGGCGCGCCCCGGTTGTCGACCACGACGAGCACGACCGTCGCGATGACCGCGGCGAGGATCGCCGCGAGCAGGGCGATCCCGCGCCACCCATGTCGGCTCCGCCTGCCCTGGCTCCGCCCGTGCGCTTTGGCCCGCCCGGCCGTTCCGGCGCGACGATCCGTTCCGGCGCGACCGGCCGTGGACGGCGCCGGCGAGCCGTGCGGGGACAGAACGGTAACCGGGGTCGGCGGGACGGCCTGCGTCTCCACCGATGACAGCGACGGCGACGGCGACGGATTCCCGGGTGTTCCAGGTATCCCAGGTGTTCCAGGCGTTCCAGGCGTCCCAGGCGTCCCGGGCGCGACCGGCTGGACGAGCGCGGTGACCTCTGCGAGCGGGGGTCCCAGGGGTAGTTCGGCCTCGTCCACGCGCATGTCGAGCAGCCGGGCGTAGAGCTGCTCGGCGGTGGGCCGATCGGCCGGGGCCTTGCGCATCGCCTCCTCGACCAGCGGACGCAGGGAGTCCTCGAAGCCGTCGAGCGTGGGGGTGTCGTTGACCGTGCGGTAGAGCAGCGCGGCGGCCGGGCCGGTACCGAACGGGTAGCGGCCGGTGGCGGCGTACACGAGCACCCCGCCCCAGGCGAAGACGTCCGCCGCGGAGGTGATCGTGTCGCCGCGGGCCTGCTCAGGGGCCATCAGCGCGGGGGTGCCGACGGGGTGCTCCCCGCTCAGCACGGACGCCGTGTCGAGCGCGCGGGCGATGCCGAAGTCGATGACCTTCGGGCCGAGCCGGGAGAGCACGATGTTGCTGGGCTTGAGGTCGCGGTGGACGATGCCGGCGCGGTGGATCGCCATCAGCGCGGTGGCCATGCTGGCGGCGAGCTGGTGCAGCTCGGCGGGGTGCAGCGGCCCGCGCTCGCGCACCACCTCGGCCAGGGTCGGGCCGTCCACGAACTCGGTGACCAGGTAGGGCACGTCGGCGGTGACGTTCACGTCGAGCACCGCCGCGGTGCAGAACCGGGCGACCCGCCGGGCGCTGTCCGCCTCCCGCTTCAGCCGCTCGCGGAACTCGGCGACCCGCGCCAGGTCGGGTCGGACGAGCTTGACGGCCACCTGCCGCCCGGAACCGTTCAGCCCGAGGTAGACGGTGCCCATGCCGCCCGCGCCGAGCCGGCGCAGCAGCCTGTACGGCCCGACCCGCACCGGATCGGCGCCGTCGAACCCATCGAACCCACCGGGTCCATCAGATCCATCGGATCCATCGGATCCATCGGATCCACCGGATCCACCGGATCCATCGGATCCACCGGATCCATCGGATCCACCGAGGCTGGACGAGCTCACCGTCACCCGCTACGGCTGCCGCCGCCGGGGGCGACGGCCGCGCAGGGGGGCCGTCTGGCGGTGGACGGCGAGGGACCCGAAAGCGAGCAGGAACGGCAGCGCCACCGACGGGACGGAGGCGCTCGTGTCCGCGGAGACCAGCATCATGTCGACGCCGGAGGCGAGGTGGGCGCCGCAGTCCGCGGCGACCTGCCGGTGGCCGGGACGGAAGCTCGCGAAGCGCACCACGGTCTCGAAACGGCCGTCCTGGTCGGCGACGGTACGGCCGACGAGCTCGCCGCCGGCGGTCAGGGTCGTCTCCGCGCCCGGGATGCAGC
Source organism: Parafrankia sp. BMG5.11 (assembly GCF_004337455.1). Taxonomy (NCBI): domain Bacteria; kingdom Bacillati; phylum Actinomycetota; class Actinomycetes; order Frankiales; family Frankiaceae; genus Parafrankia; species Parafrankia sp. BMG5.11. Next base: position 27,397 of record NZ_SJXI01000064.1, on the reverse strand, counting down.
CGGCGCCCTGCGCGTAGAGGAGGTCGCCGGCGGCCAGCACGTACCGGTCGAAGCGCAGCTCCCCGGGTTCGGGCTCGCGCGCTACGGGGACGCCGGGCGGCGGTGGCGGCGAGCCCGGCCGGGCGATCGGGGTACAGGCGCCGAGGACGCGCGCCGTGCCCGGCGGGCACTTCGCCGACTCGGCCGGCTCGGCGCACCTGCTCCCGAGCGGGACGGTGACGCCGCCCGGGCAGAACGTGCGGCCGGGTGGGCAGGCGGCGGTGCTGGGCGCGGTGGAGCCGTCCCAGCAGGCGACGGGCACGGGCCGGGCCGACGCCGGCTTCGGGCACGGCTCCCCCACGGCCACGCTGACCGGGGTGTTCGGGCACTGGACGCGCCGGATCGGGCAGTCGCCGGCCGTGCGGGCCCACGAGCCGTCGTCACAGCGCACGACCGGGGCCCCGCCGCTGCCACCGCTGCCACTGCTGCCGCCGCTGCCGCCGCTCGTTCCGTCGCCGCCTCCGTTTCCGGAGTCCCCTCCGCCGTCAGACGGGCCGCCGGTCGGGTGGTCGCCCGGCGGGCAGCCGGGCAGGGGCAGCGCGTCGAACGGGCGGCCGAGGCTCGGGCAGACGACGGTGCCGCCGCAGTTCCCGCCCGGTGCCGCCGTCGAGCCGGTACCCCGGCCGGCCCCGCAGGGCGGGCTCGATGTGGGGCCTGCGGTCCCGCCAGGGGTGGGGGTCTCCCCGGGATCGGCTGTCTCACCGGGGGTGGGCGGCGGGCAGCCGCGCCGGCGCGGTGCCGCTCCCCCAGCCGCGCACGAGGGCGAGGTGGTCGGAGTGCCTGGCGCGGTCGTCGGGCTGTCGCCTCCCGACCCGGCCCCGCCGGGTGCGGTCGTGCCCGCGGTCGTGCCCGCGGGCGCGTCCTGATCGCCGGAGTTCGGCTCGGTAGCGCCGGCCGGCGGCGCCGCTCCGGAACCCGCCGGCGGCGGCACCGGCTCCACGGACGGCGCGGGCGCGGGCGCAGGGGCAGGCGGTGGCGGTGGCGGTGGCGGTGGTGCCGGCTGTTCGGACGGCGACACAGCCGGCGCTTCGGACGAGGACGTGACCGCCGGCGCGACGGTGTCGAGCGCCGAGGCCGGCACGGCCGCGCCCCCGGCGGGCGGAACAGCACCGATGACGCCGCAGAACAGAGCGGTGAACGCGAGCAGGAGAACACGGAGAACCCACGGTTTCCCGCGCATTCCAGCGGCGCGTCGCCCGCTCACCATCCACCCACCCCCGGAATAGTTTTCCAGCATTGTGAAAGCCGGCCGCGATCCCGCCCGAAACGCGGGCCGGTGATCGCCGGTACCACCCAATGGTGGAGTTCGACGGCGGCGCGGCCCCCGAAGTGCGCCACCCGAACGGCGCCCGCCCCCACCCAATACGATTGCGGTGAAGGGCCGCCGACATCCTGGCCAGCGTAACATCCGATTCGGTGAGCTACCGGCCGGAAGGGGAGATGTGATTTCCGGATCGCGCGGGCCGGCAACGGCACCAAAATGCCGTCTCCTCGCCGCCCTTGTTATCTGCATGACATGGCTCGGGGTATTCTTCGTACCCACCGCCTGGGCGGAGAACGACAATACGACACGGCTGTCCGTCACCATCGACGGCCGCCCCCTCGATGGTGACGTCATCCTCGACGCGTCGGCCGCGACGCGCCTCGTCGTCGGCCTGGAGAACCTCGGCCGGTCGGCGCTCGAGGTCGACTCGGTGCGGCTGAGTGGAACGGTGCTCGGCCTGACCTTCTTCGACTACGACACCCGGGTGCGCACGACCGTCCCGGCCCGCGGCGCGGCGACCTGGACGGTCGATCTCGACCTGCGCGACCTCGCCCGGCGGGCCAGCGGCTCGCTGCCGGTCAGGGTGGAGATCCGTGACACCGATCTCGCCACGGTGGCCGCCGCGAACGGGCACGCCGACGTCCGCGGCTCGCTGTTCTCCACCTACGGCCTGTTCATCCTGGGCATGTTCACGCTCGCGGGCTTGCTGCTCGCGGCGGCCCTGCTCGCGGCGCGGCGGAACGCTCCCGCACCGGCACCATGGCGGCGTGGGCTACGTCTCGTCCCGGCGGGCACGGCGGCGGGGCTTTTCCTGGTTCTCGTGCTGTCGGCGGCGCACCTGACGACCCCGTCGACACCAACCGATCTCGCGATCACCCTCTGCACCGCGCTGATCACCTTCGGGATCGGTCGCGTCCTGCCGGCCCGCACCCCACCCGGAGGTGCGGACGCCAGCTAGAAGGCCGCAACGGCATTCGGGTGTGTCCGCGGCAGGCGGCGGTGAGCTCATCGGGCAGGCCGCGGCGGGATTCCTTGAGATGGGCGGGGTCGGTGAGCAGCAGCCGAGTCAGCCGACGTGGGGACAACGGCGGGCGGTCACCCTCGACGCGGCCCTGGGCGATGTGGCGGTAGAGGACCGTCAGCCGGAGAGCCTGTCGAGGTGGCTGCCGTCGGGGTCGACGGCGCGGACGATGCGGCGCCCGATGTCGCCCAGCTGCCGCTGCTGCGCGCGGGTGAGGGGATCGAAGACCAGGGCGCGGACCGCGTCGACGTGCCCGGGGGCGGTCGCGACGATTTTCTCCCAGCCCGCATCCGTGAGGATCGCCAGGGTGTAGCGGCCGTCGGTGGGATCCGGCGTGCGGCGCACCCAGCCCGCCTTCTCCATCCGCCCGACCACGTGGGAGAGCCGGGAGAGCGATCCGTTGGCGAATACGGCCAGGGTGCTCATCCGCAGGGTGCGCTCGGGCGCCCCGGACAGCCCCACCAGCACCTGGTACTCGAAGTGACTGAGCCCGGCGTCACGCTGGAGCTGGTCGTCGAGCGCCGCCGGAAGCCTGATCAGCACGCTGACCAGGGCCAGCCAGGTCTGCATCTCCTCGTCGGTCAGCCAGCGCGGCTGCTGCGCGTCCACGCCCTCAGCCTAGCTTGAAGTATCAACCGAGCCAAGGCCGTTGACAACTTGACAGGTCAAGTGATCACGCCTAGGTTGAAATTGAAGCTTCAACTCACAGGCTGGGTGTCCGAGGCTGCGAGTTTGGCCGCGACGCTCACCCACCGGGGTCGTCAACGATCCCGATCCCCCAGGGAGCACACATGCGCGCACTGAACGTCCCGGCCGCGGGCGAGCAGCCCCGGCTGTCCGACCTGCCTGTCCCCGGGCCCGTAGAGGGCACCGTGCTGGTCCGCGTGAAGGCCGCCGGTCTCAACGCCATCGACAACGCCCTGGCCGCCGGAATGATGGCCGAGATGATGCCGCACGCCTACCCGCTGGTCCTCGGCCGTGACGCCGCCGGCGTCGTCGAGGCCGTCGGAGCCGGCGTCGACCACGTCGCCGTCGGCGACGCGGTGATCGGCCACATGCTGCTGGCCCCACCGATCCAGGCCGGCACCCTCGCCGAGTACGCACTGCTGCCCGCTGCCGCCGTCACCCGCAAGCCCGCCGGCCTCGACTTCACCACCGCCGCAGCGCTTCCCCTCGCCGCAGCCGCCGCCAAGACGGCCGTCGACGCCGTCGAGCCTGAGCCGGGTCAGACCGTTCTCGTCGTCGGGGCCGGCGGCGGCGTGGGTTCGTACGCCGTCCAGCTGCTCGCGGCACGCGGCGTCACCGTCGTGGCCACCGGCACCGCCGCCGACGCCGGCCGGCTGACCGCGCTGGGCGCGGCCACCGTCGTCGATTACACCGCCGGCCCGGTCGCCGAGCAGGTGCGCGCCGCCTACCCCGACGGTGTCGACGCCCTGATCGACCTCGTCGCCTACACCCCTGACAGTGCGCCTCTGGACGTGGTCCGCAAGGGCGGCAAGGTCGCCAGTACCCTGGGCGCCGCCGACGAAGAGGCCCTCGCCGCCGCCGGCCTGACCGGCACCAGCGTTATGGCCGCCCCCGTCCGCGAGCTCATCGCGGAGCTTGCCGCCCTGGCCGCCGCCGGCACTCTGAAGGTCGACATCACCACCGTCCTGCCCCTCGAGAAGGCCACCGACGGGCTGGCCACTCTCGCCAGCGGTACCGCCCGCGGAAAGATCGTCGTCGAGATCGGCGACTGACAGGACGCGCCCCATAACCACTGACGGGAACACCCGCGGAGACACACCGAACCGTAGGTGACCAACATGTACGGCAGAGACAGGAGATAAGACGGGTGTCTTCTTCGAGCAGCACCAGGACCGCGCCGGAACCCTTGACCGCCCTCAGGTTCTCTGGCGTGGGCGACACCGCAGCGGTTTCGCGTGGCACTGACATCGGGCTGCTGCTCCTACGCCTCGGGCTCGGGCTGACCATGGCGGCGCATGGCAGCCAGAAGCTGTTCGGCTGGTTCGGTGGTGGCGGTCTCGACGGCACTGGCCAGTTCTTCGGTATGTCCGGCTATCCCACGGGCAGGGCTATGGCGGTCATTGCGGGACTCAGCGAGACCCTCGGTGGGCTCGGTCTCGTCTTCGGCGTACTCACTCCACTGGCTGCCGCCGCGATCGTCGGAACTATGATCAACGCGGTGGCTGTGAAATGGGACGGTGGCTTCTTCGCTCCACAGGGAATCGAGTACGAGCTGTTCCTCGCCGTCGCCGGTGCCGCTGTCGCCCTGACCGGCGCCGGTGCCTACGCGGCAGACCGCTTCCTGCCCGTCCTGCGCTCCCACCGGCTTGTCCACGGCGTCGCCGCCCTGGTCCTGGCAGTGCTCACCGCCCTGACTGTCCTACTGATCCGCGGGTAACCCCGCGCAGACCGACACCCTTGTTCGCCCCGGGGAAAGAACGTCTGCTATTCCCGATCGCCCCCCAGGTCCACGACCTGGGGGGCGACCACATCAACAATCACCGTGCCATACACCGGCCGCGGGGTCCGGCGGCACCGCACCCGACGTAGCTACGTGTTCGCGGGCCCCGCTGCCGGAAAACCCGCGCTCACATTCGGCTGCGGCAAGTGAAGAGGCTCTGGAGGGCCCCGGCCGGGGACCACGTCGAGAGGAACGGCTGTGCAGATCAAGGAGCTGGGACACATCGTCCTGTACGTGCGCGACCTGGACCGTTCGGCCCACTTCTACCGCGACATCCTCGGATGGCGCCCGGCCTACTCCGGCGACGAGCCCCTGCGCTACCGCGGGATGGCGTTCAACGCTGGCGGGCGTACCCACCACGAGCTGCTGCTCCTCGAGGTCGGCCGGTCCGCGGCCCCGCTGCAGCGTGGTCGTCACGTCGGCCTTTACCACTTCGGGCTGAAGGTCGGCGACAACGACGACGAACTGCGCGAGGTTCTCGCGACCCTGGTAGCCAACGGCGTCCCCATCCGCGGCGCCACCGACCACGGGTTCACGCACAGCCTGTACATCTTCGACCCCGACGGCAACGAGATCGAACTGTTCATCGACGTACCCGGCGTCGACTGGGACGACCCCGCGCACTGGACCGACCCGACCGCCCGACCGCTGCGCCTATGACACCACACGGCCTGCCGGACCCCTCTGCACCCAGGGTCACCGCAAAGTCGTGTTCCTGCTGGTCACGAGGATGATTGCTTGGTCGGGACAGCGGGCTGCCTGTCCCTCTGTGGTCTGATCAACGAATACGAACGAGCCACAACGGCGCGGCTGATCTTACGGACATAGTGCCCGTCGGCGACGAGAAAACCCGCGAGGCACAGAGCAGACGCACGGACACAGCCGACCATCACGCCGCCGGCCCCGCGTCGTCGCATCACCCCAGGTAACAGGCCCAGGCCGACTTCTGCGACCCCACAGGTGCAGTGGGACAGCTGGTGCGGTCAAGCTGCCCGACGGCAGCGATAATTGACACTTGTCGCTTTGTGGACGGATGTCTATTATCGATTCGTGCACCCCGAGCCGCCGCAGGTACCCCGCCCCCTCGACCGGAGGGTGCAGCGCTCACGCGCGGCTCTGTTCTCGGCCGCGGTGCGCCTGGTGTCCGAGCGCGGCACGGCGGCCATCCCGGTCACCGACCTCGCCGCGGTGGCGGACGTGAGCCGGCAAGTGATCTACGTACAGTTCGGTGATCGTGAGTCGCTTCTGGTGGAGGCCGCGATCGACCTGGTCAGGCGGGAACTCTTTCCGCAGCTCGAGGGCGGCACCGAGGCCGGGCGGCGGCGGGCACTGGCAACGGCGCGGCACTTCGCCCACCACCGGTCGTTCTACCGCGCGATGCTGACCGGCTCGTGCGCGTTCGCCATGACCAGGGCACTGAACGGTGTGCTCGGCTCACTCCAACGGCCGGTCATGCGGATGTTGTTCGGCGAGCTGGACCAAGCCGCGGTGGAGGACCTGACGGCGTTTTTCTCGGGCGGGATGGCAGCGGTCATCAACGACTGGTTGATCGACGGCGAGGACCCGCTCGATCCCGAGGAGTTCACGGACCGCCTGCTCCGCCTCATGTCGGTCGTCACCGCTGGCCAGCACCTCCGAGCGGACGGAGGTCACGTTTGATGACCCGGGCAGCAGTGTCCTCCATAGAAACGATTGGGGTTGGAGAACGTGGCCAGAAAGCGCAAGTTCTCAACAGATAGGCATGTCTCGGCGTTCGTCTGTTTCCTAGCCGTCGCCGTATTCGGGTCGGCATGTTCCGACGGGTCGGGGCCGACGTCGAACACGGCGACGGAGACGACTCCGACAGCACCGCCGCGACCCGCGGGACCGGCTGCCGAATTACACGAGCTCAGCGGCGGCAATGGTGTTGGCCTGGGTTCCCCGACGAAGGTCGACCTGGCCGGCACCGGGTACGTCGAGACCGAGTACGCCGCGTCGGGGACGGCAACGTCGTACGACCCGCGGGGTGCGCTCGGTGCCGACGGGCGCTGGACATTCCAACCCGGCACTACCGCCCCGTACACCACCCGGGTGCTCGTACGGCGACCAGCCGCGGACAAGTTCAGCGGCACTGTCGTCGTGGAGTGGCTCAACGTCAGCTCCGGGACCGACTCCGACGTCGTGTGGTCGAGCACGCACGAGGAGCTGATGCGGCAGGGCGACGCGTGGGTCGGTGTCTCGGCGCAGCGCATCGGCGTCATGGGCGGCCCCGCGCTCACCCCGACCGGCGGCGGTAGCGCCACCGCGGGCGGATTGGTCAATACCGACTCCGCACGGTACGGCTCGCTCAACCAACCCGGCGACGGGTACTCCTTCGACATCTTCACCCAAGCCGCGCGCGGGGTACGTGCCGGCGGCGTGGCGATGGGTGACCTGAAGCCGCAGCACGTGCTCGCGGCGGGACAGTCCCAGTCGGCGTACGCGCTCGTCACCTACCTCAACGGGGTGCAACCCCTCACGCGCGAGTTCGACGGCTTCCTCGTCCACAGCCGGGGCAGCGGCGGCCTTCCGCTCGTCGCGCCCGGTGAGCCCGCCAGCCTCGGCTCCGAGACGGCGACCTCACCTGTGATCATCCGGGCCGACACCGACGTGCCGGTGCTCGAGGTGCAAGCCGAGGGGGACCTACGCGCCCCGCTGAACTCCGTCGTCTCGCGCCAACCCGACAGCGGCCAGTTCCGCCTCTGGGAGGTCGCCGGGGCCGCGCACGCTGACGCACACACAGTCGGGCCGTTCGCAGACGCACTCGGCTGCGGAGCGATCAATAATGCACCCATGCACGTCGTCGTTAAGGCGGCACTGCACGCCCTGGAGGAATGGGTAAGCGAGGGGACGCTGCCTGCCACGGCACCGCGGCTCGAGGTCACCCAGAACAGCCCGCCGCAGGTCGCCCGCGACGCCGACGGCATCGCCCGGGGCGGCGTGCGGACCCCACCCGTAGACGTACCGGTCGACGTCCTGTCGGGCACCCCCGGCCCGAACCCCTCCGTGATCTGCAGCCTGTTCGGTTCCACGACACCCTTGCCCGCCGAGCGTCTCACCGCGCTCTACTCGTCCAGTGACGCCTACCTACAGAAATACACCACCGCCGCGGACAGCACGATCAAAGCCGGATTCGTCCTGCCGGCAGACCGCGACGCGCTCCTCGCCTACGCGCAACCGACCCGCATCCAATAGATCCCTGGCATCGACGGGGCTGTTGCATTCGGGGAAGGCGTGGCGTGCCAGGCCCCGGTCGGACCCGGTGATCAGACAGCGAGGGCGAGTCGGTGAAGGCAGCCGATAGGCGGAGCCGGGGTTCGGTCTCGATAGCGAGTTCGTAATGTCCGCGGCGGATGTTCTGGACAGAGCGCGCCCGGTGCTGATCGTCTGGGCGGAGCGGAGGCGCATGATCAACCTTCGGGCCGCCAGCACGATCACCTCGGGTGGGAACCGGAAGCCGGTGAACTCCGAGACCGAGACCGGTGGACGGGCGGCACGTCGATGCACCATCCGATCATGTCGGATTCTCTACGTCGACAACGACCCCATCGTCCTGGCGCATGCCCGAGCGCTACTCACCAGCACCCCCGAGGGTCGGACCGCGTATCTCGACGCCGACTTCCGCGACCCGGAGACGATCCTGGAGTCCGACCAGCTGCGGGAAACACTCGATCTGAGCCAGCCGATCGCGGTCAGCCTGATCGCGATCGTGCACTTCATCGTCGACGACACCGTCGTCAAGGACCTCATCGATCGGATCATGCGTCCGCTGCCGGCGGGCAGCATCCTGGCGCTGTCCACCTGCACGGCCGACAGCGCGCCCGAGGAGGTTCGAGTCGGGGTGGCCGCGTACAACGCCAACGGCATTCCGCTGGTCGCGCGCGGCCAAGCGGGGGTCGAGCGTTTCTTCTACGGGCTGGAACTGCTCGACCCCGGAGTAGTGCTCGTCAACCACTGGCATCCCGACGAGCAAGCGGCTGCCGTGGACGATGCTCACGTACACATGTACGGCGGAATAGCCCGCAAACCGTAGCCTGCCGAGTCGAGGCTCCTATGGAGTCGCGGGTGCGCGGTCCTGCGCTTGATCATGTGGCAAGGGATCGCTCGAACCACGCCCTTTGAGACCGGCGTCGGATGTCCAAGATGCCAGCGCAGATTTCAGTTTTTCAGGAGCGGACCGCCGGCGGCGGCTTGCCGGTACGCGCCGGAGGCAGGGCCGGCCGGGCGGCTGATGCCGTCGTAGCATCGCTGGCAGCGCGACCGGCATCAGCAGCACCGGCAGCAGCCGTACTGGCCGCAGGGCTGCGGTCCTGTTGGGTCCCGACATCGGCCGTCCACGGGTCGCTGCGCCATGCCCCGTCGAGGTCGTCTGTCGAGGGGGGCGTGCTGGCTGCTATCGGGTCGAGGTCGTGGGCCCGTCCACGTAGCTGCTCTCTGACTGAGATGCGCCATAGCCGCATCCGGGCATGGACCTCAGGCCGGGTCAGCTGGACCGCCGTGACGACCAGACCGCCGCCGATCAGGCCGTCCAGCCAGTAGTGGTTGGCCGTTATCACAACAACGGCGATGGTGATCAGTGGATGCAGGATAATCAGCCATCGTGCCCGTGACCGCAGGATGGTCACCACGCCCCAGGCGACCAGGATCGACCATCCGACGTGCAGGCTGGGCATGGCGGCGTACTGGTTGGCTACGGTGTCGCCCGCGGTGTAGGCGGACGGGCCGAAGACCGTTCCGGTGTCCACGAAGGTCACGTCCGGCAGTGTCTGCGGGAGGAACCGGGGTGGTGCCAGCGGATAGAGGATGTGGATGACCAGGGCGACCCCGGTCGAGGCGAGGATGACCGTCCGCACCCGTGGCCACGCGTTGCGGTGTCGTACCAGGACCCAGGCGAGGAAGGCGGTCGACGCCGGGAAGTGGACGCCGGTGTAGACGCGGTTCGCCAGCTCCAGGAGTTGGGTCGAATGCAGTGCGAGCTGTTGGATCGCGGACTCGTTGGGGAGATACAGCAGTCGTTCGAGGTTCCAAACATCCCGGGCGTTCGCCAGGGCCTGCGATTCCCGGCCGACGGCCAGATGCCGGCCCATCCGATAGAGCATGTAGAGCAGGTCAAGGAGGAGCACTTGGCCGGCGATGGACAGGGCCGTCGAGGTCAGGCGGCCGATCCGTGATCTGTGCCACCACGAGTCCCGTGGGGGCGGCGCGACGTTGCGGGATGCGGACGTCGCCTTGCCGTGTGCATGAAATGACATGCTTACCATGAACGACCCCGGCGCATTTCACACTCTTCTGCCGACATGCCCCTTCAACCCCCTGCTCGTGCCGGCCGATCGGTACGTTAGGCAAGCACCCAGAAATTATGACGCCGCTCTCATCGCGCAGAACCAGCCGTGCTCTACACATTGCCCGTCATCCCCGTCGCGTTACGCCACCGACTGGAAGCGCGCGCGGCACGCGGAGGGTGAGGATGATATGATCCGCCAAATTTCTGGCACCGCGCCAAGGAAGACTGATGAACGACGGAGTCCCCGGTCGGTGTGCTGGACGCGCTGCAGGCGGCCAGCGACGCGGCGGCCGCGGTGACGAAGGCGAGTTGTCTGGCCATGCCTCTTCCTCTCGTACGCCTGCCTGCCTGCCGAGGGAGGATGTCGCTGACCGATCTGGCGGGGGTGGCTGCGACCAGGTCGCCTTCTGAACGATCTGGTGATGGGTAGGTATCTCGATGTCTCCGTAGGTACCGCGCCAGCCTGTCCGACCAGGCCAGTCCCGTCGTCGTCCACGTGCCGACAATCCCAGCTACGGAGAATGCAGTACACGCCGCCCGCCTTACTCCCAGAGAATGACACGGCGTTTTCGATCAGTAGGTATTCGCGCATGGCGGCGAGCGATCCTCCGGAGCCGATCATGTCGGCGGGAGCGTTCTGGGGTTAACGAGCCGAGGCGGATCGGGGTCACCGGACGATCCGGGCGGCGTAGTGTGCCGCCCCTACGCAGGAAGGCGGCGTCGACGCCGCAGGCGCGGACCCGCATCAGCACGTCACGGCGCCCGGGAACGGTGCCAACCCACCTTGTGACGGGTCTATGTGCGCCGTGGCCCGGAGGAGACGGGGTGTCGACGTATCAGGCTCGGGCAGCAGCCGTGTCCCTGGACGGGAGGGCGTGAGGGCGTGAGGTCAGTTCCCGCTGTTGTCCGCCGGCGGGCACTGGCGCGTTCGTGCCTCCGCCTCGGGGAGGACGACGTCCTTGGCTGTCGCGGTCAGCGACAGGCCTGACGCGTCGGTTGACGCTTCGACGATGCTGAGGTCGAACGGCAGGCCTCCGACTGGGATCGGGACCGAGGGGAGCAGCTCCCCCACGCCACCGGGCACGGGGATGCTGAAGTTGAGTCCCCCGCGCAGGGAGACTTCGGAGGGGACCAGGGTGAGTTCGTTGTCCCGCACCTCGAAGGTGGTGACACCGCCGATCTCCTGGGCGCCGAGCATCGGCACGTCGGCCGTGCCGGAGACCTCGACCTGCTCTCCGCCGTCCACCGGGTTGATCTGGATCTTGCCGGGCTGGTCGGCCAGAAACGTGTTCACATCGTCGTAGTCGAGACGGACCGTTGCTTCAACATCGTCGACCGGAACCTCACCAACGCTGTTGGTAAGGATTTTCTTGACTGGAATGTGAAGTCCTTTGAGGTGCGCTTCGACCGACGAGATGCGGGGGCCGGGTGTTGAGATTCCCTCGACGCTCACTCCGATGTTCTTGAACGTGCCAAACATGATCTGGGTGAGAAACGGGAATCCGCCGATGCTGACATTGCTCACGGTCGGTGGGATGACATCGCAGGCGAGGCTTTCGGTCACGCTCGCCTCGATCTGTTTGGCCATCTGGTCCTCGGCGGCCGAGACCGCGAACCGGTCGCCCGCCACGAGCACCACGAGCTGGACCACCGCGCCGATCGCGAGGATCCGTCGGCGTCGTCGCCACCGGCGGCGCTTCGGGGAGACCGATCCGTCTCCGGGGCCGACGGCAGGCGGGTGACCGTCTGGACCCGCGGGGGTGGCACTGTCCCCCGCGTCCGGATGTGCCTGCCGGTAGTGGTCCTCGCCGGTCTGCGTACCGATGCGACTCCCGGTGGGTGGGTGGGTTCCGCTGTCGGCCCAGGCCGCGTGAGCGGGTTGGGGATCGGCGGATGGGATGGACTGGATCCGCTCCCTCCACAGGGCCTCTGGCCCGGCTGGCATGCCCGGGGTCGGGACACTCCTGCCGATCCCGGCTCTGCCGATCATTTCCGTTGTCCTGCCGGGCGGCGGGGTGACCTCCGGCGCGTCTTGCGCGCTTCCTGCCGGGGAACGCACTGGTCGACCCGGGCGGAAGGCGTCGGCGGGTGGCGGCGGTCCAGTCGGCCGATGAGGGGCCTGCCGTGGCGGGGCCGCTTGCTGGGACGGGCCGTGCAGGTCCCAGGTTGGCCGGTCGCCGTCCGGGCCAGGTCTCCGGCCCGGTGCCTGAACGGAGCCGTCGTGAGCGGTGTCCGCGGGTTTGTGTTCGTCGCCGTCGGGTGTGTGGTTCACCGAACATCTCCACTCCGCGCCGCGTCGAGTTCCTGGGCGCGGCATCGCCGTTCGCTGGTGGTGTGTCGCGCCCAACCCGGAGCCGGGTAACGGGACGCCGTTTCTTGGTCACGTTGGGGACCTCGACCACTGTGCACCGGAGTGGCCCGCTTCCGCGTCGGCCGGAGGCAGTCATTTTCGGCTACTGCAGGCTCAGTAGAAGCATGACGGGCCGGGTCGCGGGTACTGCGTTCTTTGTAGCCGGAAGTGCCGGCGTACGGACGACGACGGGACCCACCGGTTTCGCGCAGTCTTCTCGTGTACCCGAGAAGATGTGGAGATCTCCCCCGTGGCGACTTTTCTTTATCGGCTGGGCCGTCTGTCGTTCCGGCGGCGCCGATACGTTCTTCTGCTATGGGTGGGAGTGCTGGTCGCCGTCGGTTTCGGCGCGGCCAGGGCGCCCGCCGCCCCGGACGACGCGTTCTCCATGCCAGGTACCGAATCCCAGCGGGCGTTCGACCTCCTGGACGAACGTTTCCCCGGCACCGGAGCGGACGGGGCGGTCGCCCGCATCGTCTTCGTCGCCCCACCAGGCCAGACCCTGACCACACCCGAGAACCGCGCCGCTGTTGAACAGGTCGTCGCGGAGGCCACCGCCAGCCCACAGGTCGCCAGCGCCGTGAACCCCTTCCAGAGCGGGGCCGTCAGCACGGACGCGGCGACCGCCTACGCCACGGTCTCCTACACGGCGATCAGTGACGATCTCACCGACGCCACCAAGGAAGCCCTGCGAACCGCGGTCACAGACGGCCAGGCAGCGGGCCTGACCATCGAGCTGGGCGGGGACGCGCTCACGACCCGACCGGGGGCGGGCGGGGTGACCGAGGCCGTCGGAATCGCGATCGCCGCACTCGTCCTGCTGATCACCTTCGGATCCCTGGCCGCGGCCGGACTGCCGCTGCTGACCGCGATCGTCAGCGTCGGCGTCGGAATCGCCTCGATCATGGCCCTGGCCAGCACCCTCGGCCTGTCCTCGACCACCAGCACCCTCGCGATGATGCTCGGACTCGCCGTCGGCATCGACTACGCCGTGTTCATCGTCTCCCGTTACCGAGAGGAACGCGCCCGCGGGCTGGAACCCCAGGACGCCGCGGCGATCGCGACCGGCACCGCCGGGTCGTCGGTGGTGTTCGCCGGACTCACCGTCGTGATCGCCCTGGCCGGCCTGTTCATCGTCGGGGTCCCGACCCTGACGAAGATGGGCCTGGCCGCCGCGGGCACCGTCGGTATCGCCGTCGGAGTCGCGTTGACCCTGGTCCCGGCACTGCTCGGCTTCTTCCAACGCGCCGTGCTCCCACGCGCCGCACGCAAGAGGACAAGGAAGAAGACCGAGCGCCGCGGGCCCAACGCGGGCACCCGCTGGGCGAACCTGATCCTGCGCCGCCCGCTGCCCGTCCTCATCCTCTCCGTACTCGCGCTGGGGGCGATCGCCCTGCCCGTCCTGGACCTGCGCCTGGGCACGGCCGGCGACGAGGCGAAGCCCACCTCCACCACCGAGCGGCGTGCCTACGACGACCTTGCCGCGGGCTTCGGGCCGGGTTTCAACGGCCCGCTGACCATCGTCGTCGACGCGGCAGATTCCGCCGACGCGCAGGCGGCGGTCACCACGATCACCCAGAGGATCGGCGCAACGCCCGGTGTCGTCTCCGTCTCGGCCGCCCGGTTCAACACCGCGGGCGACACGGCGGTGTTCACCGCGGTGCCGGCCACCGGACCGAGCGAGGCAGCGACCAAGGACCTCGTCCACACCATCCGCGCGCAACGCGCCACGGTCACCGCCGCCACCGGCGCGACGTTCCAGGTCACCGGCACCACCGCCGTGAACATCGACATCGCCCAGAAGGTCCAGGACGCACTCGTCCCCTACCTCGCCATCGTGGTGGGCCTGGCGTTCCTGCTCCTGCTCGTGCTGTTCCGCTCGGTCCTCGTCCCGCTCAAGGCCGCCCTCGGGTTCCTGCTCTCCGTCCTGGCTGCCCTCGGAGCGGTCGTCGCGGTCTTCCAATGGGGCTGGCTCGCCGGGCTCATCGGCCTCCACCAGACCGGACCCATCATGAGCATGATGCCGATCTTCATGGTGGGTATCGTCTTCGGCCTCGCCATGGACTACGAGGTCTTCCTCGTCGCCCGCATCCGCGAGGCCCACGTCCACGGCGAGAAGGCCCGGGACGCGATCACCTCCGGGTTCGGGTACAGCGCCCGCGTGGTGGCGGCCGCCGCACTGATCATGATGGCGGTCTTCGCCGGCTTCATCGGCACCGCCGAACCGATCATCAAAATGATCGGGTTCGGCCTGGCCACCGCCGTCCTGCTCGACGCCTTCGTCGTCCGCATGACCATCGTCCCCGCCGTCCTCGCCCTTCTCGGGGAGAAGGCGTGGTGGATCCCACGCCACCTCGACCGGGTCCTGCCCCACATCGACGTCGAGGGCGAGACGCTGAGCCGGCCAGCCGCTCCCGCGCCAGCCGCCGGCCTCGAGGAGCCCCTCACCCTGGAATCCGCGTCCGCCCGGTGAGCACCGCCCGTCCGAGGACCGCCCGCGCACAACACCGCGGTCCTCGGACGGGGCCCCGTACCGTGAACGCCACGGCCACAGCACCCGACAGGAACCCGCTATGACGATCACCAGCCGGTGGCGGCACATCCAGGACCATCACCGGGGCACCGTGGTGATCGCGCTCCTGGCCTTCGTGGCCGCCGGCCCCGCCAGCAGACTCAACCCGCAGCTTGTCGCCCACGACAGCTCCCCGTACCCCGCGGTCCTGCTCGCCGCCGTCACCTGCACGGCCCTGCTCTGGAACGAGCGCCACCCCCGCGCGACCGCCGTGGTGGCCATCGCCTGCACCGTGGTCCTGGCCGGCCTGGGCTACCTGCTCACCTCGCTGATGATCGCTCCCGCGATGGCCGCGCTCTACTTCCTGGCCGCGCACACCGACCGCAGAACCACCCTGAGCATCGTCCTCCCCGCCTGCGCTCTGGTGGTCACAACCGCACTGATCGCCGACCCCGACGGCTATCCCCTGGAGCTCAAGACCATCGGCCCGACCGCCTGGCTGCTGATGGCCGCGTCACTCGGCGGCGCGCGGCGGATCAAACAGGACTACCTCGACGCCGTCAAAGCCCGCGCCGAATACGCCGAACGCACCCGGGAGGCCGAGGCACGCCGCCGAGTCGCCGACGAACGCACCCGCATCGCCCGCGAACTCCACGATGTCGTCGCCCACCACATCACCCTCGCCCACGCCCAGGCCGGCACCGCCGCACACCTCGTCCGCACCAACCCCGACCAGGCGGAACCGATCCTCGCCAGTCTCACCGCCACCACCTCCTCCGCACTGCGCGACCTCAAGGCCACCGTCGGTCTCCTGCGGCAGAGCGACGACCCGGACGCCCCCCTGGAACCAGCCCCCTCACTCGCCCAGCTCCCCGAACTCGCCCACACGTTCACCGCCACCGGACTCACGGTCACCATCAACACCCGCGGCGAACCGTCCCCGCTCTCCCCCGGCATCGACCTCACGGCATACCGGATCGCGCAGGAAGCGCTCACCAACGTGGCGAAACACGCCACCACCAACAGCGCATGCGTTGACATCACCTACGCTCCCAACAGCGTCACCCTAATGATCATTAATGGTGGTGGGGGGAAAAGCTCGGCCAATGGGGACCACAGGCCCGACACGGTGAGGTCGATCCCATCCTCGAACAGTGGATTCGGCCTGATCAGCATGCGGGAACGCGCACTGTCCGTCGGCGGACATCTCGAGGCCGGACACCATCCCGAAGTCGGCTTCCACGTCACCGCCATCCTGCCACTACAACCCAGAAACCCCACGAAAACGGAAAACGATGACTATCCGAGTGCTCCTCGCCGACGACCAGACCCTCCTACGAGCGACCTTCCGGATTCTGATCGACTCGTGCGAGGACATGGAAGTCGTCGCTGAGGCCGCGGACGGCCACGAAGCCATCGCAGCGGCCCGTGAACACCACCCGGACGTCGTGCTCATGGACATCCGCATGCCCGGAACCGACGGAGTCGCCGCCACCGCCACCATCTGCGGCGACGAAACACTCGCCGCCACGCACGTCCTCATCCTCACCACCTTCGAAATCGACGAATACGTCACCCAGGCACTTCACGTCGGAGCAAGCGGCTTCCTTGGTAAAGACGTCGGAGCGGACGAGCTCCTCACCGCCATCCGCACCATCGCCGGCGGCGACGCTCTCCTGTCCCCGGCAGCCACCCGCGCCCTCATCGCCCGGTTCCTCGCCGCCCCCGAACCCACAGCCACCGCCCGGGCAAACCCCGCAGTCCTCACGACGCTCACCGCCCGCGAACGAGAAGTCATGGTGCTGGTAGCCGAGGGCTACTCGAACCATGAAATCGCCCGTCGCCTTGTCATCAGCCCACTGACCGCCCGCACGCACGTCCACCGGGCCATGGCGAAGCTCAACGCCCGCGACCGGGCGCAGCTCGTCGTCATCGCCTACCAGTCCGGCCTGCTACAAACCACCCCATCGGACTGACCGCCCCAGAACCTCACAGCCCGGTCGCGGTTCTCTGTACCACCGCACGCTCGATCGACGGGCCGCGCCCAGAGGCCCGCCTCGCGTCAGCCTTTCCCCGGCCACCCTCCTCCCAGCCTTCATGCCTATCTTCTCAATCATCGGTGCGGGTCGTCGCGGCGGCACTGCGTACCGTTCTCGGGCCGAGATTCTGGCATGTTCCCGGAAACCGATCTGCGTGGGCAGGGGTACCAGGACCTCTGACATGCCGGCACGCGCTCGCCCGCGACACGGCGAATCCGGTGCCCGGCTGAGGTGGTGTGGCCCGCTACACCACCAGCCGGGGAAGATTCCCCCTCGAACCCGCAAACAGATCGAGGCAGCATGGATGCCAGAACCTCACAGCCACTGAAAACTCGGAGTCGCCTGGCTGGCCGAGGCCTATTCCGCCTGGACACGAACGCGCTGGTTAACAGCCATCACACTCCTCCCCATCAGGAGTACTGGGTAGGAGGCCGGCGTACCGCGTTCGCAGTAGGCAGTTGTCGACAAACGCACGACGACCGACGATCCCTGTTCAGACAAACTGAAGAGGTGCCCGAGAACAGCCGCGAAGAAGATGCTGTAACTGCTCCTCGCCGACCGAACGACCCGAGAAATGCACGACCACCTGGCGGGCTGCAGTAGGCCGCCAGACGACAGAGGCCGTCATCCGGAAGTAGGGCGCGACTGATCAGCCCTGCCCCTTGTACGCGCCGGGCCCTGTGCAATGCGGGTGCACGGCGTGGGCCCGTGGGCCCGGCGGTAGCCCCCGCCGGGCCCACGGCGCCTGGACACCACCACGCCCAGGCCGCGGTACACGGCCCCGACCCACGCATCCAACCGAACCTGGCGCACCGACCATCCATCGGTACGCCACCGTCCGATAGACACCAGAAGGCCGGGCCTCGTCCCCCGACCTGCAAACCTTGCCCCGAGCGTCGCCATTTCCGGCTCAGGCCTAAACGATCCCTGCAGAAACGCGAGAAAACACAACACTCGATCCGGCATTCAGGTTCGACTCATCGTGACCCACGCCGGCTCGCCGTTCCCGCGCAGCTACGATCATCTGCCTGACGCCCTCGACACCGGAGCATCATTCACAACCGGCGGTTACCTTCCATGCCCGCAGGTCAGACATCAGAAGTGCCACCCGAGACGGAAGTGGGAGGCAATGATAAGAACTCAGCTACGCGCCGGGTTGGTCTGCACACTCGCGTGCGGCACTCTGATCACCGCGGTCGCCCTCAACCGCCACGACGGCGGTTCAGCTCCAGCAGCGGCAGCCGCAGCGCTTCCCGAGACGACAACGACGCCGGTTCCGACTCGGACAGCAACTGCAACTGCAGCGCCAGCGCCAGCTCAGGGGGCATACGTCGCCCTGGGCGACTCCTATACCGCCGGTCCCGGAATCCCCTCCCAGATCGGAGAACCCGGCGGCTGCGATCGTTCGGACCGCAACTACCCGACGCTGATCGCCGAGAATCTGGATCTTGAGGAATCCGATTTC
This sequence comes from Parafrankia sp. BMG5.11, assembly GCF_004337455.1. Lineage (NCBI taxonomy): Bacteria > Bacillati > Actinomycetota > Actinomycetes > Frankiales > Frankiaceae > Parafrankia > Parafrankia sp. BMG5.11. The sequence goes on along the minus strand of NZ_SJXI01000064.1, from coordinate 8,938 downwards.
ACGGATATGAGCTGTTCCGGGGCCACGATCGCGGACCTGTCCTCGCCCCAGTCCACTGGGGACGGAGTCAACCCCGCCCAGTTCTCGGCCCTTTCCGCCACAACGCGGCTGGTCACGATCGGCATCGGCGGCAACGACATCGGTTTCACCTCGGTGGTCAATCAGTGCGTCCGGGCCGGCGTGCTCTACAACGCGCTCGCCGGCGGCACCTCGAACTACGCACCCTGCAAGAGGAAGTACGTCTCCGCCGGAACCGACGAGGTACACGAGAAGATCCAGGCCGCAGGGCAACAGCTGTCCGTCGCGCTGGGCGAGATCACCCGTCGCGCGCCGCAGGCCGACGTGTACATCGTGGGATACCCGGCAATCCTTCCCACCGACGGCGTCGGTTGCGCACGCACCATGGGACTCACAACCGGCGACATCACCTACCTGCGCCAGAAGGAGCAGGAGCTCAACACCATGCTGCAACAGCAGGCAGAAGCCGCCGGCGCCGGGTACATCGACACCTACACCCCTTCCCTCGACCGCGACGCCTGCGCGCCGAGAGACATCCGCTGGGTCGAGCCACTGATTCCCCTCAACCCCGCCGCCTCCGTCCACCCCAACGAACGCGGCGAACGCGGCATGGCCGACGCGATCCTCCAAAGCATGTCGCATCAGACGCCACCGACCCGATCGTGATCGCACACGCACACGCACACGCACACGCCCATCCCGCACGGTCTGGCTGACCGACCCCGTCGATCCGTCTCCGCTATCAGGTCCCCCATCGACCTCACCTGCCGCCGGACAAGGACTGGTGTCAGTTAGCGGGAAATGTGCCGGGCAACGCGTACCGCCTCCTCTGCAGAGATGAATGCTTCGGAACCACCCTTGAACCTTCCCGGTTCAGGTGGAAATATGACATAGAAGAGAGGGCTGACGACATGGATTTCTATCAGAAAAGAAACGAAGGCGCTGCGGATATCCAGGCACCCACAGACTCTGGACGCCTCCGGCGTTCCCGGTCGAGCGGACGAATAGCATTCATCGCCATCGCCATCGCCGTGGTTTCACTAGCCGCTTGTGACACGACAAGCACGCCGGATGAGAACTCGGCTACGAATCCCTCGACCGGAATAACGTATGTATCGGCGAGCCCGGGAACTGATGCCGGCAACTCGGAAGGCACCGAAACATATATCAGAAGATTCCGCGAGGAATTTCCTCGGCTGGCGCAGGGAAAAACCGACGCGCAGATTATCGGCGATGCTGAGGCCAGCTGCTCCGATATGGCTGCCAGCAGAAAAATAACCACCCCCTCGATGGGGGAGCGCTACGGTCTCGGCGGATCAACAGCCGACCAGTTCACACTCCACAACATTGCACTGTTGGCCATGTCAACCGTGTGTGGAATCCGCTGACACGCATCACATCGCCGCCACCGACGAGGGCGGACCCCGAGTCACCTCTGCGATACGCGAATCCTCCCGCCGTCGGGCGGCCTAGCCGGAGAACTGTAGAGGGCCTGGATGCGTACGGCAGCAATGCGCACCGAGGACAGGAGAACGTTCCGTGACATCACTGAAACCCGGTGCCCCGACCGGCTCTGAGGGCCGTCACGAACTCGAGGAGGACGTGCTCGCTGCGCTCGCCCGGGTACGTGGTCGGTGAGGAGCACGCGGACAGTATGGAGGTCACAAGGGACACGACGTTCCAGACGGATCCTGACCTGGAAAGGATCGAGTTCGTAGCCCCGGCCGACCGCACGCGCCTCCGTTACGGATCATCGGTCGATCTCGTCGCCTTTCTGGCCACGATGCACCTGGCCGAAGCGATCAGATCGTCCGTCGGTGACGTCGTCTACCTGATCGCCGATAGCCTGTCCGGTGCCAGCCATGGCTGACGTCATTGCCAACGGGATCCGCCTGAACGTCCAGCACCTCACGCCGACACGCGGGGCGGATCCCGACGCGCCGATCGTCGTCACGCTGCACGGCATGGTGATCGACAATCTGTCCAGCTTTTACTTCAGCCTCGGCACCTTTCTGGCGAACGCGGGCTGCGACGTCGTGTGCTACGACCTGCGCGGGCACGGGCGCAGCGATCAGACACCCGACGGGTACGACATGGCCAGCTCCCTCGCCGACCTGTCCGGGTTGCTGGTCGCACTCGGCATCGACCGGCCGGTACACATGGTCGGCAACAGCTACGGAGCGACACTGGCGTTGGCCTACAGCCTCGCCCACCCAGAGCAGGTGGCGAGTCTGACCCTGATCGAGCCCCCCTTCCTCATCGAAGGTCTCGGCGCGCAGATGGAACACTCGCTCAGCCGGGTGCTTACGGCGACCTCGCACGAGAAGGTCGAGCAGTGGCTGGCGAACGACGCCAGGCGCGCGGTCGCGCGGACTATGTGCACCGCTCGATGGCTGCTGCGCGAGACCACGCTGAGGCGGGACATGCTCGCCACTCCGTCGTTCGACCCCGCTCGGCTGGCCGCGTTCACCGCGCCGGTGCTCGCCGTGTACGGCGCCAACTCGGACCTCATCGACCACGCCGCGAGCCTGTCATCGCTGATGCCCGACTGCACTCTGATCGTCCTGCGTAACCATACCCACGCGGTGCTCCGCGAGGCCACCGGCTACCTACGCACACTGACGCACTGGTGGTTGTTCCACCGCGGAACAGCACCCATGCCGACCTACATCCCGCCGCCCGGCCCTGGCTTCGTCATGCCCGCCTGGGTGCGCGAGAAAGTACCGCCGCCGGACCTCAGGCGTCCAGCCCGTAACCCCGACGGTCGACTCCTGCAACGATCGCCGATGCTCTGCGAAACGTGCTCGACGATCCGACCTACCGGGCGGCCGCCGGGCGACTGCGACAGCGGACGCGCCGTCGCGCGGGCGGCGAGCGAGGGAACGCCGGAGCCCCTGCAGACGGCTGGAAGCGATAGATATTCACGCCGGCCCGGCCCCTATGCACGGGTACCGAGCAACCGTGGCGGTTCAGTGACAGCCAGGACTCACCCACCCGCCACACATCACCGGATGCCGACACCCAATGCATAAATCCCGAATCCGGGCCCGTCCCGCGCCCCTGCCACGTGTCTGCGCCGTCCCGATCTCTCCCCAGCATCTTGATCATGATGGCGGTACCGAGATCCAGAAAACGATCGCCGCCCTGCCGCGCCGACTCCACCCCGAGGACACTCCCAGATGTCGCCTCGGTATCAGCCTGGGAAGGTGCCGGCGCGGCCGAGCAGCGCCGGCACGTCGATCCCGAGCTGCTCGCCGATCCAGCGGCCGGTGGCCGCGAGCTCGCCGAGATCCACGCCGGTCGCGACGCCCATCCGGTCGAGCAGATAGACGAGGTCCTCGGTGGCGATGTTGCCGGTGGCCGCCGGGGCGAACGGGCAGCCCCCGATGCCCCCGGCGCTGGCGTCGAGGGTCTCCACACCGGCGCTGACCGCGGCGACGGCGTTGGCGTAGCCGGTGTTGCGGGTGTTGTGGAAATGGCACCGCAGGGCGACGCCGGGGGCGACGTCACGGACGGCCGCCACCAGCTCGGTGACCTGCGTGGGCACCCCGACACCGATGGTGTCGGCCAGGGCGATCTCCGCGGGGCCCGACTCGACGACCCGGCGGGCCAGGTCCCGGACCCGGTCCGGGCTCACCTCGCCTTCGAACGGGCATCCGAACGCGGCCGAGAGCGTGACGGAGGGCCGGATACCGGCTTCGTGTGCCAGGCCCGCGATCTCCGACCAGGCACGCAGGCTCGCCTCGACCGTCATCCCCTGGTTGCGTTCGCTGAACGTCTCGGTGGCGAGGACGACCATGTTGACCTCGTCGACCCCCGCGCGGGCGGCGCGTTCGAATCCCCGCCGGTTCAGGACCAGGCCGATGTACGAGACCCCGCTGTCGCGGGGGACCTGTGCCATCACCTGTTCGGCGTCGGCCATCTGCGGGACGCGTTTCGGGTGCACGAACGCCGTCGCCTCGACCCGGCGCACGCCGCCGGCGACGGCGCGCTGGATCAGCGTCACCTTGGTCTCGGTCGGGAGCAGCGTCTTCTCGTTCTGCAGGCCGTCCCGCGGGCCTACCTCGCAGATCGTGATGGCCACGCGGTACTCCGTTCACGTGTTCGACTGGTGGTGGTCAGATGACGCCGTCGGCGACGAGCTGTTCGCGGTGGGCGGGGCTGATACCGAGCAGGTCGCCGTAGATCGACTCGTTGTGCTCGCCGAGCTCCGGGCCCAGCGAGCGGATCCCGCCCGGCGTGGCGGACAGCCGCGGCGCGACATTCTGCATGGGGAACTCACCGAGGCGGTCGTGCAACAGGCGGACGACGGCCTTGCGGGCCTTGAAGTGCGCGTCGGTGACCATGTCGGCCGCCGTGTAGATCCGGCCGGCCGGGACGCCCGCCTCGTGCAGGCGGTCGAGGAGCTGGGCCGAGGGCTGGGTCGCGGTCCACTCGCCGATGATCTTGTCGAGCTCCTCCAGGTGCTCACCGCGTGCCTGGTGCGTCTGGAAGTGCGGGTTCGTCGCCAGGTCGGGGTTGCCCATGACATCGCAGAGGCGGATGAAGATGGTGTCCCGGTTCGCCGCTATCAGGATCTCCGCGCCGTCCGCGGCGGTGTAGACGTTGCTCGGCGCGACGCCGGGCAGGATGGATCCGGTGCGCTCCCGCCGGAAGTCGGCCAGCTCCCATTCCGGGACCAGAGCTTCCATCAGTGCCAGCACGGCCTCGTAGATGGCGGAGTCGACGATCTGACCGCGGCCGCTGCGCTCCCGGCTGAGCAGCGCCATGACCGTTCCGAGCGCGGCGAACGTGCCGGCCAGCGAGTCGCCGAGCGAGATGCCGGTGCGGCTCGGCGGGCGGTCCGGATTCCCGGTCGTGTAGCGGATACCGCCCATCGCCTCCCCGATGGAGCCGAAGCCCGCCCGCTGCGAGTAGGGGCCGTCCTGCCCATATCCCGTGACCCGGACGAGGACGAGCCCCGGATTGATACTCGAAAGAGTGTCGTACCCGAGGTTCCACCGTTCCAGGGTGCCGGGGCGGAAGTTCTCCACGAGCACGTCCGCGTGCGCCGCGAGCTGTTTCACCAGCTCCTGACCGCGGGCGTCCCGCAGGTCGCAGGTGATGGACTTCTTGTTGCGGGCGATGATCGGCCAGGTGAGCGACAGCCCGCCCGGCGCCTGGCTACCCCAGTTACGCATCGGGTCGCCCCCGGCGGGGTCCTCTATCTTGATGATTTCCGCGCCGAAGTCGCCCAGCAGCTGCCCGCAGAACGGTCCGGCGATCAACGATCCGAGCTCGAGAACACGGCATCCCGCCAACGGCCCGTGCACTTCTCCGTTGTCCACTGGTCTCCTCAGATTGTTCGGGCCGCGGTGTCGGCTTCCCAGATCGCGTTGAAGATGCGCCGCGGAGCCTGCGCGTCGCCGACGAGGTGGATGTCAAGGCCGGCGCCGTCGAGCTCACGGGCGAGCAGGTCGTTGGCGGTGTTGCCGAGGATGAGCACGACACCGTCGACATCGGGCAGTTGGGAGGTCTCCCCGGTGAAGACGTCGGTGAGGGTGACGGTGTCCCCGTCGATGGCGTTCACTTCGACGTTCGGGGTGAAGGTGACGCCGGAGCGCCGCAGCTGCCCGAAAGCGAACGGAAGGTCGTGGCCGTCGGCGAAGGCGTGTCCGAGCTGGGGGTACTGGGAGACCACGTGCACCGCGTGGCGGCGCTGGCGCAGGTACTCGGCGGTGATGAACGCCTGGCGGTCTCCGGTGTCGTCGACGATCAGGATCCGGTTCGGCAGTTCGACGCTGCCGGTGAGGATCTCCACCGGGGTGTAGACGTTCCACTGGTCCGAACCCGGCAGCGCCGCGGCGTCCCGGGCCCACCGTTCGGGACGGCGGGCCGTCCAGCCGTGGCGCAGCGGCGTGGACCCGGTGGCGACCACGACCGCCTCGTACCGGCCGACCAGGTCGTTGACCGTGACCCGGTGCTTGAGCTGGATGGCGACGTCGGTCCGGGCCAGCTGGGTGGTCAGCCAGTCGGTCACGCCGGTCCACTCCCGGTAGGACGGCGCCCGCGCGATCAGGTTGACCTGCCCGCCGAGAGTGTCGTCCTGCTCGAAGAGGGTGACCTGGTGGCCGAGCTCGGCGGCGGTCAGCGCGGCGCGCAGCCCGGCCGGGCCGCCGCCGACGACCGCGACCCGCCGTCGCCGGCGCTGCCGTGTCTCGTCCTGGCGGAACTGCCGCTCCCGGCCGACCTGCGGATTGTGAATACAGGCCAGCGGCCCGCGGGCGAAGGAGGCGACGCACCAGTTCGCACCGACGCAGGGACGGATGTCGTCCGGGCGCCCCTGCTCGGCCTTGACGGGCCACAGCGGGTCGGCGATGAGCTGACGGGCCATACCGACGAACTGCGCCTTGCCGCTCGCGAGGATGTCCTCGGCCATCTCCGGGGTGGTGATCCGGCCGACGGCCACGACCGGCAGCGAGACCGCGCGGGTGATGTTGGCGGTGTCGGCGACCTCGTAGCCGGCCGACCGGGCCGCCGAGGTGCCGTAGATCTGCATCCGGTCCAGGTAGGTGCCCTGCGTGGTGGAGATGTAGTCCAGGGCGCCCCAGCTCTCGATCTCCGTCGCGATGCGCACCCAGTCGGCGTTGTCGAGGCCGTTCTGCCCGGGGCCGTCGCTGCTGTTGAGCCGGATCCCGAGCACCCGGTCGGCCGGGACGACCTGGCGTATCTCCTCGACGATGCGACGGACGATGCGGATCCGCCCGTCGAACGAGCCGCCGTACTCGTCGGTGCGGTGGTTGGTGGCCGGGGACAGGAACTGGCCGAGCAGGTAGCCGTGCGCCAGCCCGTGGACCTCGACGCCGTCGACACCGCCCTCCATCGCGTGCCGCGCCGCCAGGACGTAGTGCGCGACCAGCTCGTCGATCTCCCGCCGGGTCACCTCGTGCGGGATCTCCCGGTACACCGTGTCGGGCACCGGGCTCGGCGCCCAGGTGGGTAGACGGCTGATGATGCCGTCGGTCTGCCGGCCGCGGTGCCACAGCTGGGCCATCAGCAGCGTGCCGTGAGGCTGGACGGCGGCCGCGACCTTGCGGTAGCTGTCCACCACCGCGGCCTCGTAGGCCAGGATCACGCCGCGCCGTGGCCGGGTGGTCGGGTGGACCGCCATCGCCTCCATGGTGATCACGGCCACGCCGCCGCGGGCCCGCTCGGCGTAGTAGTCCGCGCTGGCGTCGGCGAAGGTGCCGTCGGTGGAGAACTCGGTGGCGTGCGCGGCGAGCCAGATGCGGTTGCGGGCCGTGCGCGGCCCCAGCGCGATCGGGGAGAACGTCACCGGGTACGCGCTCGAGGAAGATGCCGTCGGGTGGTCGTGGGGCATTCGTGCCTCCTGGCCCTCAGCAGCGGTGGCTTTCAACAGCGGGGGTCAGTGGTGGGCCAGGAGCTGCCCGAAGCCCTCCGCCTGGTCGTCGATGCCGTTGCTGCGCAGCGCATACCAGTAGGTCGCCGTGTTGACCGAGATCACCGGGAGATCCAGCCACTGTTCGGCCTCCGCGGCGATCCGGCCCATGCACATGTTCGCGCCGAACTGGACGATCGCCCGTGGCCGGTCGGCGGCGAGCCGCTTCAGTTCACGCCGCAGGGTCTCCCCCGAGGTGTGCGCGATCTGCACCGCCGTCGGAGAACGCAGGTGGACCGCGGTGTGCAGCTCGTAGCCACGGCTTTCCACGAAGGAACGCAGATGCGGCTCGGAGGACGGCTGATAGGGGGTGATCAGACTGATGGGCCCCTCGTCGACGCCGACCGCCCGCAGCGCGCTCGGGATCGCGTCTCCCGCGTGGATGAGCTGAAGATCCTCACCGAACTTGGCCCGCAGCCGATCCCGGATCGCCTCACCGGCCTTCGGGTCGCCGTAGACCGCTTCGATGGAGACTCCGAGCACCACGCACGCCGGGTCACAGGTCAGAACGGAGCCCACGGCGTCATCGACATTGCGGTCGATGTCCCGCACGAGCCCGTCGAAGTCCTCATCGTTGTTGACGACCCAGTCGGGGATATGGATACGCGCGATATGGTTGGTCACTCCGCGCGGCCGCATGTCGTCATACTCGGGCTGCACGACGGTGTTCACCGAGGGCGTGACCACGCCCAGTTTCAGTCTCCAGCCTAACGCGTCCGTCATCACAAGCTCCGTTCTGTCGGGTCCCGGCGAGTGGCGCGCGGCCACCGGCGCGGCCCGCCCTTAGTCCGGCGGGTGTGCTTCACGGGTTCTGCCCACTCGTCCCTGGCGCATCGCGACGCGCGCCCGAGCCGCCCGGAGACGCCGGGAGGCACCGAGGCGCACCCGAGGACGCCGGGCCGACGGCGCCGGACCGACGGCGCCGGACGTCCTTATTGCATACACTTTGACCGGAAGCACTGCAAGAGCCTTGCAACGAAACGGTCATCCGACCTATATTGCATACACTCTTCCTCCTGAGGCGGTGTTCGGATGGCCAACGCGGGCCCTCGACGGACAGGACCGCGGCGCCCTGGAGCGCGGCATCCCGGCCGCCGCCGCGCAGCCGGGGCCAACGAGACAGGCCGGGCCAACGAGGCTGGCGAGCCGAAGCCGGGCTGTCGACGGATGACGCAACGCCGCGCTCCGCACCGCGGGGCGGAGCTGACCGGCGAGGCGACCACCGGGGCCAGGCCTGACCAGCCGAGGTCGCCACGCACCAGAGGTCGCCACGTACCAAATGATCGACGAGCGCGGTGGGCGTCCAGGCCGCCCCGCCCGCATCGCGAACCAGGCAGGTTGACGGCATCCGTGGCGGATTCGCGATTATTGCCGAAAGGACGAATATGCCGGTAAAAGTCTACGAGCGCATCCTCCAGTTGTTCGAAGCCGAGGGAATCAAGACGATCTTCGGTATTCCTGACCCGAACTTCGTGCACATGT
>NZ_SJXI01000063.1:0-37551 GCF_004337455.1 Parafrankia sp. BMG5.11 | reverse complement strand
CCTGAGACACGCTCTAAGCCCCTGACACGTCCCCGACTGAACCCGCCGCCGTTGCGTCCGGCGGCTCGGTCAGATGACTGTCCGCATGGATGATCAGTTCCGGTGCGGGCGTCATCTTTGCCCTCCTGGATCCACCGGCAGTGCCTGTCGACTCATCATCGGCGACCGGGCTGTGGATGTCTTTGCGCCTTCGGTCAATTTCCTACCCACAGCGGCGAGAGTGTCCCCTCGACTACCCGTTCCCCTGCTCACCGGCTGGGGCAGGAGTCGGCCGCCCAGCCGCGGAGAGCGCGGAGAGCATTGAGTACCGGTGTCAGGGCCACGCCCCGCCTCGGTGTGCTCCTACTCGGCGCGTGGGCGCCTCGGGATAGGCGATGCGGCGAACCACCCCGTCAGCATCCAGACCGCGCAGCTGCTCCCGCCGGCGCGGGACCGGATCCCCGGGCCGAAAAGAGCAAGCACCTGGCCGAGCGCGCAAAGACGGCTATCGCCCAGCCGCCGATGATGAGCCGACGGACACCTCCGGTGATTCGGCGGGCGGGGCTTTCGCCCGCACCTACACCGGTCGGCGACCCTGGCTCCCGGTGCTGGAACCCGGGGCCCAGGCTGTCGGCGGGTGGACGTCGGGTCACGGGCCCGGCGGCGGCAGGGAGGCGGCATGAACAAGGACGATCTGATCCTCACTGGCCTGCACGACCACGTGATCGAGCCACCCACCCCGTCGACGAACCCGCCACGGCGGGCGACCCCCGCTTCGCCGGCATCGACGCCCGCAGGTGCAACGACGGGAGTGCGCCGAGTGGCTGGAGGCCATTCTCCAGAGGGGCCGGGCTGATGACGACTCCGCTGGTCCTTGTGCACGGTGGCGGCTTTGACAGCCGCTGCTGGGATCTTCTACTGCCCTGGCTGGCCATGCCGGTGGTCGCCGTCGACCTACCCGGACGAGGGCGGCGTCCGGCGCCCCTGGAGTCGGTGACCTTTGCCGACTGTGCGGATGCCATTGTCGAGGACGTCGACGCGGCCGATCTCGACGAATTCGTGCTCGTCGGTCACTCTCTCGCCGGGTGCTCGCTACCGCGAGCTGTGGCCCGGCTCGGGGACCGCGTCCGCCATGTCGTCTTCCTCGCCGCGATGGTGCCTGCGTCCGGGACCGGCACCATGCACGAACTACAATCGCACGTCAGGGCGCACGTCAAGAAGTCCGTGGCCGAGCGGCAGCTGACGATGGATCCCGAGCGGGCGAAACGGTTCTTCGGCAACGACCTCGACGACGGCAGGTTCGCCTGGTGCCTCGAGCGTTTGGTTCCCGAAGCGGAGCGGCTCACGACCGAACCGGTCGACCTGACGGGTCTACGCCCACCCATCCCCCGGAGCTGGGTGCGCACCACCAGAGACGCCATTCTCCCGCCCGAAAAGCAGACACGCTTCGCCGCCCGCGTCAACGCCAACCCAGTGATCGACCTGGACGCCGGACACATGTGCATGATCAGTCAGCCGGCCGCGCTGGCCGAGATCCTTCATCGAATCGCCGACACCTGAGGTATTTTCCGCCGGACGCGGACACGTTCGAGCCTTACGCCGAAGAAGTACTCGAGTACTGCGACCGATTCCCGACCGGACGTCATGCCGGAGGTTGTTCCGACCCTGCTGCGTGTTCTGCGGGCCGGTCCAGGCGTCGTCTACAAGAGCGTGTGACGGGACAGCGACGGCGGGACCCCGTCTCGATCAGTATTTCCGGGGCCGGTCCCGGTGGCTGGACATTGGCTGCTACGGGAAGGAATTGACCGAATACACAAAGACCCCACGGTGCCGCCCACCGATGATGAATTGAGAGGGCACCGCCGGTGGACCCAGGAGGACAAAGATGACGCTCACGCCGGAACTGAGTGCAAATGTGGACAGCCTTACCGCCGAGCCGTCGGACATCTGGACCGCTCGGGTACCAGCGAAGTACCGAGCGAAGGTGCCGCAAGCGGCGCCGCGGGGCACGGCAGAAACCTGGATGCTGCACGATGAGCGACTCGCGCCGATCGGCGTGACGGCGACGGCGGGCTGGCCACCGTTCTCGCCCGGGTATCCGCACCGGATCGGACAGCCGACGGCGGCGTGGCGGGTGGCGGCGAGGGCGGCCCGGTGAACGAGTGCCCGGCGGCGGACTTAGCCGACTTAGCCGAAGGACTGGCCGAGCTCCGGACGCGGACCGTGTGGCAGACGCTCGTCGCGTCGGCGGAACGGGTCCCGGATCACGCTGCGCTGGTCGCCGCCGCCGACGACGGGAAGGTCCGACGGCTGACGTACAGCACGTTGGTCGAGCGGGTGCGGGCGCTGTCCGTCGGCCTGGCCAGCATCGGTGTCCGGCGCGGGGACCGTGTCGTGTTGTGGCTGACGAACACGCCGGAGTGGATCGTCTCGCATTTCGCCTGCATGCGGCTTGGTGCGGCGACGGTGCCCGTCAACACCTTTCTGAAGCCGGCCGAGATCTCCTACATCATCACCCAGTCCGGTGCCCGTCACGTGATCCTGCTCGATGGCTTCCGGACCTTGTGCATGCCCGCGATGCTCACCGAGATCTGCCCGGAGGCGGCGACCGTGGACAGGCCCGGGCATCTGCTCAGCGCCAAGGCTCCGGACCTGCGCAATGTTGTGATCTTCCATCGTGACGGGGGTCACCACGATTGGGCCTACGACCTCACGGAACTGGAGACGCTCGGGCGCGATCCGAAGGTTGCGCAGGCCCGGGCACTCGCTGATCGCATGGAGCGGCAGGTACTGGGCAGCGACCTCGCAATGGTGAAGTACACGTCCGGCAGCACCGGGTTCCCGAAGGGCGTGATGCTCGAACAAGGCGGCATCGTCGCCAACGCGGCGCTGCACTCCCGGCGCGTCGGGATCGACGGTTCCGACGTGTTCTTCAGCATGATGCCGTTCTTCCACGCCGGCGGCAGTATCTATGGCCTTATGACGATGCTGGTCAACGGCGGCACGCTCGTCTTCACCGAGGCGTTCAACGCCCACCTCGGCGCGGAACTGATCGAGTCCGAGCGGGCCACCGTGATGTTCGGGGTACTTCCTGCGGAGGTTGTGCGGGCCGCGATCGAGGACGGACGCGACCTTTCGTCGGTCCGGATCGCCCACGTTCCGAACGAGGACGCGCGTCGGGCTCTGCCCAACGTCACGTTCATGTTCGTCCCCTTCGGACTGACCGAGACGTACGGGCCGGCGTCGATGACGGCTCCGGACGATCCGCCCGACAAGCGGCGCACGACGGGTGGCCGCCCGCTGCCGGGTAACGAGGTCCGCGTCGTCGACCCCGCGACCGGCCTCGACGTCCCACCTGGGGCTGTCGGTGAGGCATGGGTACGCGGCAACGTCATGCGAGGCTACTGGAACAAGCCCGAGGAGAACGCCCGGGTTCTCGATGCCGACGGCTGGCTGCACAGCGAGGACCTCGTCTCCATGGACGCCGACGGCTACATCACCTATGCGGGTCGACTGAAGCTGATGCTGAAGGTCGGCGGTGAGAACGTCTCGGTCGAGGAGGTCGAGAAGGTCGTCGCCAGCCACGACGCGGTGGCCTACTGCGGAGTAGTCGGCGTACCCGACCGGCGCAGGGGCGAGGTGGTGCGGGCTTACGTCGTCGTGCGCCCCGGCCACTGCCTCGACGCCGACATCTTGCACTCGTGGCTCAAGACGCGTCTCGCCCGGTTCAAAGTTCCCAGGGACATCGTGTTTCTCGACGAACTCCCGCGGTTGGCCAACGGCAAGCTCGACCGGGTCGGCCTGGCCGGACGGGCCAAGGAAGAGGTGACGGCGTGACCGGTGTGACCGACGCGGATGTCTTCGCCGCGTTCCCCGCGGTGCCGATCGACCGCGACAACATCGAGCATTACCGCGGGCTGCTCCAGCAGCGGCTGCTGATCAATCGTTGCTCGTCCTGCGGCTACTGGGTGTACCCGCACCGCCCGCTGTGCCCGGAGTGCTGGTCGTGGGACATCGTGCCCACCGAGGTGAGGGGCGAGGGCTTCGTGTTCCTGTGCACCCTGATCCACCAGGAGCGGGACCCGGACGCCATGCTGCCGGAGCCGGTGCCGGCCGCCGCCGTGGAGCTTGTCGAGCAGTCGGGGCTGCGTTATCTGGCTCCGATCGTGAACTGCCCACGCGAGGCGATCCGGCTCGACATGCCCGTGCGCCTGACGTGGGTGGATCGCGGCGGGCTCGCCTCGCCAGCGTTCGAACCGGCGGGCCCGATCCAGAGCGGAAGGTGAAAGGGACATGGCGCGCAACCCGCTGAAGGACAGCCTGGCCGTGGTGGGTGTCGGGTCGACACCTTACGGCCGCGATCTGAAGCGCACCGAGCTGTCGCTCGCCCTTGAGGCTGCCGTCGGCGCCATCGAGGACGCCGGCATCGACCGGCAGGAGATCGACGGTGTCTGCGGCACGGGCATGGATCCGCTGGCCATGGGAGGATCCGGGTTCCTGACGCTGCAGGGCGCGCTCGGAATCGAGAAGACCACCTGGCAGAAGAACGGGTGGCTCGGATCATGCTTCGTGTATGCGGCGGAAGCGGTGTTCTCCGGCCTGTGCGACACGGTCCTGGTGGTGCAGGCGTATACCCGCGGCCCCGGGATGTCACGGTCCGCCGCGAACGACCCGTTCCGTCTGCGGGCGGCACAGCAGCGGATGGCGGGCCAGGTGCTCACGGGCCAGAGCGACTTCGCCCGCCGCTGGATCCACTCCGGCGAGCCGTACGCCGCCTGGATGGCGCGCTACATGCACGACTACAAAGCGACGAAGGACGCCTTCGCCCGCATCGCGGTGAACAACCGCACCCACGCGACAAGAAACCCCAGGGCGGCCATGCGCACCCCGATCACGATGGAGGATTACCACGCCTCCCGCGTCATCTGGGAACCCATGCAGATGCTCGACATGGACGTGCCCGTCGACTGCGCGGAAGCTCTGATCATCACGACCGCCGAACGGGCAATGGATCTGCGCCACAAGCCGGTGTACATCCACGCCATGTCGCTGGGCGGTTCACGGGTCGGGGAGTACTACGACAACAGCCTGGGCTGGACCGATAACTCGCTGTGGATCTCCCTGGCCGGCCTGTGGGAGCGCAGCGACGTGACCATCGACGACCTCGACCTCTTTTTCCCTTACGACGGCTACACCATCGACACCGTCGGGTGCATCGAGGCAGCCGGGTTCTGCAAGCCGGGCGAGGCCGGCGACCTGCTGGCGTCATCCTGGGACGCCGAGGCGAACATCCTTCGCCTGGGCGGACACACGCTCCTCACAACCAATGGGGGTGGGCTTTCGCAAGGACGTGCCGGGGGCTTCAACTTCTACACCGAGGCGGTACGACAGTTGCGCGGCGCCGAAGGGGAGCGCCAGGTTCCTGACGCTCGGACGGCGCTGGTCTGCCCCGGCAGCAGCTTTTTCCATGACCCGGCGTCGGTCATGTTGCGCACCGACTGAGCGCCGAGATGAAGGCGCGCACGCTCGTCAGCTTCGACATTGACGGCACCCTTGAGACGGGCGACCCCTCCGGACCGGTCCCGATGACCTTCGTCCAGTGGGCACAAACGCAGGCCTGTGTGATCGGGAGTTGCTCCGACCGTACCCCCGGCGAGCAGTTGGCGATGTGGGCACGCGCCGGGATTACCCCTGACTTCGTCAGCCGCAAGCACGAGCTCCTGAGGGTCCGGACATCCTTCGACTGCCAAAGGTTCGTACACATCGGCGACACCCGCGTTGACGAGCACTTCGCCGCACAGGCGGATTTCGAGTTCATCTTCGTGCCCGATCTCGCGCGCCGGCTTGCCGACTCCCCTGGCCGCCCGCTCGGCGATGTGTGGACCCTGGCGCAGTGCATGAACGAGCCGGACATGTAAACGACCTGGTGACCACGGAATCAGGCGGCAGGGATTGGCCCGCTGCCTACGAGGAGGTATTGCGCGATGGAGAAGCTCTGGGCCAATTCGGGTGACTCGCACCTCGTCGAGCCGGACGATCTTTTCGACAGGAGCTTGTCCCGGTCCCTCGCAGAACGCATGCCGCGCAGTGTCAAGGACCTCGATGGCGGCTGGGAGACGATCCACGTCGACGGACAGGAGTTCCGCCGTCGCCTGCCCCGGCCCGGCAGGAAACTCACCGACGAGAACGGCCTCACCGTCCCCGACCGGGCGCCCGGCGCGAACGACAGGAAGATGCGCCTGCTCGACCTGGACTCCGAAGGCATCTGGGCCGAGCTCATCTACCCCTCTCTGGGGATGTGGACCTCATCGATCCGTGACCCGGAGCTGCTCGCGGCCGGCGCCCGAGCAATCAACGACTGGGCCATTGAGTACCAGCGGTTCTCACCCCGCTACGTCAGCGCGGCGACGATCCCCTTCCTCACCGTCTCCACCGCCGTCGCCGAGGTCACGCGGGCCGCGAATCTCGGCTTCCATGCCGCCTCCCTGCCGGTCGTGCCACTCATCGACGGGGACGACTGGCATCGTGAGTCGTGGGAGCCGCTGTGGACCGCCCTCGCGGAGACGGGTCTTGTGGTCGCGTTCCACATCGGCAGCGAGCCCCATGAGGCGTCCAGCCGTAACGGCACCTACTACCGCGGTCCCGGCGGGGCGCTCCTCAACTACCTGGAGACGACCTATGGCGGCCAGCGGGCGGTGGCCAAACTGATCGCCGGCGGCGTGTTCGACCGGCACCCGTCCTTGCGTGCAATCGTGTCCGAGGGCGGAGCGACCTGGGGGCCGTTCGTCGCCGACCGGCTCGACGAGGCGTACCGGCAGCACGCGTCGGCCGTCCGCCCCCGTCTGCGTCGGCTCCCCAGCGAGTACCTGTACGAGAACGTCTACGCGTCCTTCCAGCATGATCGCTCTGCCGTCGCCGCCGTGACAGCCATGGGCTGGCGCAATGTGTGCTGGGGCAGCGACTACCCGCACATCGAAGGCACCTTCGGCCATACCCAGAAGACACTCCAGGAGCTCGTCGGCGACCTCGACCCCGCTACCCGCCACCGCATCACCCAGGGCGCCTTCCAGGAGCTGTTCCCCCACGTGCCGCCCGCTCCAGACGGGGAGTCATCGCCTGGTCCGCTCGACGCGGCGGCGAGATGAGGTCACCCGGCACGGGAAACCCGGGCGATCCGCGGTTGAACGCGTGACGTCGCCTGGGATGTGCCGACTACCGCACCGCACACACAGCCGTTCCTGCCGGAACCCAAAGCCAGAAACCATCGCAGAAACCAGAAATCCCACCACCGGTGGAATCCCGCCTTTCTTTGTCGATCCTGACGCCGATGAAAGGATGCGAGATGATTCGTAGGACACGATTATCCGCCGCCGTCGCATGCTGCGTGGCGCTCTTCCTGGGTGCCTGTGGCGGCGGTGGCGGCGATACCGCGGCGTCCACAGGGCCCTCAAACGAGCCGGTGGCGGGCGGCGAGGCACGGATTCTCACCCTGAGTGACCCGCGCACCCTGGATCCGGCAATCCTGGGCAACGCGTATGCCTCCGGTGCGCTCCTGGGTAATGCCCTGTACGGGACGCTGATGACCAACGATGAGGCAGACGAGGTCCAGTACTCGATGGCCGAGTCGTTCACCACGACCGACAACGGCGCCACCTTCACCCTGAAACTGCGACCGGGGCTGGTGTTCTCCGACGGCACCCCGCTGAACGCGGAAGCTGTGAAGTTCAACTGGGACCGGACCAAGGACCCGGCTGTCGGCTCGGCCCACCGGTCGGAGGCGGCGATGATCCAGTTGTCCGAGGCAGCGGACGACGTCACGCTGAAGGCCACCTGGTCACCCCCGTTCCGAGGTACGCCCAGTCCGTCCTCGCCTCCTCGATGAACTGGATCGCCTCGCCCGCGTCCCTGAAGAGGGGCCAGGAGGCCTTCAACGCGAAGCCGATCGGCGCGGGGCCGTTCACCCTCGAGAGCTGGACTCGTCAGGCCGACATCCGGCTCGTCAAGAACCCGCGCTACTGGGACGCGCCCAAGCCCTACCTCGACCGCATCACTCTCCACTCGGCGCTCGACGGCAACCAGCGCTACAACACGCTGCTCACCGGAGGTGCGGACGTTGCCATCGACTCGAGCTGGATCAACTTCGACAAAGCTGTCAGGGCCGGTCTACCGACCGATGTCATGCATCTCAGCGGCGGAATCCTCGTGGCTCTGAACATGCGCAGGCCACCGTTCAACGACATTCGTGCGCGTCAGGCGGTCGCGACAGCACTCGACATGGACGCGCTGAACCTCGCTGCCTACAACGGCACAGCGCAGCTTGCTGACACGTTGTTCACCAAAGCGTCCCCTTTCTACTCGCAGACGCCACTACGGAAGACGGACAAGGTGACCGCCCAGCGGCTCTTCGACGAGTTGGCAGCCGAGGGTAAACCGGTTATCCTTCACATTCACCAGCTCCCCCAGTAGCGAGAACAAGGCATTGGCGGAGAATATCCAGGCCCAGCTCGGCAGCTTCGACAACGTCGAGGTCCGGATCAGAACCGTCGAGCTCGCCGAGTTCGTGCAGTTGCGCGCGACCCACGACTTCGACTCGATTATCACCTCCGCGCTCTTCCGGGACCCCGAGCCTCGGTTGTCGACGGTCTTCGGTGGGGACTCGCCTGCGAACATGCCCGGTATCGACGACCCGGCGCTCAATGACGCCCTGCTGTCCGGCCGGACCGCGACATCGGAGGAGGATCGCAAGAAGGCATACAACGCCGTGCAGGAACGCCTGACCGAACTGACCCCGATGTTCTTCGTCGCACGAGGGGGACCCGGTGCCATCTCGGGCAGGAACGTCGGTGGCCTCGTGCAGTACGGTCTTGGTTCCCTGCTGCCCGAGGAACTGTGGATCAAGCCGTAGCCATCCGCCCGGTGTCCAGTCCTCATGGCGGTGCCGGGGTGCGGGAAAGTCATCTCCACCCGATTACGTCCGCGCCTGTGGGGCTCCAGAACCCCGATTTGGGCAGTGACCTGCACGTCTGCCTGTCGGACGGGGCCCGCGTCGGGCAGGCTGGATGGTCATGGTGTGGTCGCTGCTCTACGCCCTGACGCGCAACGCTCTCGGACTGATGCTGCTCCGGGTCCGCGGGGACACCGCAAAGGACGTCGAGCTCCTCGTCCTGCGACACCAGGTGGCAGTGTCACAACGGCCGGTGAACCGTCCGACGCTGGAACCGGCGGGTCGGGTAATCCTCACAGCCCTGTCCCGGCTGCTACCCCGAGCCCGCTGGGATTCGTTCTTCGTCACCCCGGCCACCGTGCTGCGCTGACACCGTGATCTCCTCGCACGCCAATGGACCTACCCGCGCAGGACACCCGGACGGCCACCAATCCGCTGGGAGATCCGCGAGCTGGTCCTGTGCCTCGCACGGGAGAACCCAACCTGGGGCCCCACCGCAGGATCCAAGGCGAACTCGCCGGGCTGGGCTATCCGGCCGGGGTCGCCACCGTCTGGCGGATCTTGGGCCGCGCCGGTGTCGATCCCGTGCCCCGTCGGGCCGGCGCCTCCTGGCGCACATTCCTGTCCGCCCAGGCCTCCGGCCTGCTGCCCTGAGATTTCTTCACCGTGGACACCGTGTTCCTCCAACGGATCTACGTGTTCTTCGTCGTCGAGCACGCCACCCGCCACGTTCACGTCCTCGGGGTCACGAGACATCCGACCGTGGCGTGGGTCACCCAGCGCGCCAGGAACCTCCTGATGGACATCGAGGACCGCAGCCACCGGTTCCGGTTCCTTATCCGTGACCGCGACACGAAATTCACGGCTTCCTTCGACGCCGTCTTCGCCGTGTGGGGTGCTAGAAGTCGGCTTGGGTCTGTGAGCTGGGGTGATGCGGCAGTGCGGCTGTCGGCATGATGGTCGGCTATGTCCGTGAGGCTGCTCTATCTGATCTTCGTGCGGGTGTGCGGGTGGCTGGTTCTCCTCGGCTGTTCGTCGGCGTCCAAGAACATCGAGCTGCTCGTGCTGCGGCACGAGGTCGCGGTGCTGCGCCGTACCCAGCCCAAGCCCCGGTGGGACTGGGCGGACCGGGCGCTCCTTGTCGCACTGATCCAGCTCCTACCAAAGACGCTGCGAGCACACCGGCTGGTCACCCCGGCACCGTCCTGCGGTGGCACCGTCGTCTGATCACACGGAAATGGACGCACCCGCAAGCGGACGGGACGACCACCGGTCAGCGCGGAGATCGCGACCCTCATCGAACGGTTCGCGACCGAGAACACGACATGGGGCTACCAGCGGATCCAGGGCGAGCTCCTCACACTCGGCCCCCGGGCCAGCGCCTCCACGATCCGCCGAGTCCTGACGTCCCTCGGGCTGCCCCGGCACCGAAACGCCAGACCGACACGATGTGGCGACAGTTCCTGCGTACGCAGGCATCGACCATGCTGGCCGTGGACTTCTTCCACGCCGACTGCGCCGTGACGCTGCGGCGTCTGTACTGCTTCTTCGTCCTGGAGGTCGGCTCCCGGACCGTGCACATCCTCGGGGTCACCGCCAACCCCGACGGACGATGGACCACCCGGCAGATCCGCAACCTCCTCATGGACCTCGGCGACCGGACGGCCGACTTCCAGGTCCTGATCCGCGACCGCGTCGGACAGTTCACCGCCTCCTTCGACGCGGTCCTCGCGGATGCCGGTATCGACGCGGTCGAGATCCCACCCCGGACTCTGCGGGTGAACGCCTACGCGGAACGGTTCGTCCGCACGGTCCGAACGGAAGTCACCGACCGGATGCTGATCGTCGGCGAGCGGCACCTGCGCACCGTCCTGACCGAGTACACCGTCCACTACAACGGACGACGACCCCACCGCGGCCGCGGCCTTCAGCCACCACGGCCCGACCACCCCATCGCCGACGTCACGACGACACGGATCAAGCGCCGACCCGTCCTCGACGGCTTGATCAACGAGTACGAACGGGCAGCCTAAAACCCCAGGTCAGCGCCGATGGCCCAGTTCTGACACCCCACAGGGTCGGGGCCTTCCTCCCAAGGCTCCCGCGTCGCGGGCCCGGGTCCACTCCACCAGATGCGAGGAGAACAGACCCTCCCGCCGCAGGATCGCGCCTTTCTCTCCATGCGGAGCGGCTCTCGTACTCGGCGACGATCCGCAGCTTGTACGCCGCGTTGAACACCCGCCGCGACGGACGAGGAGCGGGATCACGCCGAGACGACGACCCGCCAGGGTGCTCCGGGGACTCTGACTCCACGAACACGAGGATCTCCGAGCACGCCCTCTGTAGCCAACCCGCACCCATCGGGTGTCTCACCCGAGGCTGACACGGAGGGGCCAGCGCACTTCGACTCACCGCCTGATCTGCCCGGCCGTCGCCACGGGGTCCCGCTACCGGGAGCAACAGAGCCCCTGTGGGCTACTTGCGTCCTACCCCGCAGTAGCCGCAGATCTCGGCATCGGAGAGGTGATCTGCGGTGCCGTCAGGGCGCCACCGGTGGATGACCTGCACTCCTGGATCGACGAGCGTCAGTCCGTCGAACAGTCGCTCCACCTCCGCGCGGCTACGGAACTGGCACTCCAGGCCCCGCTCACGGTAGCTGGTCTCGATGCGTTGAGCGTTGGGATCGAGGTCGGCGGTGCCGTGGCTGAGGACGAGGTAGCTGCCAGCGGGAAGAGCATCGAGGAAGTTGCGGACGATGGTGTAGGGTGCGTCGCCCTCGACAAAGGGCAAGACTGCGAGAAGAGACAGCGCGACAGGGCGGGTCAAATCGAGAGTGTCGCGCAGCGCCGGGGCGGCCAGAATTTGATCAACGTTGCGTACATCGGCGTCGAGGTAGACAGTGCGACCTTCGGGGGTGCTGGTCAGCAGCGCCCGGGCGTGGGCAAGGACGATCGGGTCGTTGTCGGCGTAGACCACTCGGGCGTCCGGGGCAATGCCCTGGGCGACCTCGTGCAGGTTCGGGCTGGTCGGGATGCCTGTCCCGATGTCCAGGAACTGCCGGATACCCACCTCACCGGCCAGATACCGGATCGCGCGGACCAGGAAGGCCCGGTTCTCTCGAGCGGCATCACGCAAAGTTGGGAAGACGGCGATAGCTTGTTCGGCGCCTTCCCTGTCGGCCGGGAAATTATCCTTCCCGCCAAGATAGTAGTCGTACATGCGCGCAGAGTGCGGGGCATCGGTCCGTAGTTCGACCGTGTCCACCTTGTCTACCAGGGTCTTCCAGCGACGGTGACCCGTCGGAGTGTCGCTCACGCCCCGCCCTCCCAACATCATCAGTGATGTTCAGGTTATCTCTCCGCGCTCGCTGTGGGCCGGGTGGCCTAGGATGCCGCCGGGAGGCAACCAAGAGTCGAGGCCTCCCAGACTACGGTGCTTCGTCCGCAGACCGTACTGGTAGGTGGGCGACGTGGTGATGGCGTGTGGCGTGGTGGTGGGTGTGCCACGATCGGCCTCGTGTCGGTAACCGCAGGCAGGGTCGACGCTGTGGCGCGCCGTGAGCCGTTCTCGGGCGACGCGGCAGCTTGAGCTCCGCGGCCGACGGCCTGTTGCGCTTTTCGATTGCCGCATGTTGCGATTTGCCGCCTGGCGGCGGTCAGCGTTCGCTGGCTGTTGTTCTTGTGTTGAAGTGGCGGCGAATGTGAGTCCGCATCGACTCGTCAAAGACAAGGAAGCGACCTGGACCCTGCCGCTTCGCTGCGTACATCGCCATGTCGGCAGTACACAGGAATTCGTCGGCGTCGATGGGCTGGCCGTCGGAGTGTGCGATCCCGATGCTGGCGGCAACCGTGATCGGCTGGCCGGCGAGAACGATCCGTGGGGCGGCGAGGGTGGTGACGATGCGCCGGGCGATGGCCTGGACGTCGGGTAACGCGGGGTCGCGGTCGCAGAGCACAGCGAACTCGTCACCGGAGAGGCGGGCGACGCTGTCCTCGGGACGGACGGCCCGCTGGAGCCGGGCGGCCACCTCGCGGAGCAGGTCGTCGCCGGTCTGGTGACCATACGAATCGTTGACCCTCTTGAAGTTGTCGAGGTCGATAAACAGGAGCCCGGTGCGACGGCGGTCGTGTCCGGCACGGGTCAGGGTCCGCTGCAGGCGGTCCAGGAACGCGGTTCGGTTCGGTAGCCCGGTGAGCCCGTCGTGCCGGGCCTGATATTGGGCGTCACGTTCGATGCGGAAGCGCTCGTCGGCCGCTGCCAGCACGGTCGCCACCATTTCGAGAAACATCACCTCATGCCGCGCGAAGGAATCGGGGTTGCGGCGGTCGATGGTGAGCAGAGCGCCGGGGTTGTCGGGCTGGCCGATCGGGATGGTCAGGGATGAGGACGTGCTGTCCGCCGCGATCCCACGGGGCGGGTCGGTACGGCTGCCCGCGAGCGCCGTCCCGTCCGGCGCGGCTGACGGTGGGGGAGACGGGTAATACGGTGCCGCCGAACCAGCCGTGGCAACGACGTGTGGTAGACCGGAGTGCGGATCGGCCGCCCTGATAGTCACCTGATCGGCACACAGGTGGCCTGAGATCGCTGTCGTCGCCTGATGCCAGAGAGATGCCGGATCGGGGCTGCCCAGCGCGCACCGCCCGATCTCCGCTACCAGTGCCTGTTCAGCGGATCGGACGCGCAGCTCGGCCAGTGCGATCTCCCGCTCGGTCACGTCGTGGGACACGATGGCGACCGACTGCACGACACCCTGCGCATCGCAGATCGGAACCGTTTGTGATTCGTACCAGTGTCCGTAGGCGGAGAAGACGCCGCAGGCGCGCTGGCCTGCCAGCGCTCGGCGGGTCAGATCCAGGGCATCAGGTAGATCTCGGAAGACCTCGAAGATGCTGCGCCGCCGCGCGATCTCCAGGCGTCGGACCGCGTCTTCGCCTATCGCACCCTCGTTGAACAGGACGCAGCCGTCCCTGTCGACCAGGGCCAGGGTGACTGGGGTGTTTTCCATGACGAGCCGAAGGTGGCGGTGCGACGCCAACTGCTGGCTGAGATCCTGGAACTGGACGAGGAAATAGGGCCGTTCGGCTTCCGCGGGGGCCACGTCGTCGGTCAGGATCATCGACGTCGCCAGAACGTGCACGACAGACCCGCTCGGCTGCACGAAGCGGACGACACCCTGCCAGTGGTTCTGGCCAGCGGTCTGGTTCTGTCGCGCTTCTGCCAGGTGAGCCTCCCAGTCATCTGGATGGACCAGCGTCTCCCACCGGACACCAACGAGTTCATCCTCGTTCCGTCCGAGGATCCGGCAGGTGGCCTGGTTCACCCTGCGCACCCGATAATCGGCGACCCCAATGATGCCCAGCCCGATCTCCATCAGGTCGAACAGACCCGAACCTTCTCCCCCCTGTCGCACCACAGCGCCCACCACCTATCTTGACCGAAGGCCGGACGAACCCGCCTGTACCCGGCATACCGAATGTGATGCGGTCCAACAGTATGCACTGGTGTCAACTGCTGTAGTTGGACATAGGTCGGGCGTTCGCCGGAGGGCCGCGCAATCCGGCAGCCCCCGAGGCGCGTAACGCGTGACGCCGCCCTGCGCCTCGGCAAGCAGGACGGCGCTGTTGCATCGGCGGAGTCCGCCATCGTGCAGACCGCCGAGGACGCACCGGCGTTTGATCGTCCAGCAGCAGGCGCTCCGTGACTTCGACACTGCCATGGCAAACTTCCTCCAGGGCACCCACCGGAAGCCGTTGTTCCGGAAACGCGGGCAGCGCGAGGGTTTCCGGATCGTTCGTGCCTGGGGCCGCCAGTGGGATGTTCGTCACCCCAGCCGTCGCTGGTCCGAAGCGGTAGTTGTCAAGTCAAGCGAGACAGTGGGTTGTTAGTCGACTGGCTGTGGGTCTGGCTGGTTGATCCACGCGGTGTCGGGTAGGCGGGGTGGCCGTGGCCTGCGGCTGAACCGTGCGGGGTAGGCGGCGTGGGCACGGTCGAGGGTGGCCTGGCGGTGGGCCTGGACCTGGACGGCGGTGCCGTAGTGGACCGAGGCGGGGGTGTGAAACCCGATCCCCGAGTGGCGATGCTCGTGATTGTAGGCGGTGAAGAATCCCTCGCAGAACCGGCGGGCGTCGTGCAACGACCCGAACTGGGCGGGGAAATCGAAGCTGTACTTGAGGGTCTTGAACTGCGCCTCCGAGTACGGGTTATCGTTGGAGACACGGGGCCGGGAATGTGACCGGTGGACGTCGAGGTCGACGAGAAGCGCCGATACCGGTTTCGATATCATCGCACCGCCGCGGTCAGCGTGGATCGTGTGCGGTGAGGTTCCGTTGCGGGTGACCGCGTCGGCGAGGAAGTCCTTCGCGACGACCGCGTCTTCCGCGGCGGCAACAAGCCATCCGGTGACATACCGCGAGTAAATGTCGAGGATGACGTAAAGTTTGTACCAGATTCCTTTCGCTGGTCCTTTCAGTGCGGTGATATCCCACGTCCAGGCGTGGTTCGGTCCGGTCGCGGACAGCTCGGGTCGGACCCGGGGTGGGTGGGTCGCCTGGGCGCGGCGTTCCCGGGACTGACCGGCCGTGCGGGCGATGCGGTACATCGTCGACATCGAGCACCAGTACCGGCCCTCGTCGAGCTCCCGGGCCCAGACCTGCGGGATCGCCAGGTCCTGGTACGCCGGGCTCGTCAGGACCGCCAGGACCTGGGCGCGTTCGGTGTCGGTCAGCGTGCCCGGCGGCGGGGTCCGTGCCAGCCACGGCCCGTGCAGCCGGCCGCCGGGTGCGCTGTGGCGGTAGTGCGTCGCGCGGGAACGCCCGGTCAGCGCGCACGCCTGAGTCACCGGGATGTTCGCCGCGCGGAGGTCGTCGAAAGCGTCGTTCAGGATCTGGTCGGCGGCTGGTCGGTATCCGCGCTCCCGGAGACCTGTTCCAGAAGCGCGCGCGCTTTTCCCATGATGTCCAGCGCGGTTTCGGTGGTCGCGAGACGGGCTTTCAACCGTTCGTTCTCCCGGCGGAGCCTTTCCAGCTCGACCTGCTCGGCCGACTTCCCGGGCTTCTTCTCCGGCACGCGGCCAGCGCCGGTCATTCCCGCGAGCGCGCCGGCGTCACGGGCCCGGGTCCACTCCAACACATGGGAGGAGTACAGGCCCTCCCGGCGTAGGATCGCGCCTTTCTCACCGTTCGCCGCGTTCTCGTACTCGGTGACGATCCTCAGCTTGTACGCAGCGCTGAACACCCGCCGCGACGGACGCGGCGCCGGATCACGCGACGGCGGGGACTCGCCCGGGCTCTCCTGCGACTCTGACTCCACGAACACAAGGATCTCCGATCACCCCTCCGTAGCCAACCCGCACCCGCGAGGGTGTCTCACACGAGTCTGACAGGGAGGGTCGCGGGTGCGCCGGCGCACCGCCCCTGGAGCCGCCGGCGGGCTTGCCACCTACGCCTATGCCAGGTTGTCCCATCGATCGGTCAGAGCTCGTAACCTGCCGCTGCGGCAATAGGGCTACCCGAACGGGCTAGCACATCTGGGCTATCCCTTCACGATCCGAGGATTTCGTCCGTACTGTGAGGTATCCGCAAGGTGATCTTTATCGTTCTGCTGTTTCCTCTCGCGCTCATGGCAATGACGGTGGTCATGGACGCAGTCGAGGACTGGCTGAGCTCACGTCTGGTGCCGACGGGGCGGCCGGGGCTCGCGGAGGCAGCGAGGGCGAGGCGCGCAGTCACCGGTGCCGTGTGGACAGCGGGCGAGATGGCGCCGTCGACACCGGCACCGCTGCCGCCATCAGGGCCAGCCCTGGCGCCGCTGCTACCAGCGGCAGTACCGCCGCCACCGCTCGCGCCTAAAACGCCACCTGCGGATGGGCAACAATCGATACCCGCGCAGTACCAGCCCGCGGCGGTACGGGCCGCGGGCTGGAGCTGAAACGGTGGTCCGGAACGTCCACGCTGATGCTCGGGACGGCGATCGCGGTGGCGTTCGCGCGTGACCGGGCCCAAGCCATACCTGGCGGTCGGCTGACCAGTCCGCGTAGCCGGACCGTCACGACACTGGAGCCCGCTACGGCGACCCGGTGGCTCCATCAGGGGCCTGGCGGATCTTGGCGTAGTGGCGGGCGGCTCGGGCCCGGTTGCCGCAGCCAGCCGAGCAGTACTCTCGCCGCGGCGCGCCGTGGACGAAATAGAGGACACAGCCAGGCCCGTGGCAGGCCCGCACCTCGGCGCCGGAGGGTCCGCCGAACAGGCGCACTGCGTCGTCGGCCAGCGCGGTGAGCGCGAGCGTGACGGGTCGGTCCGCGCAGCTCACCACCACCCGGGGTTCGGGGTCGACGCGCAGCTCGCGCCACCACGGTGTTCGCCGGGCGAGCTTGTTCAGGGCGGCAACCGCGTCGGGATCCGCCTCGCGGCCGTTCGCCGCCGCACCGGCCAGCGCTCGGACCGTGTCTCGTAGCTCGCGTGCCATCCGCAGGTCATCCTCGCCGACAGCACGCAGGTCGTCCTCGGTGAGCGCGACCGTGAGCCGCGGACGCATCGCGCGCATCCAGTCGACCAGTTCCAGCGCCGTCCGCAGGGCGTCGCGGGGACGGCCCCGCATGGCGTAGATGGTGTTGCCCAGCTCGATGGCCGGCGGTTCACCGAGCATCGGGGCGCCGTCGTACTCAGGAGGGGCCTGCTCCATCAATCTAACGCTACCTCCGGGTTGACACCGTTAGAAGGCTCGGGCATCTTTCTAACGGGATGGGTGCAGTCGGGCCGTTAGAACGGCTGATTCGCGAGTCGGAACCAGATCCACAAATCGGAGGTACACATGGGCAATCCTGGGCCGCAGACCGGCCACGTCGGTCTGAACGTGACCGATCTGACCCGCTCGACCGCCTTCTACCAGCGGGTCCTCGGCCTCGAGGAGCTGGGCGGGCAGACCAACGGCGACCGGAAGTTCGCGTTCCTCGGCCGGGATGGCACGCTCCTGCTCACCCTGTGGCAGCAGAGCGAGGGGGCGTTCCCCACAGGGCTGCCCGGGCTGCACCATCTGTCGTTCCAGGTCGCCGACCTCGAGGCGGTCCGCCAAACGGAGGTGGTGCTGCGCGAGATCGGCGTCGAGCCGCTCTACGACGGCGTCGTCGCGCACGGCGAGGGCGCGTCGTCCGGGGGTGTGTTCTTCACCGATCCGGACGGCATCCGGCTGGAGATCTTCGCCCCAACCGGCGCCGAAGCCGCACCCGTGCCAACCCAGGGCGCCCCGACCTGCGGCTTCTTCTAGCAGCCGGGATCCCGACGCGGCCTGTGGTGGCTCTGGGCGTCCCGCCCGGGCCACCACGGCGGCCATCCCGAACCCCCGCGACGCCGGGAGCCGACACGAGCTGGACCGCCTGCGCGGGCCAGGCGACGAGCCAACCCGACCTGACGGAAGGAACCAGTCATGCTCCACGCGGGCGAACGTTCGGTACAGGCGCGCGCGAGCCTGCCCCCTGGCCCGCGCGGATCGGCCGTCGTCGGCGCCACCATCCCACCAGTGGCCGCGGAGTTCCTCGGGCAGCAACGGATCCTCCTGCTCGGAGCCGCCGACGAGGCCGGCGCGG
The DNA here is from genome assembly GCF_004337455.1 of Parafrankia sp. BMG5.11. NCBI lineage: Bacteria > Bacillati > Actinomycetota > Actinomycetes > Frankiales > Frankiaceae > Parafrankia > Parafrankia sp. BMG5.11. The sequence goes on along the minus strand of NZ_SJXI01000063.1, from coordinate 19,048 downwards.
TCTGGGCCAGCCTGCTGACCGGCACGGCCGGCTTCGTCGCCGCGGCGGACGAGGAGACCATCGTCGTCGATGCCCTGCCCGGTGCCGGGGATCCCCTCGAAGGCGCCTTCGCCGCGCGGCGGGACGTCGGCCTGCTCGCCCTCGACCCAGCCAGCCGCCGACGGATGCGGGCCAACGGGAAGGCCCGCTGTGACGGCGGCCGGATGGTGGTCAACACCGACCAGGTCTACTCGAACTGTCCGAAGTACATCCAGCCACGCCACCTCGCGCGGGACGACGCCGAGGCGGCGCGCGGGCCCATCGTGGTGACCACCGGGCTCACCGCCAGCCAGCGGCGCTGGATCGCCGAAGCCGACACCTTCTTCGTCGCGACCCAGGCCGCCGGCCTCGGGGCGGACACGTCGCACCGGGGCGGGAAGCCGGGCTTTGTCGCGGTCACCGGCCATGGTCGGCTGACCTGGCCTGAGTACCGCGGCAACTCGATGTACATGACGCTGGGCAACATCGAGCTCGACCCGCGCTGCGGTCTGCTCTTCCTCGACTGGGAGCACGGCCACACCCTGCAGCTCACCGGTCGCGCCCGGGTCGACTGGAATCCCGACCGGGCCGCGACGGTGCCCGGCGCGCAGCGCGTCGTCGACTTCGAGGTGCAGCGGGTCGTCCAGGTCTCGGCGGCCATCCCGCAACGCTGGTTCATCGCACGATTCCCCCGCGACCCGCGAGAACGAGCTCACCGGACAGAGTGACCGGTGCTGGGGTAGTGATTCGAGTCCCCTTGGTGATGTTGACGCCGCGCTGGGTGCGCCCTCGAGTCGGCCAGAGATCTCGACGCGCGTCGACGCCTTGACTACCGGTCCTTGTCGGCGGGGCCAAGATCGGGGCGGTCATACTGGGTCGATGCTCGCGATCCTGGCCGGCAAGCTGGATCCCGCCGCCGGGACAGTGTCAGACCGCTCTGAGGACGCGCTGACCGACGCGGTGTTCGGCGCGATTCGCCACCTGCCCTATCGGCGGGTGCTCGGGGCGGTGCTCGCCGCCGTCGGCGTGCCGGTCGATCCGGAGACGTTGGACCGCGCGCGGGTTGAGTTGTGGCCGAGTTACCAGGTTCCCCAGCTGCCGGGGATGCGGGTCGAGCCGGACGTGGTGGTGACCGCCGGGACGACGGTGGTCGTGTTCGAGGCGAAGTACACCTCCCCGTTCTCGGTCTACCCCGCAGACGGGCCGGCCGGCGGTGAACCGCTGCACCAGCTCGCCGCCCAGTACGCCGCACTGCGCACGGTCACCGCGGCTCGCGGTTGGCCGGACCCGGTGGTCGTGGCCGTGACCGTCGGAGCGATCCGGCCCAAGGCAGACCTGGAGTTGGCCGAACGGTCCGTCCGTCAGCTGGTACCGGACGTCGGTGCGGGGCGGTTCCGCTGGCTGCCCTGGCACCGGATCGCCACCTGCCTCGACACCGCCGACGGGCTGGCTCCCCATGAACGGTGCCTGGCCGACGACGCCCTGAGGTTCATGGAAAGTCGGGAGGTACGCGAGGTGTTCCACCGCCTGGATCTGGCCGCCTTTGAGCAGGTGGCGGCGGCACAGCGGACCGCGATCGGACAGCTCTATCCTCAGCTGCGGCTGTTCTTCGACAGCTTCACCGCCGCGTTGCAGGCGGAAAGGGTCGACTACTCGACCCCGGCTTGGAAGGGCATGCAGTTCGCCGGGGCCAGCACCTCGGTCAGTCGACCAGCCGAATGGGCACGGGCCGCGGTCGGGGTCGCCTACTGGCCCGGCTACTGGCCGAAGCGGCCGGGGACCTCGTCGAAGACGCCGTCGATTCTGGCGTTCTTCGACTTCTACGACCCCGCGTTCGAGGTCAGCCTGACCGTCCCCTCGCCGAACGTGGCAGTGGCGATGGAGCGCTGGCAGCCGCACGCCGCCGCACTCGCCCATGAGCTGGCGACGCTCCACGGCTACGACGTCGTCGTCGACAACCCCGACCCCACCGGCCTCCGCGTCCAGGTCGCGGCTGGCGACATCCACCCTGCCTGGCTCATCGACGCCTTCGGCCGGCTCACCGGCAGCAGCCGTCTACGCCTCCGGCGCCGGACGGAGCTGGACTCCCTCACCGTGCAGACAGCCCGAGACCTGTTCCTCGATCTGTGCGCAGCAGCTGGGAGATGCCCCTCGCTGTGGGCCATGACCACCGCCAGCGGCCAGACCGAACGCCCCTTCCCGACCGGCTGAGGCGCCAACGAGCGAGCGGGCGACCACCTGACGGTGCCGCCGCACCCGTATGAGGGTGGCCCGTCGGATCTGGTGTAAACGCCGAGGCAGCGCCCGGCCTGACAGAACCGTCCTGACAACGAATCCGGGCCGCCCCGTGGGGCGAGGGCCGCGTCCGTTTGTGCACTGTGGGCGACCGGCCCAGATTTGACGCTGCTGCTTCGGAGCCCGGTCCAGTCGCCGGGCTGACTGCGGCCGTTCGGCCCGGATGGTCAGCTGCCTCAACGAAGGGCGGCTCCCGGAGGCGCCGCGACGTCAGGGTTCGAGCCCCTGTCGGTCCACCACGATGAGTAACAATGCCCTGACCTGGGCAAATAGGTAGGACCTACTAGATTCGACGCTTGATCGAATGGAAGATGTCCAGGTCGGGGTGTTGATCGTTTGGTTCGACCCCTCGAACATACCGGTGGATCTCGACTACGAAGTGTAGTGATGGTGGGTCCGGCTGGTCGACGAGTTCGGACCTAGGGGCTGAGACGTGCGGCGGTCGACGTCCTGCTGGAGGCTACTCGCGGTCAGTGCGCATATCCTGGCGGTGCCAGGCGTGGTCGTCGACGATGCCCCCGTGAACGGGGAGCAGGGCCTCGACAGGCTTGGAAAGTGCCTGGCCGACCACTTTGATGTTGAAAACTGTACGTTCCAGGTCGAACCAGCCCAGCACCGCGATCACGAACCCGTCCTACACCGCTAACGGACTACTGGGCGGTGGCCTGCTGTCCACCGTGTCCGTCACCAGCTGGCCCGAGGAGCGCGCGAACGCGGTCGCGTCCGTGCTGGTCGCTGTGATGATCCTGCCGCCCTGACCGCCACCAGCGTGCTCGGATCCGCCTGTATAACCTGGTCTCCTGTCCGGCGTCATCCTCGTCGCCCTGGTGCGAGCAGGTTGCTGCTACCCGGGTAGCCCAGCGGGTCCAACGGTCTCAGCTGGATGTCTTCGCGGTGTCTCGGTGGGGTCGGGGGATGGGTGCTGTCGTGGTGGGTGGGATGTCGACTTGTGCGGTGAACCTGCGTAGTCGCAGGCTGTTGGCGACGACGAACACCGAGCTGAACGCCATGGATGCGCCGGCGATCATCGGGTTGAGCAGGCCTGCCGCTGCCAGGGGCAGCGCGGCGAAGTTGTAGGCGAACGCCCAGAACAGGTTGCCCCTGATGGTTGCCAGGGTGCGGCGGGAGAGCCGGATCGCGTCGACGGCGGCCCGCAGGTCGCCGCGGACGAGGGTGAGATCGCTGGCCTCGATGGCGACGTCGGTGCCGGTGCCCATGGCGAGGCCGAGGTCGGCCTGGGCGAGGGCGGGGGCGTCGTTGACGCCGTCGCCGACCATCGCGACGACCTTGCCCTCGGCCTGCAGGCGCCTGATCACGTCGACCTTGTCGGCTGGCAGCACCTCCGCGATGAGGGTGCCCGGGCTGGTTTCGATGCCTACTTCTGTCGCGACCGTGCGTGCGACGGCCGTGTTGTCGCCGGTGAGCAGCACGGGGGTGAGCCCCAGCCGGCGGAGCTGGGCAACGGCCTGTGCCGAGGTGGGTTTCACGACGTCCGCGATGACGAGGACGGCGCGGGCCTTCCCGTCCCAGGCGACGCCGACGGCGGTGCGGCCGGCCGCCTCGGCGGTGGTCCTGGCCGTGGCGAGGTCGGGCGGCAGCGGCTGGCTCCACTTCTCCAGGAGGGCCGCCCGCCCGATGAGGACGGCGTGCCCGTCGACGACCCCCTGGACGCCGAGTCCTTCGAGGTTGCTGAACTGCTCGACGTCGGGCAGGTCGCCGACCCGCTCGCGGGCGCCGCGGGCGACCGCGGCGGCGATCGGGTGTTCGGACGCGTTCTCCAGCGCTCCGGCGAGCCGCAGCATCTCGGTCTCGTCGACGCCGGTGGCGACGTGGATCTCGACCAGGTTCATGCGTCCCGTGGTGACGGTGCCGGTCTTGTCGAGCACGATCGTGTCGACGCGCCGGGTGGATTCGAGTACTTCGGGGCCCTTGATGAGGATGCCGAGCTGCGCTCCCCGGCCCGTTCCGACCAGCAGTGCCGTCGGGGTGGCCAGCCCGAGGGCACACGGGCAGGCGATGATCAGCACGGCGACCGCGGCGGTGAACGCGGCGGCCGGGCCGGCGCCCGCGCCGAGCCAGAAGGCCAGGGTGGCCGCGGCCAGGGCGATGACGACCGGCACGAACACACCGGAGATCCGGTCGGCGAGCCGCTGCGCGGCGGCCTTGCCGTTCTGGGCGTCCTCGACGAGCTTCGCCATCTGGGCCAGCTGGGTGTCGGCGCCGACCCGGGTGGCGCGCACGACCAGCCGCCCGCCGGCGTTCACCGTCGAGCCGGTCACCGCGTCGCCCGGGGCGACCTCCACGGGGACGGACTCGCCGGTCAACATCGAGGCGTCGACGGCCGAGGAGCCTTCTTCGACCGTGCCGTCGGTGGCGATTCGCTCGCCGGGCCGGACGACGAACCGCTCGCCGGCGGCCAGCTGCCCGATCGGGACCCGGACCTCCGTGCCGTCCCGCAGGACCGCCACGTCCTTGGCGCCGAGTTCGAGCAGCGCGCGCAGCGCAGCGCCGGCCTGCCGCTTGGCCCGTACCTCGAAGTACCGGCCGGCGAGGATGAAGGTGGTGACTCCGGCCGCGACTTCCAGGTAGATGTTGCCGCTGCCGTCGCCGCGGGCGATCGTCAGCTCGAACGGGTGCGTCATCCCCGGCGTCCCGGCTGTGCCGAACTGCAACGCGTACAACGACCAGCCGAACGCCGCACCGACGCCGATCGAGATCAGCGTGTCCATCGTCGCGGCGCCATGTCGCAGGTTCGTCCAGGCGGCGCGGTGGAAGGGCCAGGCGGCCCAGGTCACGACGGGGCTCGCCAGGACGAGCGAGAACCACTGCCAGTTCGTGAACTGCAGCGCTGGGACCATCGCCATCACGATGACCGGAACCGCGAGCACGATGCTGGTGATCAGGCGGTGGCGCAGCGGCCGGGTCGGATCGGGTTCGGTGCCGGCCACACCTACGGCCGGTTCCAGGCCCGCGGCCGGAGGCCGGGGCAGTTCGGCGGTGTAGCCGGCTGCCTCCACCTGGGCGACCAGCACGGCCGGGTCGACGCCCTCGGGGGCGCTCACCCGGGCTTTCTCGGTGGCGTAGTTGACGGTGGCGGTGACGCCGTCGAGCTTGTTCAGCTTGCGTTCGATCCGGTTGGCGCAGGACGCGCAGGTCATCCCGCCGATCGCGAGCTCGATCTCGGTGACCGGGGCGTCGGTGGCGTGCGCCGTGGTGGTGGTGGCGGCGGTCGTGGTTGTGGTGCTCATGCCGGCCGATGTCTCCTCTCGCGATCAGTGCCCGTGGCTGTCGTCGGCGTGCCCCGCCGTGGGCGATGTCGTGGGCGATGTCGTGGCGGCGTCCGGCACGGCCGGTCCGGTGGGCACCGTGAACTCCGCTGTGCGGACGACTCCGTCGTGTCGGAAGTCGAGGAACAGCCGGTAGCTGCCTTGGGTGGGTACGTCGGCCACGAACGGGATGTCCGGGCCGGCTGACGTGTCCTCGCCGTCGGGATGTACGTGCAGGTAGGCCAGATCGCCCTCACGCAGCGCCACCAGGTGCCCGTAGGCGCCGAGGTAGGGCTCCAGGTCCGTCACCGGCTGCCCGTCCTTGTGAACCGTCAGGGTGAGCGGCGACGCCTGCCCGCCGACCAGGTCGCCGGCGAGAGTCACCTCGTAGCCGTCCACCGAAGCGCTGCGTGTCGGCGGGTGGGTGATCGGCTCGAACCGGCCCGGTGCGGTCAGGTCGACGCCCAGGGTGGTGGCCGTGGCGCCGGTGGGGGTGAAGTCCGCGAATGCCCGGTAGGAACCGGCCGTGCGCACCAGTAGGGGAACGGACCAGGTCCCGTCGGGTGCCATCGTCGGATGGAGGTGCTGGAACGCACTGCCGTCGCGGCGCACCACGATCAGGTGCATCCGCTTGTCGTGCTCGACGTCGAAGGCGGTGACGGCGTCCCCGTCAGGCCCGGTGATCCGGAACGTGAAGTCGTCCGTGTCATCCAGTGTCAAGGTCGACGCGGTGGGTGTGAAGGTGTAGCCGCTCAGGCTCGACGCCAACCCGCCCGGCAGGTCCGAGGCGTTGTCCGAGGCGTCATCGGGGGCGGTGCCGCCGTGGCCGTCCCCGTGGCCGGTGCTGCCGGTGTCGGAGCTGTGCTCCGGGCTGGTGGTGGCCGCGTCCAGCGGACCGACCGCCGCGCCGACGCCGTAGGCACCACCGATGACCAGGGCGAGCGCTGTGCCGAAGGCGGACAGTTTCGCGATCGTGTTCATTCGCACTCCCTTCTCGCGGGGCCTGGCCGTGGCCGCGACCCGCAGGGCGCCGGCCTCAGCCGACGAGCTGGTAGCCGGCCTCCTCGACCGCGGTGCGCACCTTGGTCGGATCGAGCTGCCGGTCGCTGGTCACGGTGACCGCGCCGGAGCCCAGGTCCACGGCCACGTCGGTGACGCCGGCGATCTCGCCGAGTTCTTCGGTGACCGAGGCGACACAGTGGGCGCAGGTCATGCCCGTGACGGTGTAGGTGGTCGTGGTCATCGGGAGGTCCTCTCTCGGAGTCTGGTAATGCGCCGGTACTCGACGGGCCGCGCGTACTGGCGGCGGCCAACTCGACGTACCGAACATACCCCCGGGGGGTATCCATGGGAAGGGGTGCGCCCTTCGCTGCCACTGGCAGAAGGAACGCGCGGTCGACTCGCCGTCCCACGTCCATCGCCCCGCCCCGGTCGACCGAGCGTGCCGTCCTACGTCACCCGCCAGCGCGGAAGCGCGGGAAGCCAGACTCAGTCGTCGTGAGGTGCGGTGCCGGGGCGATGGGCGTGGCTCGACGTGGGCGCAGGCCGCTCCGGTTCGCCGGTCTCTCCCACCGTCGGTGGTGTGGGGGGCGTCCCGCCTTCGCCGCCGCCTGGGGTTGGGGTCGCTGGATGCTCCCCGTTCTGACCGTGGGAGTGCGGGACGGACTCGTCCGTGGTCTCGTGGCCGTGGCTGTGCGAACCGGCGAGTTCTACCGCGGGCAGCGCGAGGCCGGCAACACCGGCGCCAGCGGCACCGATCACGACGGCCGCGCTGAGCGAGGAGCGGAACCCGCGCGCGTGCCGGGACCACAGGCACCACAGCGCGAGGACGCAGACCGCTGCCTCGAACGCGACCGTGGTGAGGTCGACTCTGTCGATCTGTTCGGGCATGCCGGAGTGGGGGCCGACAGGTAGCCCGGAGGTCCGGCTGACTGCCCACAACAGGATCGACCCGGCGTTGACCAGCAGGCCCGCTGCCATCGTCCGCCCGCCGGCCCCCCGCATCACAGCGAGCGCCCAGCCCGCCTGGAAGACCGCCGTCGCGAAGAAGAACATCCCTGACAGCTGCCAGTCACCGAAGTGGCTCGGCGCGACAGCGAGATGGGTGGCGGCGGCGCCGAGCGAGGCGAACGCCGCCATGATCCTGCCTGCCCCGATGTCGGTCATGATCCGAGGCTCGGTTCGCCTCCGACCTGTCGTGCGTGACGCGCCCGCAGTATCGACCGGGCCCGGGGACGAGTCGGTGTACGACGCCGAAGACGGATAGGGGCCCTCGATCTGCTCGTGCTCATGCCGGTCGCCCGGACGAAGCCGCTCCGAGGCCGCGCCCGGCCGCGGGGACGACCGCCTGGCCGGGGTCGCGTTGCGTGCCGCGTGGCGTCCCGTCTGGCGGATGACGAGCGGTGCGGTTGGTGGACTGTCCACGGTTCGCCTCACGTGGTCGGGCGCGCCGGCGCGGTAGTCGTATGGGCCAGTGGTAGGCGCCGTGTCGATGGGCCACTCCGTGGCGGAATGCCCGCGGTGTCGTCCACCCGGAGCTTCGTCCTCCGCGGCGTGCCGCCAGCTCGCGTGTCCGCTGCCCGGATCCGTCACAACAGCGGCGAGGCCCGGTAGCCGAGTTCTTCGATCACCTTGACCACGTCCTGCGGGCTGTTCTGGCTGAGGTCGAGTTCGACCGTGGTGCGCGCCTGCTTGAGGGCGGTCTGGGTGGCGCGCACGCCTGGCAGGTCCTCCAGCGCGTCGTCGATGAGCAGCGAGCAGCTGCCGCAGTGCATTCCTTCGACGCGGAACGTGTGTGTGGCGACGGACACTGTAGTACTCCGTTCTCCTTGTTCGATTGAAGCGGACGCGGTCAGACGACGGTGATGAGGCCGGTGTACATGCCCATGCCGCACGCATAGCGCAGCTGGCCGGGCTCCAGGACGCCCAGGTCGATCGTCGTGTCGCCCTCGACCGGCAGGACCTCCTCGACGTCGCGGTCAGGGATGACGAACGACCGGATGCAGCCCTGCACGTTGTCCGAGTGCACGACCAGCGTGGTGGGCACACCGGCCTGCACCTGGACGTTGCCTGGGCTGTAGGCATCGGCGCGAGCGGTGATTTCCACGGTCTGGCGGCCCTCGGCGGTCGAGGCGGCGGACGTATCGGCCGTCGGCGGCTGGGAGAGACCGAGGGTCTCGGCGAGCCGGTTGGCGGCCAGGGGCGAGCCGGCGAGCTGCAGGCCGCCGTTGAGGGTGTAGAGCCCCATCGCCAGCACGACCAGTCCAGTGACCACGGCCAGTCGGCCACGCCACGCGGTCGCGGCCTTGCGGGCGGCGTAGCCGAGGACGGCGAACAGCGGGCCGGTGCCAAGGACGAACACACCCATCGTGGCCGCGCCCGCCAGCGCAGACCCGGACGCGAGTGCCAGCGCCTCCACCGACAGCGTCACGCCGCACGGGATGAGCACGGTGGCCAGACCGAGCAGCGCCGGTGCCAACGCGGCCTGGGAACGGGCACGCCTGCGGACGACCCTCGTCCACGACGCGGGCGGTTCAACGACGACGCGGCGGAATCCGGGTACGCCCAGCTGGGCGAGACCGAACAGCATGATCAGTAGGCCGGCGCCGGTCTGTAGCCAGGTGCGCGCGTCGACCGAGAGTTCCACCGCGCTGCCGGCCGCTCCCAGCAGCGCCCCGAGCAGGACGTGGGAGACCAACTTGCCGGCCAGGAACCCACCGACCGGCACGAGGTCGTCGCCGAGCTGCGCGCGCCAGTCCGGTTCCTTCCCTGCTTGCGGCGACCGCCTCCCTGGACCAGACCGCGCCCGTTGGCCACGGGCCGAGTGGCGGCCTCGGACGGGTGCGCCACCGGGCAGCCGCGCTGATCCCGCCGCCGCAGCACGCTGCCGGGTGATCAGACCGGTCAGCAGTCCGCCCTGTACCGCGGCACAGGACACCCCGCCCGCAAACAAGCCGGTCACGAGAACAGTTGCGAGATTCACCGAACCTCCGCGACGGCGGACGAGGGTACCGAAGGACTCCCGGTCGAGCACCAGCTGGGCGTCTCGCGAGAAGGCGCTGGCAGCGACGCCCGACATCGCGGGCTCCTTCTCGTACGGCGGCGCCTACCGGCTGCCGTGTCCGGCTTCCCTCTCCGGGGCCTCGCCAGTCGTGGCGCCCGGAGGAAGGACGGAACCCTTTTCCTGCCCGACGTGCATGTCGAAGGGAGCGCCGAGACCGGGGCAGGATCGGCACGCGGTCCGGCGTGAGTGGCCGAAGGCTACGCTAAACCACTACCGCACGTAGTAGACAAACGGGTCAACAGTGACCGGCCGAAGTGGTCCTTCCAGCTGCCGAGAGAGCGACGGTGGCAGCGGCTGGCGCCCTCGATCCTTGGTAGTTCCTGCCCCAGGCATCTAGGCCTTTGTCGCGGGGGGAGGGTGGGCAGGCGATCCAACCGTCCAAGGAAGATGATGCGGCTTGATGACTTACTACGGGGTGCAGTAGATAGCGAAGGCTTGGTGGTCCGCCACTCTCAGCCCACTTCCGGTCCCGTGGCCCGACCGGGTGCGGGGGAGCGCGACCCGGGCGGACCTGCCGCCTGCCTTCCCGTGGGCAACGCAACGCATCTATACCCATGGGGGGTATAGATGTATGTTCTCTGGTCCGAGCGCGGGCCTGGCTCGGCCCGCCGGCGGTCGTTTGCGGGGAGGAGCCGGTCATGTCTTCACAGGTGGACGACGGTCGGACGTCGACCGTGGTTCTGGAGGTCTCCGGGCTGCGGTGGGCGACGGAGAAGGCGCGTGTCGAGGCCGTGCTGGGCCGACGCCCAGGGGTGGTCGAGGTGGCGGCGAACCCGGTGGCGCAGACCGCGCTGGTCCGCTTCGACCCGGAACAGACCTCGACGGCGCAGCTGGCGGGCTGGATTCGCGACTGCGGCTACCACTGCGACGGGCTGTCCGTTCCGGCGCACATCTGTGATCCCTTCGCCGAACCGGGGCGGCCCCCCGCACACACACCGGTAGCGTCCGTGCCGGTCTCACCTGCGAGAGCTTCGGATGCCGAGGCCGCGAGCGAACCGCGGTCCGGCCAGGTCGGACCCCGACCGGACGTCCCGTCGCACCATCCCCCTCACCCGCCTGCTGCCCACGAGGCACACGCCGTGCACGAACCACACGCTCGGCACGCCGGCCACGGACCAGGAGACGACCGGACCCCGGTCGCCTCTCCGCATAAGGCAATGGGCCACGGCGGGCACGGCGACCTGTCGATGGCCGGGATGGTCGCCGACATGCGCCACCGATTCCTGGTGGCTGTGATCTTCTCGGTCCCGATCCTGCTGTGGTCGGCGATCGGCAGGGACGTGCTCGGCTTCGAGGTTCCCGCCCCGCTTGGGCTGCGCGACGACGTGTTCCAGCTGTTCCTGAGCCTGCCAGTGATCTTCTGGGCTTCGTGGATCTTCTTCGACGGGGCGTTCAGAGCGCTACGTGCGCGGACCCTGGACATGATGGTCCTCGTCGCCGTCGCGATCGGTACCGGCTGTACGTACTCCCTGGTCGTCACCCTCACCGGCGGCGGCGAGGTCTTCTACGAGGCGGCTACCGTGCTCGCCGCCTTCGTGTTGCTGGGCCACTGGTTCGAGATGCGTGCCCGCGGCGGCGCCAACGACGCGATCCGCTCGTTGCTGGAGCTGGCGCCTGAGAAGGCGTTGGTGCTACGGGACGGCGAACCTGTCGAGGTGTCGACCGCGCAGGTGGTCGTCGGGGACCTGCTGCTGGTCCGGCCGGGCGGCAAGATTCCGGTCGACGGAGTGGTCGCTGACGGCGAGTCCGACATTGACGAGTCGATGGTCACCGGCGAGAGCCTGCCCGTCCACAAGGCGCCGGGTTCCGAGGCGATCGGTGCCACCATCAACACCACCGGCACCCTGCGGGTCCGAGCGACGAAAGTCGGCGTCGACACCGCCCTGGCGCAGATCGTCTCCCTGGTCCAGGAGGCGCAGAACAGCAAGGCTCCCGGCCAGCGGCTGGCTGACCGGGCCGCGTACTGGCTCGTCCTGATAGCCCTTATGGGCGGGCTCGCCACCCTGCTGGTGTGGCTGCTCGCCACCGACCGACCGACGCAGGAGGCGGTGCTGTTCGCGATCACCGTCGTCGTCATCACCTGCCCGGACGCCCTCGGTCTGGCCACCCCGACAGCGATCATGGTGGGCACCGGACTGGGTGCCGGCCGGGGCGTCCTGTTCAAGAACGCGACAGCGCTGGAGACCGCTGCCGGCGTCACCGCGGTTGTCATGGACAAGACCGGCACACTGACGAAGGGCGAGCCCGAGGTCATCGACGTCGAGACGATCGACCTCCCCGAGGAGGACCTGCTGCGGTTGGCGGCTGCGGTCGAACGGGAATCCGAGCATCCGCTCGCGGCGGCGGTCGCCCGCCGTGCCGACGCGCGCGGCATGCCCCGGCACCACGCCGAGGCGTTCCGCAACGTCCCGGGGCAAGGCGCGGTGGCCACCGTCGACGGGCACCGCGTCGCGGTCGGCAACAGCCGGCTGATGCGGGCCGAGCGCGTCGCGCTCGGCGACGCCGCCCACCGGCTGGACGCCCTCGCGGCCGACGGGCGCACGGCCGTGCTGGTGGCGGTCGACGGGCGGATCGCCGGCATCGTCGGGTTCGCCGACACACCGCGGCCGACCGCCGCGGCGGCGGTTGCCGCACTGCACGACGCCGGCGTCGAGGTCGTGATGCTCACCGGCGACAACCTGGGCACGGCGCAGCGGATCGCGAAGGAACTCGGCATCGACACGGTGATCGCCGAGGTCCTGCCAGGCGACAAGGCCACCGAGGTCGCCCGGTTGCAGGCGGGCGGCCGACGAGTGGCGATGGTCGGCGACGGCGTCAACGACGCTCCGGCGCTGGCACAGGCCGACCTCGGCATCGCGATCGGCGCCGGCACCGATGTGGCGATCGAGACCGCGGACGTGGTGCTCATGCGCTCCGACCCGCTCGACGTGCCCGCCGCCCTGCTCATCGGCCGCGCCACCGTCCGCAAGATGCGCCAGAACCTGGCCTGGGCCGTCGGCTACAACGCGGTCGCGCTGCCGATCGCCGCCGGCGTCTTCGAACCCCTCGTCGGGCTCACGCTACGACCCGAGATCGCCGCGCTGACCATGTCCGGGTCCAGCTTCCTGGTCGCGGTGAACGCCCTGCTGCTCAAACGGCAGAAGCTGCCGCGAACGTTGACAGAACCGGCCTCGGCTTAGGACCGCGGCGAGGTGGCCGCCGGTGCCGACACTGCACACCAGGATGTCGACCTGCTCGAACCGGTTGGCGAACTCGTGGCCCAGCCCGGCGTAGGCGGCAACGTTGTCCGGGGTGCGGTACTGGTCCGGGCAGTAAGACGTCAGGGCCGGGCCTGGTCCAGCCGCCCTCCGGGTTCCTCTGTGTACCCGGGGTTGGCGCCTTCCGGCTTGGCCCAGAAGCCCCTGCCGGAGTCGACGAACGGGTCGCTGACCCACATCACCGGGGGACCCACCAGCCCGTCCGGCCGCGGCGCACCCGCCGGCCTGGTACCTGGCGCGGGACGGTTGCAGACGCGCGAACCGCTTCGGGCGATCGGAGGTCGGTGCGGGCACGGACTCTGCTCCCCTCTACAAGCTTGGCGGCGAACTCCCGAATCGAACTACCACTACGGAGCATAGTAGTTTTCCTTCGGAGCGCCGCCGTGTGCATGGCCTTGTCGTGGCCCTCGGCCAGCGAGCCTCGGGGAGTCATGGCTAGGTAAAAGGGCTGATGGCCCCTTCTTGGGTGGCACCTCGCGCCCCCGCGGGCGAACGGTCATGGCGGCAACAACTATCTTGCGTAGTAGGCTCTGGGTGGCGGACGCGGAAGAGGGTGACGTGACGCGCTGCGAGACACCGGCACGACACGGCGCGCTCTGGGCTCGACTCACGCTCGTGTCAGCCGTCCTGCTCGGGCTGCTGGCGATGCACGCCGGCCTGGCCGCGCAGGTGCACGCGCTCGTTTCGCCGCCCTGTGTCCAGGGAACCGACCGTGACGTTCACCCGCACTGGTCCCACTCGCACGAGCCTGGGGCCGAACCCCACGGCCACCAGGGCGTGCTCTGTTCGGCGGTGTTCCGGGACGACCCCGAACCGGTTCACGGCGGCGAACAACACGGCCTGGCGGCCATGTCCACCCCCTTCGGTGCCTCTGCCTTCACCGGGACGCGTGGCGACCCACCGCAGACGCCGCCGCCTCGGTACGTGACCGACCTGTCTGTCTACTGCGTGTGGCGGCTGTGAGCGGACCTGCGTCGGACGTCACGCACGCCTGTCGGCGCGCTCGACGACTCCGGCCTCAGATCCGTTGGCAATCCGACACCGAGGACGACTCGTGCGAAGAAGACGCCACCTTGGACTCGCCGCCGTAGCACTGGCCCTGACAGCCACGCTCGCGGCGTGCGGGGGCGACGACACCCCGACGGGCCCGTCGTCCGCCACAGCAGGGAGCAGCAGTGAGGCCAGCGACAGCGCCCACAACAACGCGGACGTGATGTTCGCCCAGATGATGATCCCGCACCACCAGCAGGCCGTGAAGATGGCGGAGCTGGCACCCGACCGGGCCGCCGATCCGGCGGTGCTCGCGCTGGCCCAGCAGATCGGGACCGCGCAAGCACCGGAGATCGAGACGATGACCGGCTGGCTTGCAGCGTGGGGCGAACCCACCGCCATGCCCGGCGCCGGCGGTCATGGCACCGACGACATGGGAATGATGTCGGAGGGCGACCTGACCGCTCTCCAGACGGCGTCTGGTCCGAACTTCGACCGCATGTTCCTGGAGATGATGATCCGGCACCACGGGGGTGCGATTGCGATGGCACGCACCGAACAGCGGGACGGACAGTTCCCCGACGCCGTGGCCCTGGCCAGGACGATCGAGTCCACGCAGACCACAGAGGTCGAGACCATGAAGGGCCTGCTCGGTACCGGATAGCCGAGCAGGGCCCTGGGGCACCGGCCGCGCGCCGGTGTCCCAGGGCACCTCGGGTCCCAGGCGCGACACTCGGCACGACGAACGCGAACGTCGGTCGCGGCGAATGACCTGACGACGAGACAGCTGACGACCGGAACAGCGGAACGGCTGGGAGACCTCGAAGTCGAGGCCATGGACCAGGTGTGGGCCGCGAGCGGCCCTCGTGGCATGGCACCAGGCCGGTGCCGGAGACCGTCCTGCCGGAGATGGTGGCCTTAACGGCCCGTTTCGGACCTGCGAGCAAGGCGACGGGGCAAGACGATCCACCCGGACTACCCGACCGTTCATCGGACACCGCGGGCCGCAGCGGCTTTGGCGGCCCCGACAGACGTCCCGTCAATCCTTCCGACAGCCACCAGTCTCGATGATCAATGTCTTTCGGTGGTGGAGAGGTCAGCACCGAGAGATCCCCTCACCCCGGGCAACTATGTCTCGTAGTAGGTGCCGAGCCTCGCGAAGGGTGGGTGGTGTCCGGACGCAGTGCGCCGAATTGCTGTCCTGATCCTCGCTGCGCGGGCCCGGGGAGGCTTGGTTGGGTGGCGGTCTGACCGCGATCTGGTGATCGAAGGCACTCCAAAGGCGCGTCTACTCCGCTCGGCGAACCTAGATCTTGCTGGAGCGGCGTGGATGTCCGTCGAAGATCTTCTGAGATCTTCCGATTGCTACCTACTATGCTCTGTAGTTGGTAGTGTGTGCATCTGCTGCAGCATCGGACCGTACGCCGAATCCTGCCCCTGGTCCGGTGACCCCTCCGACTTGCATCTGGGGCAGGAGCGGGGGAACCACGTTCCTCCGGGCGTCGCCTCCTTCGATGCCCTTGGGGTGAAGCCGAATACGCACGGGGCGTTCGGCCGGGCTCCCAGCCCGAACCCGACAGCTCACCTCGCATCACCTCGCAGGCGTAGGGGAAGGATCACCATGGTGTCTGCGCAGAGTGCGCAGCTTGATGCAGAAAGACGCCGACAGGAGGGACGCGGTCGCCACCGGGCTCCGTCCGTCCCCACAGCGTCGAGCCGGGCCAGAGCGCGGGCCCGCGCTGTCGCAGCGGTGACCACTGGCACTGTCGTGGTCTCCGGTATGGCTCTCGCTGGATGTGCGCCGGAGCCCAGCTCGGACGGCGCGTTGGACGACAGCACGAACACCACGTCACTGACGCTCGCGACCCAGATCGGGTCCCGGGTGGCAGTCGACGGCCCCGTCCAGGGTGCCGCGGGAGAGGGCGCGTCGCGCACCGTCCTTGATGCCACGACGGACATCTCTGCACCGACTCTGTCGTCCAAGATCGACGTGGGTCTGCGCGTGACGAACCCCGACGTGACTGTCAACGCGGACGAGCCTGTCAATGTCGGCTTCTCGCTGTTCAACGAGGAGACCCACGCCCCGCTGGCGGACCAGCTCATCAAGGTACAGGTCAAGCTACCCACCGGCTGGGCGACCTTCCTGCACCTGACCACCGACGAGCGTGGCTTCGCCTCCTACACGGCCCGCGTCCTCATCACCACGAACGTCACGGTGATCTTCGATGGAACGGACGCCCTCCAGTCCGCCCGCTCGGAGAACGAGGCGACGCTGCGCGTACGCCCGGCCCCGCCGCCGGTATCTGTGCAGGGCACCAGCAATGCCGTGAACGTCGAGACTCCGGCGGTCGACGTCAGCATCCCGGCCAACACGCTCGGGGAGAAAGCCGTATACCTGGCGTCGCGGCAAGCCGGTAAGCCCTACGTCTACGGGGCGACCGGGCCGTACAGCTTCGACTGCTCCGGCCTGGTGCAGTACATCTACAAGCAGCTCGGCAAGACACTTCCCCGGACCACCGACCAGCAGTACGCGGCGACAACCAGGATCGCTCAGGGCTCCGAACAGCCAGGCGATCTCATCTTCTTCGGCCAGCCCGGCGCGATCTACCACATGGGGATCTACGCCGGTGGCGGGAAGATGTGGGTCGCGCCGAAGACCGGTGACGTGGTGAAGCTCCAGACCATCTGGGCGGACTCCTACTCGGTCGGTCGGGTGACCTGAGCCGGTTCCACTGGCCATCGTGGCCCGGGCGGCTTTCGGCGGCGAGGTGCCGGTGGTCGTTGCAACCGATCCCCTAGTAGGCCAGCCGGTCTGGTCTGACTCCCACGCCGCTGTGAAGGCCATGGTGCTGCAGGCGGTCGCAGCGAGACGATCAGACGCAGTGATATCCGAGCTCATTGAGGGCGGGAACCGTGGTCATAACGAGTGGCAGGAGGAGCAGCACGGCGACGATGAGGCTGCGAGCCACGACGGCGGGACGGGACAGGGGCGGCTCCGCGGTCAAGAGACGCAGTACCCGTTGCCGTACGCCGGTGTTCGCCATGCCCAGCACGGATGCTGGGGGAGCCGCGAGCCGTAGCACTGCTTCGGCGACGACGTGGGGAGCGCTGCGCCGGGCCGCGCTGTCGTCAGCGGTGAGTTCGACGAGTCGGCGTAGCTCCTCCTGTCCTGTCCCGAAGAGCGGCACGGCTGGGAAGGCTCCGGCCAGCACGGCTGCCGTCGTGAGGATGAGGTGGTGTCTGCCTGCGAGATGGGCGCGTTCATGCGCGATGACGGCGTCGAGTTCGGTGGGATGCAACGCTTGCAGCGCGCCTTCGGTGACGACGACGCCCCCGCTCCGGCCCGGTAGGCAGAACGCACTGCGATCAGCATGATCCAGTATGTAGATCCGAAGTGTGGGATGAAAGCGCCCGAGCAATCGGACGTCATGCCGATGACGGACGCGCGATCGACGGCCGGTGATGGTGACGGCGACGGCGACATGAAGGAGGCGGAGCGCCGCAGCGGTGCTCAGGACGACGCCGGCAACTCGTGGAGTCGTCCAGTGGATGGAGATCGTCAGGTTGTGGTTGGTCCAACCGCACCACTGGACAAGCAGAACCAGCGTGTCCCCGATCGCGTGCAGCGGTATGAACAGGAGCGTTGCGGCCAGTACCGCCACGGAGACCACGGAGATCATCGCGGCCAGCCACATGGCGACGGCGAGCCGCGGCGCACGGGACGTCCAGGAAGCAGCGCGGAGGGCGTAGGGCAGACCGTAGGCGACGAGGGCCGCGTACACCGCGAGAACACCAAAGATCATGATGGGGTGGGTTCCTCATCGTCGCGACCACGGCTGGAGGAGTGCCACTGCACCGCTTCGCGCAACGTCTCGTACTCCGCAGCATCCATGGCGTGCACGAAGTGGAGCAGCGTCAGGCCTCGGTCGTCCGCCCCGGAAAGCACGGATCTCATCAGCTGGGCGGTGTAGGCGCTGCGGCCCAATGCGGGCTGGTAGCGGTAGGAACGTCCGGCTCGTTCCCGGGTCAGCCACCCTTTGTGGAACAGCCGGTCCATGACGGTCATCACGGTCGTGTAGGCCAACGGGCGTGTTGGCGCGAGTAGTGCCCGGACATCACGGACAGCCACCGGCCCGCGTGCGGACCACACCCGGTCCATGATTTCGGCTTCCAGGTCGCCGAGTTGTTCCACAACTCCCCCTCGTACGGCACCCGACAAGCACCGCGTCCATCTCATCCCGCGCCTACGCGAGCGGTCCTGCTTGCCCCGGTCACCGCCTTCGGCTGCATCTGGACATCGCTGCGGCCGGTGACGTACGTCCATCCCCGCAGTCTTGCCCGTCGCCGGACGGACTGGCGTGGCTCGACCCCTTGTCGCCGATACCTACTATGGATCGTAGTTGCTGAGGTGAGTCTCATGGGGCGCAATCTACCCTAGCTTGGAGTGGAGGACGTCCCGAATGCGCGTGTGGGCCGACTTGCTCGGTGGTCCTGCCTGTGGGCCCAGGTGCCGGGAGGGTGCTGATCTGCTACATGACATAGTAGTTACGCCGCATTGGGGGCAACGAGAGGATGTGTGGGTGGATCGCGCCAGGAGGTACGTCGACCAGGCTCGTGAGGAAACGGCACTGCTGCTGGGACGCCGTCCGCGAGCGAGGGCGGAACCCGTCAACCTGATCGAGGCAAGATCTTGTAGGAACTACTGAGCTGGGTGTTCCGTGTCGGCGGTTGGCTGGTCGTGGGTCTGTTCGGGTGGGTTGATCCAGGCTGGTGTCGGCAGCGGCGGTGGTGTCGGTGGGCGGCGGACGAACCGGTCCGGTCGGGTGGCGTAGGCGGCGGCGAGAACCTGGGCGCGGGCGGCCTGGACGGTCTCGGCCTGGCCGTGGTGGACGGTCGCGGGGGTGAGCAGACCGATCCCGGAGTGCCGATGGTCGGCGTTGTAGTAGTCGAAGAACTCGCGGCACCAGGCGCGTGCGGTTTCGATGCTGTCGAACCTGCGGGGATAACCCGGCCGGTACTTCAAAGTCTTGAACTGGGACTCGGAGTAGGGGTTATCGTTGGATGTCCTGGGCCGGGAGTGGGACTGGACTATCCCGAGGTCGGCGAACAGGAAAGCGACGGGTTTCGAGGTCATGGAGCAATGCCGTGAAGCTTAAGTC
>NZ_SJXI01000006.1:0-16393 GCF_004337455.1 Parafrankia sp. BMG5.11 | reverse complement strand
ACCGAACTCAACCGGTCGTCGCAACACCGGGTTGTTGGAGTGAGAGTAGCTGGTTGTTCATCGCTTCGGTGGGGGTCTTCCAGCGGAGGGTCTTGCGGGGCCGGTCGTTGAGGGTCGCGGCGATGGTGGCGAGTTCGTGGCGGGTCCAGCGGGACAGGTCGGTGCCCTTGGGGAAGTACTGGCGTAGCAGCCCGTTGGTGTTCTCGTTCGTGCCGCGCTGCCAGGGGCTGTGCGGGTCGGCGAAGTAGACCCCCAGGCCCGTGTCGGCGGTCAGCGCGGCGTGTCCGGCCATCTCCGTGCCGCGGTCCCAGGTCAGGGTCCGCCGTAGCTGCTCCGGTAGCACGGCGAACGCCCGGGTGATCGCGTCCCGGACAGCGTCGGCACCGCGGCCCGCCAGCGCCGGACCGTTCTTCACCCTCGGCTGGTGGCCGTAGCCGTCCATGCGGGGCAGGTGCAGCAGGACCGTGAGCCGGGTGGTGCGCTCGACCAGCGTGCCGATCGCGGACCGGTTCAATCCGATGATCAGGTCTCCTTCCCAGTGCCCCGCGACCGCCCGGTCTGTGGCCTCGACCGGCCGGGCGCCGATCCGCACCTCGGGGGTGACCATGCCGTCGCCGCGCCGTCCGGCCCGCGCGCGTGGCATCCGCAGCGCGCGGCCCGTGCGCAGACACGCGACCAGCTCACGGCGCAACGTCCCCCGCCCTTCGATGTAAAGGGCCTGGTAGATCGCCTCGTGCGAGATCCGCATCGTCGGGTCGTCGGGAAAATCGACCCGCAGCCGCCGCGAGATCTGCTCCGGGCTCCACGCGCTGACCCAGCGGCGGTCCTGGCGGTGCGGCTTGTTCCTGCCGGTGAACGGCGCCGTCCACGGGCCGGGCACCACCGTGCCGTCGCCGCGCCGGACCGGCCCGGCGAGCCGGTCCTGCACGTAGCCACGTAGCCGCTCGTTGCCGGCGAGCCTGGCAGTCTTGGGCCGGGTGGCCCGGCGGTCTCGATGCCACTGCGCGAGCGTGGCCCGGTAGACCAGCGTCCCGCCGCGGGTGCCGGCGTTACGCCGCAGCTCCCGCGACATCGTCGACGCAGGCCGACCCAGGCCCCGCGCGATCTGGCGGATGCTGTCCCCGCGGGCACGACCCAGGGCGATCTCCTCCCGCTCAGCGAACGACAGATACCGCCCCGACGGGGCGGGGAAGTCCGAAGGGGGCATCCCGCCACAGTTGCGGAACCACCGGGTCCCGACGGCCGGCGACACGCCGGCCGCGACACCGGCGTCCTCGCTGCTCAGTCCCCGCGCGATCGCCGCCCAGAACCGCTGCTGATGCTCCTGCCGTGCCACCGGCGGCCGCCCCGGCGAGCACATCCCCGCCCGTCCCGTGACCGTCTCGGTCCAATCCGCCGGCCGTCCCATTTCCACACCTCCGGATCGAGGTGTTGCGACGACCAGTTGAATCCGCCGTTACTTCCGCGGTCCGAATGAAAAATAGCTCCGGCGGTGAGCTGGTGGTTACGGGCGGCCATGGTGATGGCGGTTTCGATGAGCCCGGTGCGGTAGTTGTCGTCCATGGCCCAGCCGATGACGGCTTTTGTGTGGCAGTCGATGACGGTAGCGAGGTACAGCCAGCCTGAAGCTGACCCGTTCCTGTTCACACCTGGGCTCTTTATCGAACTCGGCGCGCTACAGGGCGCAGTCCATGCTGTGGCGCACGGCCACTGGCCGATCTTCGATGGTCAACACAACCCGCGACGGTCACCGGTGGCAGCCTCGCATTCACGTCCGCCACGCCGTCAGGTCGATCTGGCAGCCACCTGTCCACCACAATCCACAACGTGATCACAGAAATGCGGTCGCCGTTACTGGTGTGCGCTGCCTATCAACCTGACTCCGGTGTCGACACGGTCGAGGCCCTTCGCCGCTACAGTCAAGAAGCCGCTGGACTTCATTACGAAGTAATCAAAGGATTGCTCGCGGTTGCGCCGCTGATATGTGCGGAAATCGGGTCCAGGTAGCCAAGTGCCTGGTCGACAAGAGAGGACAGATCCGCGTGGGGATCTTCGGTCAGGGTGGGCAGGGCGGCAAGCATGGCGCCGATGGCGCTGCCGGCGATGGTGCGTACGGCGAGGTCGTCCTTTGGGCGTCTGGTCCGTTCGGCGATCGCGTCGGCGAGCAGGAGCATGGTCTGGGAGATCTGGTCGAGCATGGCTGCGCGCAGGGCGGGTTCGGCGATGATGAGCGAGGTGCGTTCCTGTACCGCCTGCCTCTGGCGCGGTGTGAGGGCCTCGAACTGCTGACGGATCGCGGCGCGTATCGCCTGGATGGGTGTGAGATCCGCGGGCTGGTCGTGGAACGCCTCAATGATCAGCGGGTCGAGGTCGTCCTGGAGAACGACGTCTTCTTTCGTGGGGAAGTAACGGAAGAAGGTCGTCTCCGAGACTTCCGCGGCGTCGATGATCTGTTCGATGGTGGTGGCGTGGTAGCCCTGTTCGCGGAACAGCCGCAGGGCGTGGGTCTGGATGGCGGCCCGAGTTCGGGCCTTCTTGCGTTCTCGCAGGCCAGGCATTGCTGGGTCAGTGGGCGACGGCATCGACGGTCCCTTCCTCGGTCGGCTGTCCGGCTTCCGTTCCACGGGATTGGCCTCGGGGAAGGAGGACCAGGGCCATGACGGCGCCGAGCAGGGCGATCGCGGCCGACGCCAGGAACGCGACGCTCATCCCATCGACGAACGCTGAGCGGATCGCTTGTTCCAGTCCGGGTGCCCCGGCCGCGTGCGCGGCGATCGTACCGTCATAGAGGCTCCTGCGCGCGCTCTCGGCGACCGTCGCCGGTAGCTCGGCGCTGTCGAGCCGGGTATGGTAAACCGCGACCAGAATACTGCCGGTAATTGCCGTACCGAGTGGTCCGCTTGTCTTATTGAATGCCTGCACGATGGCTGATTCGGTCCCACTGCGTTCGGCCGACAGTCCAGCCAGTGCTGCGGCGGTCGCTGCGGACAGGGCCAGTCCAGTTCCCGCGCCTACGAGCGCTGTCCAGCCGGCTGTGAACGCGGTGTCGGAAGTAGGCGTGGTGGTGACTGCTATGGCGAGACCGCCGGCCAAGAGAACAAAGCCCAAGGCTATCGTCAATCGCGCGGTGATCGCTGGTAGAAGCCGTCCGGAGAGCCCGGCGCCGACGACCATGCCGGCGATGAGGGGAAGCAGACGCAGGCCGCTGCCGAGCGTGTCTGTCCCTTGCACTCCCTGGAAGTACTGAGGAATGGTGAAAAGTACTCCAATCATCGCTAGGCCCGCGACCGCGGCGAGTGCTGATCCCCATAGAAACGGGCCCGGTTGCAGGAGCCGCGGGTCGACCAGCGGCCGGCCGGCGGGCATCCGACCGAGCCGATGCTCCCACCAGACGAACCCGGCGACCATGGCGGCTCCCGCAGCGATCGGCAGTACCGCGTCTAGGCTGCCCCAACCGTGCTCTCCGGCTCGCACCAGACCATAGATCACCAGGGCCAGTCCCGCCGCCGACGCCGCCGTGCCGACCGGGTCCAGACCAGGGCGTTCCGCCGACCGTGACTCCGGGATCAGGACGAAACCGATCACTGCGGCGAGCACGACGACCGGCACGTTGAGCAGGAAGACCCAGCCCCACCAGAACTGCGACAGCATCCAGCCGCCGAGAATCGGGCCGAGTGGTAGGGCAAGGAAGGCCGCTGCCTGATAGATCGCCACTGCCCGTGGGCGTTCATGCTCGTCGAACAGGACGACCAGGGCCGACAGGGCCATCACCGTGATACCGGCGCCAGCCAGGCCCTGAAGCAACCGCCCTGTCAGGAACACCGCGATCGATCCGGCGTAGGCGCAGAGCACCGACCCAAGGCCGAACAGCGCCAGGGACGCGAGCAAGACCGCCCGGCGGCCGAACCGGTCGCCCACCAAGCCGACGGGCAGCACCGCCGCCGCTAGTACGAGCAGATAGCCGGCGGAGAACCAGACCAGGTCGGACTGCGAAGCGTCAAGCGCCGTCGACAGCGTCGGCTGGGCTACCGACAGGACGGTGCCGTCCAGGCTGACGGCGAGAACGCTCAGGTTGACCGCCCCCAGCGCCCACCACCGCCGCGCCCCCAATCCTTGCATGTGACAGTCCCCCTCTAATAAAAGTGACCTCCAAAAGACGGTAACATACGCGAGGTGCGGGGTTCGTGCCCTCTCTCGCCGGGCCCGTACATGAGCCCCGTCCTGGGAGAGTCGGTGGCACCCGACAGTGCGATCGAACTGCTCGGCATGGCGATAGACCCGATATGCCCGGCCTGCGATCCGGCTGCGTGCGGCTCTGTGGGGCTCCAGAAAGAAGGTCCCGGTCTGTGAGCTGGTCTTCTACGGTTGACGTGGTCTTCCGTGGGAACGGTCGGGTCGCGTCGTGGTACTCGTTGACCAGCCCGTCGAGCATCGGACGCTGGAGCTTCGGGCCGGGGTGATCATGGGTGGCGTGTCGGGTGGATGCTGATCGAGGGAGCGGTGGGGCCGGCGGATTCTGATCGCATGTGGGCGATCCGCGGGCACGGCATGTGGGTGGTCGAGGACCGGCGCAGCGGACGGTTCCTCGGCCGCGCCGGCACCTGCTTAGCCCTGGGCTGGCCCGGCGTGGAGGTCGCGGCCTCGATCCGCCGCGACCGGTGGGGCCAGGGCCTGGGCATCGAGGCGATCATGGCGGCGCTTGATTTCGGGTTCACTCACCCTGACGTCGACGAGCTGATCACTGCCACACATCAAGAGAACGCGGGTATGAACATGATCGCCCGTAAGCTCGGGATGACCTTCCACGAGATCGCCGACGTCGGCCTGTGGAAGGCGAACAACGTCTGTGCGATCAGCCGGGCCGGCTGGACCGCCAGCCGACCCGGCGAGACCCAAAGCTGATCGGCCCGTGCGTGACGGCTTCGTTGATCGCTGAGTCAGGGGGTCGCCCGGGCGGGCCCGTCACCGGTGAGCGGGCTGCGGCCACGGTCGGCAAGCCAGAGTTCGGGGCGGTTGGCGTGCTTGTCGCGGGCGCGCATCCGTAGGTAGCGGTCGAGGGCCAGCGCGGTGTTGTTGCCGATTGGCGCAGGTCGCGGGCGGTTCTCCTTGCCGAGCACGTGCAGCATCTTGCGCGTGAGGTCGACGTCGTCGACGCGGAGCTTGGTGATCTCGGTGCGTCGCCCGCCGGAGTCGAGTAGGCACCGGATGATCGGGTTGTCGCGGGGTCTACGAGCATCTTGCCGGCGCAGGTGGCCTGAACGGCTCGGATCTCGTCTTCGTGCGGCACCGGGACGGGCTTCTTGTCGACCTTCGGTGGTGACATCCGTTCCAGCGGTGAGTGTGTGATCTCCTCTTTGTCGAGAAGTCGCTTGAACCACTGCTGAAAGGCGCGGAAGGTCTGGTTCACGTAGGCGTCGCCACGGCGCTGCGGCTGTCGTGGCGTCGGCACGGTGCCGAACCAGGTCAGGAACTCCTCGATCTGTGCCTTCGTGATCTCCTCGACTCCGTCGGGCGGGTTGTCGGAGTCGGTCAGGTAGTTGATCGGTGCGGTGGCGGCGTCGAGGGAGAGCATGCGTGTCTTGGGGCCTTGCGTGCCGCTTCCCTCGAGTGTTCCAGCTCGTCGGCAGCAGTCCTCAGAGGGGGTCCAAGCCCTCACGGGAGCAATGGTTGAGACCTGTGGATCGGCCGGGAGGGGCGTACCTTCCCGGTGATCGAGGTTGAGGTCTCAAACAGGCCGACGTTGACGCGTCGGTCGGGAAGGTACGCCCGTGCTCACGGTAGTCCCAGACGATGGCGCGCAGGAAGACGGCGCGGTGGGTGCGCCGTCGTTGATCGACGAGATCGTTCGTGAGGGTGCTCGGCGGATGCTGGCCGCGGCGTTGGAAGCCGAGGTGGATGCGTATATCGCCGGGCTTGCTGACCAGCGCGATGAGCGGGGCCGGCGGCCGGTGCGGTCCAGGTCCGCGCGCCGCGGGTCAACGACCGCCACGTCGACCCGGCCAGCGGCCAGCGGACAGCGGGCGCGGTTCTCCTCGGCGATCCTGCCGCCGTGGTGCCGCCGGTCCCCGCGGGTCGCAGAGGTGTTGCCGTTGCTGTACCTGCACGGCCTGTCCAGCGGGGACTTCGTGCCGGCGTTGAAGCAGTTCCTGGGCAGCTCGGCCGGCCTGTCCGCGGCCACCATCACCCGGCTGACGAAGACCTGGCAGGACGACTACCAGACGTTCAGCGACCGGGATCTGTCGAGCGTGGACTACGTGTATGTGTGGGCCGACGGTGTGCACGTGAACATCCGTCTGGACGAGGAGAAGCTGTGCCTGCTGGTCCTGATCGGGGTCCGCGCCGACGGCCGGAAGGAACTCGTCGCGATCACGGACGGGTATCGGGAGTCGACCGGCTCGTGGGCGGATCTGCTGCGTGACTGCGCCCGGCGCGGCATGTCCGCACCGGTGCTCGCGGTCGGGGACGGGGCGTTGGGGTTCTGGGGCGCACTGCGCGAGGTGTTCCCGGAAGCTACCGAACAACGCTGCTGGTTCCACAAGATCGGGAATGTGTTGTCGGCGTTGCCGACCTCCGCGCACCCGGGTGCGAAGAAGGCGCTCGCCGAGATCTGGAACGCCGAGGACCGGGCCCACGCCGAGCAGGCAGCGAGGGCGTTCGCCAAGGCGTACGGGGCGAAGTTCCCGAAGGCCACCGCGAAGATCGCCGACGATCTGGGCGTGTTGCTGGCGTTCTACGACTACCCGGCAGAGCACTGGATCCACCTGCGGACCACGAACCCGATCGAGTCCACATTCGCGACCGTCCGCCACCGCACCAAGGTCACCAAGGGGGCAGGGTCGCGTGCCGTCGGGCTGGCGATGGCGTTCAAGCTCATCGAGTCCGCCCAGACCCGCTGGCGCGCGGTCAACGCCCCGCACCTCGTCGCCCTCGTCCGCGCAGGTGCGGTGTTCGAGGCGGGCGAACTCGTCGAACGCCCACAGGCGCGCGCGGCATGAGCAGTCCCCGCCCCGCTCACCCGGAGGCGCCGGCCCGCGCCTCGGACGCACCAACCGGCAGAGTGATCGTGATGACCGGGCCGCCTGGTGCGGGCAAGACCACGATCGCCCGGCAGGTGGCCGACCGGCTCTCGCTCAGCGTGCACCTGCACGCCGATGACTTCTGGCACTTCATCCGCCAGGGCGCCATCGCGCCCTACCTGCCCGAAGCGCACCACCAGAACACGATCGTCATCAACGTCGTGGCCGACACCGCGTTCGGCTACGCCGCCGGCGGCTACGACGTGATCTGCGACGGCATCATCGGCCCCTGGTTCCTCGACGCGTTCCGTGCCATCAGCACGACCAGCGGAATCGAGCTGCACTACCTCGTGCTACGCCCCAACGAAGCGACGACGCTCCGCCGAGCTACCAGCCGAACCGCCACCGACGCGTTGACCGACCCCGAGCCGATCCGCTCGCTTCACCACCAGTTCAGCAGCCTCGACACCCTCGAACCCCACGTGTTGGACTCCAGCCACATGGATCCCGCAGCCACAGCCGAGGCCGCGTTGCACGGCATCACCAACGGCCACTACCAGCTCAGTTGATCTCTATCGGTCCGCCACACGATCCACAGGTTTTGACAATTCCTCGTTGGTGGGGCGGGGACAGGCTGTGTTCGCGGCGGCTGCTGCGGTGGTCATGAGCTGGGGGATGCATCGGCGTGCCAGACTCGGGCTGGCGGTGTCGTCCCCTGGGGCGGATCTCGGGGTGACCGTGGTGATGTGTGCGGGTTGGGGACGGGTCGGTGTGCTGGCCGCCTGTCGGGTCGTGTGGGTGCTCGACGAGACCGACCGGCGGGGTTTCGCCTACGGGACCCTGCCTGATCATCCTGAGGTCGGTGAGGAGGCTTTCGTCGTCGAGCGTGACGCCAGCGATGCGGTCTGGCTGATCATCACAGCTTTCAGCCGGCCGAACGGATTCCTGCCGCGACTCGCCGGACCCGCAGGCCGAAGGGCGCAGACCATGATGACCACGCGGTACGCCCGAGTGGTGCGGGGCACGGCGGGTTATCGGGAAGTCTGATTCGAGCAGGCCGACCGCCCGGGCCCGCGTGTCCGACCACCCGACTTCGCAAGGTCAGCGCGGTCGGTGGCCGCTGTCGCGACCGGGGCGCCCGTCGAGTGTTCTGCCTTCGGTCCGCAGCCGCTGTTCGACGAGGTGCAGGAAGAGCTGAACCTGATGCGTCCTGGCGGGTTCGGGGCAGGGAAGTTGGTCGACTCGCTGGCGCAGGTCGTCGTCCCACACGGCGGCGGCCAGGCGGGCGGTGTGGCGCAGGAGACGGGGTTGCGGGTGCGTCAGCCGTCTGCCCAGGACGTCGTGGAGCCGATGGTGATGGGCGTCCAGATCGGGCCGTTGGCGAGGCGGTGCATCAGTTCGGCTTTCATGTAGCCGGATCGAAAGCACCACGGATCGGCTTCGAGGAACTGGACGGCGGTCTCGACCTCCTCAGGTTCCCCGCTCCGTAGCGCTTTGGCGGCGCGGTCGAACGGGCTGTAGAAGCCTCGGACCGCCAGGTCGAAGCGGTCCGCCTCCCGAGCTCAGGCATCCCACTGGTCCGCGCTCAGGCTCCGGCGCGCCCATAGTCGGTGTACGTCGGCGTGTAGCCGTTCGAGTTCGACGGCCCGCGCCGTGATGCCGCTACGGATCCTTGTCACCCGACGTCCACGCCCGGGAGTTGGCGGCGAAGGGTCTTCAGGTCCCGTTTCGACAGCATCGCGTCCTGGACGCCCAGGCGGCACAGCCGTTCAAGACGCCGGGCGAAGGCGAAGCCGGCCAGGGTGAGGGTTGCTTCTTCGAGGTAGAGGTGGTCGAGTTCCTCCAGTGCGACGAGTTGCTGCACCCCGGCGTCGCTGAAATGGTTGCCGAAACTCTGCCACCAGGTCAGGTGCCGCAACGCGGCCAGGTGCGGCAGCGCCTCGTCGGTCAGTTCGGTCCAGGCCAGCGTCAGTCTCCGCAGGCCCGGGGCCAGGTGAGCGAGCGCGGACAGCGACCCCGACTGAACCGGATACATGATCGACAGCATGGTGATGCTGTCGGAGGGCAGCTGATCGAGAAAGCGCACGTCGACCGGAGACCAGCTGACCGAGGCCGATTCGACGGTTCTGCCGCCGTGGCCATCCAGCTCCGCGGCGGGGTGGATCTCCAGGGTCACCTCCCCGCGGTCCGGTACTTCCACGTCACCGCGTGCCGGCAGCGGCCCCAGGTGGTCGTAGGAGGAGCCAACCCAATCGATCATGCCCACAGTGCGGTTCTCGGGGAACGGGAGGACGACCACGAGCACAGACTGCCCGGTCTGATTGCAGGCGACCAGTGGTTTCCGTGGCTGCGACCGGTGTTGCAACATCGCGATCGTCCAGCGATTTGCGCGTCGGCTCTGACGGCGCTCTGGTCCTCGCTGTTCTCCGATGGCTTGGTCTCAAGGCCCGGGCGCTGCATGGACGGGCACGGGAGCGAGGGCATGCGAGCCCGCCAGATCAGCCATAGTCGCAGCTTTCCGTGTGCGATCGATCACGTTGTGGAGGTTCGCATTAGTGTCGACGCCCAAGATGCCCGATGGGTTATATACCTAGGTCACACCGATGGTCGCGGTGACCAGTGCGCCCGGCAGGGATCGAACCTGCGACCCAGTGCTTAGAAGCAATTAGGGCTGGTGCGGAATGCTGAACTGCCTGTTCACAGGTGGTGTGCGAGCGTAGGAGCCATAGTTATCAGTTGTCTGACGGGGCGGTTTTTCGCCGCCTGGCGGGCGGGTTTCCTGCGCTGTGTTCGGCGGTTTTCTTGCTGGCCGTCGAACTCCGGCGGGATGCGCTGTGCTGGGCTGATGGTGGCGCGGTGCCAGTGTGGCCTGGCGTTCTGCGGCGAGGCTGTGATTCCGGTGATGCATGGTCCTGGTGGCGCTGGGTGACGTGTCTGTGATGGGCGCGTCAGAACTGGCCCGAGGATGCGTTTTTTGGTGCTGTACGGCACACCGGCGAGAGGGAAAATACTCGTTAGCCGAGTCTAGCCCGGTGCGGATTTCATTTGAGACCGCGGGGTGTCGGATGTGATGATGACATGAATTACTGGCTGGTGTCCACAGGAAAACGCTGTGTCGGCGCTGGTGCAGGAGAGGAAGGTGGTGCCCTCAGGGCCGGGCAGGGCCGCGAGGGCGGTCACCGGCTCGGTGCGGCCGGTGAGGGATTGGCCACCGGGCTTGGATCGACTGCGACAATGTTCTCTTCCTCGACGAGGCTCCGGAGAGCGGAACAACACCTGTCCGGGTCTAGCCGGCGTCTGGCGCTCTTTGCCATCTGGTTGATCGCTGCCGTCGGGAGTGCCTCTTGCCGCGTTTGTCCAGCGTCCATTCGAGCAGTTTGGCGGTCGCAAGGGCGCTGGCGTGGTCGTGGCCGAGGGTGTGGCGTTGGCGGGTGAGGGTGTCGTCGAGGAGGGTGCGTGCTGCGGTGTGATCGCCAAGCTTGTCCAGGGTCCACCCGAGCCGGTGGGCGGTCTCAAGGGTGCTGGGGTGGTCGTGGCCGAGGGTGGCGCGTCGGCGGGTGAGGGTGTCGTCGAGCAGGGCGCGTGCTGCGGTGTGATCGCCGAGATTGCCCAGAGTCCACCCGAGCAGTTTGGCGGTCGCAAGGGTGCTGGGGTGGTTGTGGCCGAGGGTGGCGCGTCGGCGGGTGAGGGTGTCGTCGAGGAGGGTGCGTGCTGCGGTGTGATCGCCAAGTCTGTCGAGGGTCCACCCGAGCAGGTGGGCGGTTCTGAGGGTGTCGGTGTGGTCGTGGCCGAGGGTGGCGCGTCGGCGGGTGAGGGTGTCGTCGAGCAGGGCGCGTGCTGCGGTGTGATTGCCGAGATTGACCAAGGCCAACCCGAGCAGGTGAGCGGTCGCGAGGGTTCTGGTGGCGTCGTGGCCGAGGGTGCGGCGTTGTTGAGCGAGTAGATCCTCAAGGCTCTGTCGATCATCCGGGGCGAGGGTGGTGTCGGCGGGTTCAGGGTCGGTGGTGGGGAAGGCCGGTTCGCGGGTCGGTGCGTTCGGCCGGTGTACGGGGAAGCCGGGTGGGCTGGTGGGTTTGGCGCGTCCGGTGAGTGCGTGGCGGACGTGGTCGAGGAGGTACCGGCCGGCCTGGTGGGCGTCGTGGTTGAACAGGTCGATGGAGACGACGGCACCGAGTAGCCCCGGCCGTAGGCAGTCTTCGACCCGTACAGGTAGGAGTTTGCGGCCGAAGCCGTGGGGGTCGGCGGCGTGGGCGGCTTGCCACTCCGTCTGGCCGTAGACCGAGGTCAGGTAGGCGTCGGAGAGCACCGCGACCGTGCGTTGAGCGCGTTGCACGCCTTGTTGCATGCGGATCTGCCAGTTCGTTCCGGCGACGAAGTCCCATGCTTGGACGAGCACGCGGTAGCCGGCTTCTTCGAGCTGCCAGGAGATCCACTCCGCCCATGGGCGATCGGCCGCCGTGTAGGAGACGAAGAAGTCCCAGCCCGCGCGGCTGTCGCCGGTAGTGCTTTCCGTGTTGCCCCCGTTGCTCACCCGGACAGTGTGCCATCGAGACTGTCCGGGTCAGACCGTGCTGGTACGGCGTGTGCCAGGGTCCGCGTCTGGCCGGCGTCGGGACTGTGGTCGAGGCGCGGGCCCGTGTGCGGCGGGGGCTGCGGGTTGAGCCCGGGCGCCTGTTGGGGACCTTCGAGGGGAACGGCGAGGGGAAAAGTTATCAGGTCACTGAGCGCTGTGAGCCGCGATGCGGGCCGCTTCCTGCTCTGCTGGTGCAGGTCACGGAGCTGTCGACGGCCGGCGGGGAACAGTGGGAGACCTGGTGCTCATTAAGCGTCCGAGCGGGTTTCGGACCCGCACTGTCCGACCTTACTCGGCATCGCCGCAGTTCAGAGGGCCGATTTGTGCGCCCGGCAGGGATCGAACCTGCGACCCAGTGCTTAGAAGAAATTAGGGCTGGTGCGAAATGCTGAACTGCCTGTTCGCAGGTGGTGCGCGAGCGCCGGAGTCATAGTTATCAGTTGTCTGACGGGGCGGGTTTTCCGTCCCGCGATCCGGTTTCTCTTGCTGGCCGTCGCGCCTTCGACGTGTGCGCTGTTCTGAGCTGGCGATAGCGAGGTGTCAGTATCGCCTGGCGTTCCGTGGCGGGGCTGTGGCTCCGGCGGTGTGTGGATTCTGATGGCGCTGGGTGACGTGTCTGGGGTGGTCGTGTCGAATCTGGCTGGCGGGTAGCTCTTTCTGGCGATGTGCAGCGCACCGGCGGAGCGAAAACTGTTATTCAGGCCCTTTTGATCGGCGCGGATTGCGCCTTCCGGCTTATTGGTGTGGTTCTGGAGAAATGTGACCGCGCTGAGTCTAGTGATGATTCTGATTCCAGGCTGGTGCCTACAGGGAATCCGCCATGTCGTCGCTGGTGGTGAGGAGGGTGGCGCCGTCGTCGGGGTCCGGGGAGGATGGTGAGGGCGTTCATATAGTCGGTGTGTCTGGTGAGGGGCTGGCTGTGGGGTCCGCTGGTTGTGGAGTTCCACAGTCGGGTCGTGCGGTTGTGGTTGGGCTCCAAGCAATGATGGTGTTATTGTCGTCGGCGGTGACGAGAAAATTGCGTTGGTTGGGTAGAGCGATAGTGGCCAACGTGGTCACTGGGCTTGCGTGGCCGGTGAGAGGCGGTCCTTCTAGTTGGCCATTTTCGGCGTCCCACAGTCGTACTGTGTGGTCCCAACCGGTGGTAGCGAGTAGGGCGCGGTGGTCCGGCAAAGGGACAGTGGCCAGGGCTCGCACCCAGCCGCCGTGGTTGATGATTGGTGGGAGGGTGGATTTTCCGATGTCCGGATCCCAGAGCCGCACTGTCTGGTCCCAGCTGGTGGTGGCGAGGACGACGCGACGGTTGGCCAGATGGACAAGGGTCATTGCTCGTACCCAGCCCGTGTGGCCGGTGAGGGGTGGGCCTTCGGGTTTGCCTGTGGTCGGGTCCCAGAGTCGCACCGCGGGGTCGTTGCCGGCGGACGCCAGCAAAACGCGCCCATCTGGCAACGGCACAGCGGCTAGGGCGTTCACGGTGCGAGCGTGGCGGGAGACGCCTGCCCACATGGCAGATTGGACGGTCCAAGGCCAGGGGGCAAATTGTGTAGTATTTTGAGTGAGAGTGGAAGCGAAAGTTTTGCGTGCCCATATATGGAGCCAAAAGGCGGGTGGATTTTCGGGGCAATTGTTGATGTCCCTGCGGGCATGTTCGTAGGCCTTAACTGCAGCGAAGCCATCGGCGGTCTGGAGATATTTGTGGTGATCAAGAATACCCGCAGGTTGGCAGCTCAATAGAAACCCGGGATCGTT
Organism: Parafrankia sp. BMG5.11; assembly: GCF_004337455.1. Lineage (NCBI taxonomy): Bacteria > Bacillati > Actinomycetota > Actinomycetes > Frankiales > Frankiaceae > Parafrankia > Parafrankia sp. BMG5.11. Next base: position 3,055 of record NZ_SJXI01000006.1, on the reverse strand, counting down.
GACCAGATTGTCGAGGCACCCGGATTTGGCGGCATGTTCGGCAAGATGAGTGTGAGTGTATCGGCAGGTTGATACCCAATCCCGCTGGTCGATTGGGGCAGAGGGCGTGAGTATGGCGGTGATTCGCTGGTGCGCTTCGCGGGTGGCAGTGGACAGGGCGTCGGCGATGTCGCGAAATGTGTCGTCGTCGCTCTCGGCGAGAGTGGTGCCGGTGGTGAAGTCGCGCAGACTCTGGTGGCGAGGTAGGTAGAGGTCGTCGCGGGTAGTGGGTCCCCGGTGGGTGGCGAGGAACGGTCGGAAGATGCCGCGGAGCAGGGTGCGGGTGTTGGCTTCGGGGACGCCTGCCCAGGTGGCGATGGTGGCGGCATTTTGGGGTTCGCGGATGGCGGTGAGGGTGGCGAGGACGGGGAGGCCGTGGGTCTCCCATGCGGTGCCGCCAAGTTCGTTTTGCCAGCGGTGGAGGTTGTCGGCGTAGTAGCCGGCGAGTCCTTCGGGGAGCCGGTCGATGTCGGCGGGGTTACGGCCGTGGTCGCGGATCTGGTCGAGGACGGTGAGTGCGTAGATCCATACTCCGCCGGAGCGGTCGGACAGGGTTCGGCAGAACCGGCCGGCGGGCATGCCCGCGTGGTGGAGGGCGTCGACGATTTGGGGGTCGGTGGTGCTGAGGGTGGTGAGGTAGTCGAGGAGGTCTTGGCGGTTGGAGACGCTTTCGACGTCGATGCGTTCGATGACGCGTGCCCCGGTGGGGATGATGAGGGTTTTGGGCCGTGTGGTCGCGACGATGATCGTGCCGGGGGGTAGGGCGGTGGGCAGGCCGAGGGGTAGTTCTCCGGGGGGTGGGGGTGGTGCTTCGTCGAGTCCGTCGACGAGCAGCACGACCGGCTGGTCTTTCTGCTGTTTGTCGTTGTCGCGGGTTCTCGCGGCGTCGCAGAGCCGGAGGTAGAGCCAGTGTGGGGTGTTGGCGTTATCGGGCAGGACGCCGCCGGGGGCAGCCTCGATTTGCCAGCGGGCGATGAGTTGGGCGGCGAGGTTGAGCCTGGCGGTTTCGGGGGTGCGTCCTTCGGTGAGGCGGGTGAAGTGCGAGGGCCAGGCGCGGGTGAAAGCCAGGTAGGTGGCGAGGGCGGATTTGCCCATGCCGGCTTCGGCTTCGATGAGCAGGTAGCCGCCGCGGCGTAGCTGGACGCAGCGTTGGAGGTAGGCGTCGATGGTGTCGATGAGATCGGCGCGTCCGCGGAAACGGGCGACCGGGTTGTCCGGGTCGGCAGGGTCGTTTAGTCGGAGGTCTCCGGGGAGCGGGTCGAGGGGGATGGTGGCGTCGCGCAGCAGGGCGAACGGGCCCGTGAACCGTTGCTGCCAGATCTGCCCGTAGTTGACCCCGATTGCCTGCCCGTTCGACGCGGTGACATGGTCGACCGTGGGCCGGTTCTGGCCGTCGGAGGTCATCCGCCGGAGGTGTTCCGGTTCTGGATGATCTGCCCGTAATTGACGCCGATGGCTTGTCCGTCGGGTGCGGTGACGGTGCTGATGTGGATGCCGCCCGCGGCGGGTGCGCTGGTGGTGTCTGCACCTGAGTCGGGTTGGGCGGAGGGGAACGGCGGTGGGGGAGGTGCTGTCTGTGGGCTGGTGGGGAACGGGGGCGCGGTGGCGGGTTTCGCTCGACCGCCAGAGACAGCCATTTCGGCGGCGTGTAGCAGGTACGCGCGGGCGGTGTCCTCGGGGATGCCGTGCAGGTCGAGGGAGACGACCTGGCCGAGTAGGCCGGGCCGTGGGCAGTCCTCGACGCGGGTGACGAGGAGTTTGCGGGTCTCGCCGGTGGGGTCGGCGGACCAGGCGACCTGCCACTCGGCTGCGCCGTAGACGGAGCGGGTGTAGGCGGTGGAGAATACGGCGATCGTCCGCTGCGCGGCGGCGACACCCCGGTCCATGCCGGTGCCCCAGTTCGATCCGGGGGTGAAGTCCCAGGCTTGGATCAAGACGCGGTAGCTGGCGTCTTCCAGGGTCCAGGCGATCCACTCGGCCCATGGCCGGTCGGTCTGGGTGTAGGAGACGAAAAAGTCCCAGGCCGCGCCGCTGCCGCTTTGCGTGTTGCCCCCGTTGCTCACCCGAACAGTGTGTCACCGGGACAGACCGTGTCAGGTCCTGGGCCGTACGGCGTTGAGTCAGGGCCCGCGTCTGGGGCTGCCGCGGAGGCGTGCGCGCCAGCGCAGCGGGGTTGTGGGGCTGGCCCCGCCACCCAGTTAGCGATCTTCTACGGCTGGTACAAGTAGAAAAGTTATCAGGTGTCAGCGCGCTGTGCGGTGTCCGTCTGCCCGCTTCTGGGCTGATGTTCGCAGGTCACGGAGCTACCGACGGCCGGCGGGGAGCGGGTGAGAGACCTGGTGCCTATTAGGCGCCAGAGCGGGTTTCGGGCCCGCGTTGGCCGATCTTGCTCGGCATCGTCGCAGGTCAGAGGGCCGATTTGTGCGCCCGGCAGGGATCGAACCTGCGACCCAGTGCTTAGAAGCAATTGAGGCTGGCACGCAATGCTGAACTGCCTGTTCACAGGTGGTGTGCGAGCGTAAGGGTGATAGTTATCAGTTGTCTGACGGGGCGGTTTTTCGCCGTCTGGCGGGCGGTTTTCCTGCGCTGTGCTCAGCAGGTTTGTTGCTGGCCGTCGAATTCCGGTGGGATGCGCTGTGTCGAGCTGGTGGTGGCGCGATGCAAGTACAGTCTGGCGCTCTGTATATGTGCTGTGATTCCGGCAATTCGTGGGTTCTGGTGGCACTGGGTGACGTATCTGCGGTGGGCGCATTGGATCTAGTAGATGATGCTTTTTCTGGCGCTGCGCAGAATTCCGGAGGCGGGAAAAATATTTTTCACCAAGACTAGAGTCGATGTAATTTTCTGCAGACATTCTGGTTTGTTAATTTTTTGATGCTGCAAAATATGGTGGTGTCGAGTGTGGTAATAGCGTTAATTGCTGGCTCGTGCCCACAGAAAAATCGCTGTGTCGTTGCCAGCGGTGGCGAGGAGGGTGGTGCCGTCGGGTCCGGGGAGGACCGCGAGGGCGTTCACG